>NZ_FUYA01000004.1:143029-321161 GCF_900167065.1 Desulfobaculum bizertense DSM 18034
AATTTCATTCACGCGAAGCGTGGATGGAATTCAAACTCGATGAGGATACGTAAGGGAATCATTCCCTTACGCGGGGTCCGGGGCTGGCCCCGGTTCTCTCTCTCTCCCTCCCACCCAGCCTTCGCGGGCCAGGTCCCAATAAAAAATATTTATAATAAAAATACCGTAGCAAGCCCGAGAAAGGTAAAAAATCCGGCGCTGTCGGTGAGAGTTGTCAAAAAAATGCTGGAAGCCTGAGCGGGGTCACGCCCAAGTTCCTGCAAAATGACGGGAATGGATGCCCCGGCGACATTACCAATACACATGTCGAGACCGAGGGCGAAGCTCATAACACAGGCGAGCTGAATGTTGTGAGTAAGGAGAAAGACGCCAAGCATGACGAGCAGACCGACAATGATGCCGTTGAGCACCCCAATGCGTGCCTCACGGGCAACGGCGCTCCATGCACGCTTGCGGTCAAAGGATTCCATTGCGAGCTGCCGAATAATGACGGCGAGAGACTGCTGACCAGAGTTGCCAGCCTGATTTGCGACGATAGGCATGAGGGCCGCGAGAATGGCCATTTCGCCAATTGTTCCCTCAAAGAGATGGACAACCCACGCAGAGATTGCAGAGTTAGCGACGTTCACGACGAGCCAAGGGAGACGCATACGGACAGACTGAACCCACGGTGTGTCGGTGGTTTCATCCTGACCAGCACCAACCATACCGAGCATATCCTCACTGGCTTCCTCATGAATGATGTCAATAACATCGTCATGGGTTACCACACCAAGAAGCCGCATCTCGCGATCGACGACGGGGACGGCGAGGAAGTTGTAGTGCGTGAGTTTACGCGCCACATCTTCCTTGTCTTCATCGAAGTACGTATAGACAAGATGCTGCTTGCCGAGGACCTCCCGCAACTGCTGACCGGGTGGGCTAAGCATAAGATCGCGAAGAGAGAGCACGCCGACGAGGTGATCCATCTCGTCAACAATGTAGGCATAATACGGAATTTCAGTTTCTTCCGCAGCGCTACGAATTCGCTGAATTGCCTGATCTGCCGTCATGTTCCGGTCAATAACCGTCACCTCGGTGTTCATAACACCACCGGCAGTGTTGGAGTCAAAGGTCAAAAGCGTCTCAATTTCGAGCGCTTCTTCATCCTCGACACGCTTCAAAAGGCTCTGCTGATGGGCATCATCAAGGTCATCCAAAACGTCGGCAGCGTCATCTGGCGACATTTCTTCAAGCAGGTCAGCAGCAAATTCAGGAGGGAGGTCTCGCATAAGCCGAGCGCGGTCATGGCGTTCCATTTCCGCAATAAATTCGGCAGCGTCTTCCTTTTCTAAAGACGTAACGACCTGAACCTGCTCCGTAAGGGAGAGGCTTTCAAGTTGGTCAGCACCGTCCGCGGGGTGGACGTTTTCCATCTCTGCTGCAGTATTTTCGACGTCGTCTTCAACTGCACGAAATTTCTGAAGCTGTTCCTGTTCTGTCGTGATACGTTCCTCTTTTTTCATAGCGAGAGACTGGTAACGCAAAAGGCCCCAGAGGTCAAAGTATTCAATATTCTTGACTCACGGGGCAGCTTGTCATACGTCCGATAGACGGACTCTACCCCAAAATTTTTGCGAGTACTCATGAACAATACGCAATTTGAAACATTTTTCCAGGGGAAGGCGATGGAGTACCTCCAACGCAGTATTTCTCTGGCACTTGACGAAGATGGACCAGATCTGACATCTGAGGCTGTTTTTTTGGATACTCAACAGGCTCACTGCGAAATTGTTGCAAAAGAAGCAACGCTGTGTGCGGGGCTTCCCATCACGGATTTTGTTCTGAGTAGTCTTGCTCCAAACACGTCCATAGACGTAACATATTATAATCATGACGGCGACACCGTTCCTGAGGGAACGACTGTTGCCGTTTTTGTTTGTTCGCCAAAAGTCGCGTTCAAGGCTGAGCGGGTTATCCTCAATTTCATTTGTCACCTCTCTGGCATCGCCAACCTCGTCAAAAAATATGTTGACCAGCTTGGTGATTCCAGGACGACACTCCTGGACACACGAAAAACACTTCCAGGGCTGCGCTACCCCGAAAAATATGCCGTCCGCATTGGTGGCGCCAAAAACCACCGCATCGACCTCGCAGAGATGTTGATGCTCAAAGACAATCACATCGATCAGGCAGGTGGTATCACACCTGCTGTGACAGCGTTGCGACAGACCTACTCCCCCTGTCCGCCTATTGAGGTCGAATGCCGGGATCAAAACGAAGTTTTGGAAGCTGTCTCACAAAATGTGGACAGAATCATGCTTGATAACATGACCACAGAAATGCTCACTCAGGCGCTCTCTGTCATCCCAGACACAATTGAGACAGAAGTGAGCGGCGGTGTCGACTTTTCACAACTTGCGAGCATCGGCACTATTGGCCCCGATTACGTTTCGGTTGGCAGACTTACCCACTCTGCACCCGCAGCGGATTTCAGCATGCGTGTTCGCATAAAGGAACAGGTTTAACAATGACAGCAACATCAGATACAAAAATCATCACCGAAGTTCGGGAAAGGCTCGGCTCTGACCTCGTTATCATGGGCCACCACTACCAGAATGATAGAGTCATCATGCACACAGACCTCCGCGGTGACTCTCTGGAGCTGGCTCGCCAGGTCCCGGCACTACGCGCCAAATACATTGTTTTTTGTGGCGTGTCGTTCATGGCTGAAACTGCTGCCATGCTTGCTGGCGAAGAACAGATTGTTGTCCAGCCAGCCCCTGACGCGGGTTGCGTCATGTCCGAAATGGCTCCAGCCCATATTCTGGACTGTGCCATGCGCCAGCTGACCAAAAATGGTGCTCGCGTCATCCCTCTGGCATATGTAAACACATCTGCAGCCATCAAAGGCATCGTTGGCCAGTACGGCGGTTCGGTCTGCACCTCTGCCAACGCTGAAAAGATGATGACCTGGGCAATGAAACAGGGAGACACAGTTCTGTTCCTGCCTGATGAAAATCTTGGCGAAAACACAGCCAATAACCTTGGTATTCCAGAAGACAAGAGAATGGTTCTGGACATCCGTGGTGGCGGAAACAACATCGACGTTGCCGAAGCTACGAGCAAAAAGCTCCTGCTTTGGCCCGGGCTTTGTGCTGTTCATCAGCGCTTCCGCCCCGAACACGTTGACGAAGTCCGGCGCCGTGATCCCGATGCTCTTGTCATCGTCCACCCAGAGTGTCCTGCTAAGGTCGTCAAAAAGGCCGATGCCGCAGGCTCTACGTCCAAAATCATCAAGTTCGTTGAAGACGCACCCAACGATTCCACAATTTACATCGGAACCGAGATCAACCTCGTCGAACGCCTTGCTAAAAAATACCATCAGGTAAAACGAGTTCGCCCACTGCACCCAAGCACATGCAGCAACATGGCGAAAACCACCGAACACCTGCTCGCGACGACACTCCAGCAGCTCGACTCCGCCGAACCCGTTCGCGTACCTGAAGACATCGCATACCACGCCCGTATTGCGCTTGACCGCATGCTCGACGTCTGTTCATAAACTTTCACAACGGATATTTCGTCATGAATTGCTATCGGTACAGGACAGAGGTTCTCATTATTGGTTCCGGCATTGCAGGTGCAACCGCCGCCTTGCAGCTCGCTGACGAAGGCCGACAGGTCAGCCTGCTTACGGCAGACGATGCCCCAGACAAAGGCAACTCTGCCCTTGCTCAGGGGGGCATTATCTATAAAGCCCCAGACGAGAACCCCAAAGCCCTCGAAGAGGATATTCTTGTCGCGGGCTGGAGACAAAACAACCCTCGCGCTGTCCGGTTTGTCGCTCAGCAGGGTCCGCAGGCCGTCAAGGACATTCTTCTCGACAAGCTGAAAGTTGATTTTGCCCGAGATGAAAAAGGTGCTCTGGATCTTCACCGGGAAGGCGGTCACGACCGCCCCCGGATTATCCACTGCGCAGACTATTCTGGTCGTGCGATTATGGATCAGCTCACTGCAGCAGTGCAGCGGCATCCAAACATCACGATCATGACCAAGCGAACGGCCATTGACCTGCTCACGAGTCATCACCATGCAAAGGCTCTTGAGTTTAAATATCAGCTCAAAAATCAGTGCTGCGGTGCCTACGTCTACAACGACGACCTCAAGCAGGTTGAAACCATCCTGGCAGACTACACAATTCTCGCCACTGGCGGCATCGGGCAAATTTACCAGCACACGACCAACACCGCATCCTCCATTGGTTCCGGTATGGTCATGGCGTCCCGCGCCAAAGCCAAAACCATCAACGCAGAATATGTGCAGTTCCACCCCACTTCGCTGTATCATCGTGCGCCGCGGCGTTTCCTGATCTCCGAAGCTGTTCGCGGTGCAGGCGCCCGGCTTGTCAATGAAAAGGGCGAAGCCTTTATGTCCCGCTATGACCCACGCGCCGACCTCGCTCCCCGCGACATCGTTACCCGTGCCATTCAGGACGAAATGCTCGCTACAGGGTCCCCCTGTGTGTATCTTGATGTCGCCAAGTACAGCACTGTAGACATTGAAAAAAGCTTCCCAACCATCACGAATAAATGCCGTGAAATTGGTCTGGAAATCACAAAGGAACCCATTCCAGTCGTTCCTTCTGCCCATTATTTCTGTGGTGGAGTGCTTACGGACACCCACGCGCGGACTACCCTTTCCCGGCTTTATGCCGTCGGCGAATGTGCTTGCACAGGTCTTCACGGAGCAAACCGTCTTGCCAGCACCTCACTGCTGGAAGCACTGCTTTACGGCGTCAGCGCAGCAGAAGATATTTCCAAGCACTACAACGCCCGGAACAAGTTGCCTAAGCGCCTTGTCGAGGCAATGCCCGACTGGGTTAGCGGTGGAAACACCGAAAACGAAGACCCCGCGCTTATTGCGCAGGATTGGGCCACCATCCGCACCACGATGTGGAACTATGTGGGCATTACCCGAACAACACCGCGCCTCAAGCGTGCCTATGACGACATGCGCAGCCTCTACCGAAACCTTCAGGACTTCTACCGGGAAACACCAATCTCCAAGTCGCTGATTGACCTTTTCCACGGATGCTATGCAGCCTACATCGTCACCCTCGGCGCAAGCAGAAACCACACCTCAACAGGTTGTCATTACCGGAAGTAAGCGCAGAAAAGCTCTACGACTGGTTTTACGCCAGCCACAAGCCTTCTTTCGAATTAAAAAAGTCCTACTCCCCTCAAAGGAATAGGACTTTTCTTTTTCCCCATTGAAAAAATGGATTTCATTTTGTATGTAGAAAACATTACTACATATAAACCGGAGGATCGCCCGATGGACAATGCATCCATGAACCGCTTTACAATTAAGGTTCTAAACACGTTGCTCTATCACCAGCGCCGCGTCCGCAAGCCCCGCGCAACACAAGAAGATACAAACTTTCGGACGCTCACCTACAGCGAACTCTGCGAAGCTGTAGACCGCAAACCTCAACAAGCTACCTGCCTAAAAAAGCCTCTCCATCTCATCGAATCCTGGTGTTCTGAAAACCACGTCCCCAACCTTAACGCCCTCGTCGTTACAGAATCACAACAGCGCCCTGGACATCTTTACAACTTCGACGGCTCCTTCCCGTCGCAAGACTGGCACAACGAGATCATTCGCTGTATCCGCTCTACTGATTACCCTCTTTTTATTAAATAGAGGAGAGAGATAAGTGTTGGGGCGCCTGCCCCAAACCCGGCCGGGGCCAGCCCCGGACCCCGCGTAAGGGAATGATTCCCTTACGTATCCTCATCGAGTTTCAAAGCCGTTCAAGCTTCGCTTGGACGGCTTTGAAACTTGTGTGAGAATGCGACAAGAAAGTCTTTCTCTTCTGCGAGTTCGCCATCATTTTTTTTCTGAACGCCCGCGTTCAGAAAGAAAATAAGTACGGCTGGAAAATGCAGAAGAAGACGCAATCGGGAAACGCCACTAGGCCGAAAAAAAGGGACCGAAATGGAGAGGAGAGCTACGCTCTCATCACATTTCGGTCCTCTTTTATTTCGGGCGATAGTGGGATTCCCAAGGGCCTCGTCCTTGGGCGGGGTCAAGGGGCAGCGCCCCTTGCAGAGGTGCGGGGACAGAGTCCCCGCCCACCCTAGCGCCCCTTGCAGAGCACGAGACGGAGTCTCGTAATCTCATAGCCCCCCACCAAAACGCTTCTTATGCATAAAAAAAGGCCCCCAATTCTGGGGGCCTTTGAACACAATACGAGAGGAAAAAACAGCTAGGCTGCTTCCTCTGCATCCTCGTCGTGCTGCAAAGCAGAAGGGCCAAATCCCATAAGGATTGGGCTTGCGACGAAAATGGATGAGTACGTACCAACGCCAACACCAATAAGCAAAGCGAGGGCAAAGTCGTGAATAACGCCACCACCGAGAACAAAGAGTGCAATGACAACGAACAGGGTCGTGCCAGAGGTCAGCAGGGTTCTGGAAAGAGTCTGGTTAACAGAGACATTGATGACGTCGCCAAAGGTCTGATGAGCCTTGTTGCGCAGGTTCTCACGAATACGGTCAAAAACGATAATTGTATCGTTCAAGGAGTAACCAATAATCGTCAGAAGAGCGGCAACAATGGTCAAATCAAATTCTTTGTTCAAAAGCGAGAACACACCGACCGTGATTAACACGTCGTGAATCAACGCAACGACAGCGCCAAGCGCATAGTTCAGCTTAAGATACCAGCATAAGCCGACAGTAATCAGCATAGCGGCGACAATAAGCAAACTCATAGGCAGGTTAACGAGTCCGAGGACATAGATGCCACCGGAAAGCGCTGCGGCCATAATTGCGGCAGCCATCCAGCGAGCTTCGAAACGCCCGGAAATGTAAATAGCGATCAAAAGAACCGCATAAAACATAGCTTCGAGGGCTTTTTCTCGGAGGTCAGCACCGACTTTTGGGCCGACCATTTCCTGACGCTGAATGGTGAATCCAGTGTCAGACATATTCTGCGTCAAGGCTTCGGAAACCTTGGTCCGGACCTCATCCGTGGAGACGTCCATTGCAGAAATACGAATCAGATATTCATGATCGTCAGCGCTACCAAAGCTCTGAGCGGTCATATCTTTCAGGCCAGTGGTTCCGAGGGCATCTTTCAGAGTATCGATCTGAATAGCCTTGTCAAACTTAACCTGAACGGTGATACCACCGGCGAAGTCAATGCCGTAGCGCGGGCCACCCTTCATGATAAGGGAGCCGATGCCCAGCAGAATCAGCAAAATTGACAGCGTAAAAGCGATCTTACGAAAGCCTACGAAATCAATTTTCGTATCAGATTTGATGATTTGCAGTCCCATCTTCATTTCTCCCTAGATGCTCAGTTTTGCATCGGAATTATGCTTTGCAGCCCACCAGTCGAAGAGAATGCGGGTCACAAAGATAGCCGTAAACATGGAGGCCAGAATACCCAGAGTCAGGGTCACGGCGAAGCCACGGATAGGACCGGTACCAAACTGATAAAGGATAATAGCAGCCAAAACCGTTGTGACGTTTGCGTCAAGAATGGTGAGGGTTGCACGTGCGTAGCCTTCTTCGATGGCTGCGCGAGCTGTCAAACCTCTGCGAAGTTCTTCACGTATACGCTCAAAGATAATGACGTTTGCGTCAACAGCCATACCGATAGTCAGGATGATACCTGCGATACCGGGCATGGTCAGGGTCGCACCAAAGCCAGCAAGACCGGCCATGATAAGAACCATGTTGAAGATCAGGGCAAGGTCAGCAACAAAGCCACTGAAGCCGTAGTAGACAACCATAAAGAGAAGAACAACGGCAAAGCCAGCGGCAGCGGCGGTGACACCCTTGTCGATGGATTCCTGTCCAAGGGAAGGACCAACACTGCGTTCTTCGAGCACCTTAACAGGGGCAGGAAGAGCACCAGAGCGGAGCACCAGAGCAAGGTCAGCAGCTTCTGTATCGGAGAAGTTGCCTGTAATCTGAGCACGGCCGCCAGTGATTTTGTCCTGAATGACAGGAGCGGAATACACTTCGCTGTCGAGGACGATAGCGAGGCGTTTTTTCACATTTTCGCCAGTGATGCGAGCAAAGGTACGTGCGCCACGGGCGTTGAATGTCATGCTAACGTAGGCCTGACCAAAGTTGTCATAGCTGACGTGAGCGTCAGTGATGTACTCACCGGAAAGAACGGCGTCTTTTTTGAGGACGATTGGCTCTTCAGAGTAGGAACCATCCATACGCAGTTTTTTCAGAGTAGCCATCTCGCGGCCGGGGGCAAGAAAGCCCTTCTTGGCCTTGGCAAGGTCGGCCATGTCGTCAACGAGTTTGAACTCAAGGTGAGCAGTACGGCCAATAACATCAATAGCACGCTGCGGGTCATCAAGACCGGGCAGCTGTACCTGAATGCGACCGCCCTGCTGGCGACGAATATCGGGTTCAGCAACACCAAACTGGTCAATACGGGTACGGATAGTTTTCAGTACCTGATCGACGGTCAGCTTGGAGACCTGCCGTTCGTACTCGTCTTTCATGCTCAGGGTGTAGATCACTTTTCCGTCAGCGCTGTCTTTACGGCTGTCAACGGCGAGCATGTTCTTGTAGTGCTTGTCGAGCAGTGCGTCGAGTTCTGCACGCTGAGAATCTTTGAGCAGGGTGAATTCCAGAAGATTTCCGTTCTTTGCAGCAGGCTTAAGGACGACGACGCCCTCATCACGAGCTAAGGAACGAATGTCCTGACCAAGCTGGTTCAGGTTGTACTCAATAGCCTTGTCAATATCGACACCCAAAGTCAGGTGAACACCACCTTTGAGGTCGAGACCCAGACTGATCTCGTCGTCGGGGAGGACTTTCCGCATGGGGGAATCCTTCGCAACAAACGAGGGCAGCACATAGGCAAGGCCGAGCACGCCCACCAGCAGGGCGAGAATAATGCGGTAACGCAGGCTCCCTTTCATTGTTACTCCTCGGGCTCCAAACACAAACGCGGCGCAGACGATTTTTCTGCGCCGGTAGCCAGTAAAAATTTATTGTTCAATAACAAAGGCAAGCAGACCCCTGCGGACACATACCCACAGAAGCCACGTGCTTGCCTTTTTTTCCACACTTGCGGGAAACACCGCCCAAAACTACTTTTTCTTTTTGTCGTTCTTGGCAGCGGGGAATGCTTTCGGAGCCTTGTCCAAAACGTTGGAGACAAAGCTACGATTGACGAGCAGGTCGCTTTCACCAACATTCAGCAGGACTTCTTCCTCATGCATTTCAACAATACGGCCGTAGAAACCACCGCCAGTCAGAACCCAATCACCTTTTTTCAGTGCGTTAAGCATTTCTTTGTGCTGCTTCGCTTTCTTCTGCTGCGGACGAATGAGCAGGAAGTAGAAGATAACGAACATAAGAACGAGGGGCATCATGGCGGTCAGCGGATTTGCAGCGCCGTCAGCTCCTGTCGCACCGGCGCCCATGGCGTAGGCTACGTCAGCGAAAAACATTTGGCCTCCTAATGAAGTGTTGGTATCCATCCCGCGACCGAACCGAATCGGAGCAGGCGTTTGGTACATGTATCATAGCGTCCATAAAAAGAATAGGCCGCCATGCAATCTGATAAAGCCTTGGCGGGTTTTCGTCAACTCCGTCAGCCCCAGCTCAACCCTTGTATTCTGTAGGATACTGGAGAATATGGGAGAATGAAAAGGCAGGCTTTTTTTCAAAAGAAAAATCTCCATCACCGTCTTTTTACAGAGAAAAAGCACAAGGCAACAGATGAAGTTCTTAAAGAGAACATTTTTAGGCGAAATCTTCAAGAAAATAAAACAGCTATGCTCAGAGACTTTTCTTTCTCGAGTATTGTCTTTCCCATTCCTTTTTTTACGCAGTTGCCGTATGGTACATCCATGACTAGCCAGAGTTTACTCACACTGCTTGCGGTCTGGATATGCTTGGGCCTTTGCAGCTGCGTAACAGCATCAGACTCTTCTTCCGATCTGTCGAAACGTCGGCGATTCACCCCCTGCCCTTCCAGCCCCAATTGTGTGTCTTCTTATGCCACAGACAATACACACCGTATTGCGGCAATAGAAGCGCAAGGTCCTGTCCCAGAAGTAATGGCCCGTCTCAAAGCTGCCATTACGACAATTCCTCAATCAACCGTCCAACAGGAAGATGGGAACTACATTCATGCAACATTTCGTGTAAAGTTCCTGTTCATTCCCTTCACAGATGATGTCGAGTGTCTGTATAGCCCGGAACAGAGTAAAATTCACATCCGTTCTGCGTCGCGTTCTGGGTACTGGGATTTTGGCGTGAACCGCCAAAGAGTAGAAAAGATCAGACGTCTTTTCGAAAAAGGCGTCACATCATTTTAGACATAAAAACGGCCCGCAATAGCGAGCCGTTTTTATTTTTTTATGAAAGATCTGCAAACTGCGGATGGGTGCAAATACCATGATGCAGGGCCGGAACAGTCTGCTTGTGGTCACCACGGATATCAATACCTACTCCACCGAGAGCCTCAGGCCACTGCAAGACTCGAGTCCGGGGACGATACATATCAATAAAATCAAAATTCGCCGTAGTAAATCCAGAAACATCACAGCCAAGATTCCGAGCAATTGTCAAGGCTTTCAGAAAAACTTCGGGCATAATAACAGCAGAACCAATATTCAGCACGACGCCCTTGGCCATCTCAGAAATCGTTTCCGTGATGATCTCAAAATCATGAAAAGAGGTCGCACCTAAGGCTGCGCCATCACATAACGGATGCTGATGAATAATATCACCACCAATCGCGACATGGATTGTCGCAGGAATACCGAGTTGGTAGGCATTCCACAGCACGCTGTCTTCACGGTGCGGCAACGCCTCCTGATCGATCATCCGGGCGATGCCATAGCCATAGCCCAAACCATCAGCTGCGGCATTCAGAATAGCCTGATTCATCATGGAACCAGTCTCCTCTGCCATGCCAAAACTTCCATCTTTCAGGCCATTCGGCACATGCTCCGAAGTCTCGCCAATCAACGCAATTTCAAAGTCATGGATAGAAACAGAGCCATTGCCAGAAATATGGTCAATATAGCCCTTTTTCATCAAATCAATGAGCAACGCGCCACAGCCTTCTTTCACAACAGCGCCGCCCATCATGACCAAAACCTTTGCCCCTGCTTTTTTGGCAGCGACAACATGGTCAGCAAGCGTGCTCATGTTTGAGACGGGTGACACAGAATATGATTCAGGACGAATCATCCGCTCAAGGCTAAACTTGTTTTGCCGCTGGCGAATGGGATATGTTCTGATTTTTGAAAAATTAAGCATTGATAACTCCCTCCATAAGGGTCTCACGACACAGAAAAGGCCAGTGCCGATACCGCATGAAGGGGTACCAAGACACTGGCCAGCTTGCAAGAAGAAGCTATATTGCCTTGCCCCGAGTCAAATCGAGTTTTGGATCAAGGAGCTGCGACTGGATACCGCCAAGTCCCAAAATCGTATGATACAGGTTGTCGTGCGAAACAGATTTGCCAAGCGAAGAGCGCAAGCCCGCAACAATCTCAGGATGCTTCTGGGCGTAGAGGTCACTGTACCAAATCAGCAGCGGCACTTCATACTGCTCTTTCTGAATGGAGGTTCCATGAAGAAAAACACCGCGTTTTCCCAAAGAATCGCCATGATCTGAGGCGTAAATCAAGACTGCATCCTTGTCCCGAAGTTTATCCATAACCCCAACGAGGAAACTGTCCAGCTTATAGATTGTGTTGTCATAAGCGTTAATCACTTCATCATGATACTGCGCCAAATTCTCATTCTCATACGCATCTGGAACAAATTTTCTAAAGTCGTCACCATAATGCTTTTTGTATGAGAAATGGGAACCACTCATATGAAGAAGAATAAGCTGTCCACCCTTCACTGTGTTTGCTGCATGCTCAAGAGGATCAAGAAGAGTGAAATCTCCGCCACCGTTGTGTATATATTGTACATCTTGCGCACAGGAAATCAGCATATCTGTCAGCTGACCACTTCGGCCAATCTTATTCTGCTTGGAATAAAAAGCAGTTCTGTAGCCCAATCCATTATAAATTTTAATGAAAGAGCCATGCCGCGGCTTCCGTTTTTTGATTGTTGCGTCAGTAAGCATACCAACCAAAGAAACGCGCGTTGTGTTACCAAAAGAGCGGCAGACACCAAAGTTGAGCAGATTTTTTTCTTTTGCAAGACGCGGCGTGGTCTCTCTGGGGTATCCGTTTATCCCCAAATGATACGCCTGAACACTTTCCCCAATAATAAACGTCACAATAGGGCGATCTTCCTGCGGCAAAGCAGAACACGGCACCGTCGCAGGGTCTGGCAGATTCAGCATTTTTTGCATTTCATTGGCTTCATGCAAATACATGCGAGCAGCCTTGGGAACCGAAAACGGATAAATACGGCTCAGCGAAATTGCCTCATATGTTTTTTGCACCTTAAAGTGCTTCAAACCTATCCACGCTCCCTTGTACACAAAAACAGTGCAGGCCAAGACACCAACAAAAATACCAAACTTCAGCCGTCTGTTTTTCAAATCAAATGAACCAGACAACCAAGCCTGCACAAAGCCAAAGACTATGCCAGCTCCTAGAATCCCCATAAGGCTGGGAGTCAGGAAGCTGTTTACTTCAAATCTGTTTGCTTCCACAAGCCACGCCAAAGAATCATAGCTCAGGGACACACCAAATGTTTTATAAAAATATGCAGCGGCAAAACCGCCAGCGCTCACAAGAGGGAAAAGCGCCACGCGAACATAGGGCACAAGCGAGATAAGCAGGCCCAAAGCAAGAGACAACACACATACGACGACCAGATCCAGGAGCATTCCCCAAACCGGAAGTTCATATATCTGCTGATTAAACATCGCACCGGCAAAAGCGCAGCTCAGCAGAAAAAAGAAAAATTTATTTAAGCGCATCCCTTCTCCCTTTAGCTCACCAACACTGCAAACCAGGTGATGCCCGCAATGCACAAGGCGACAAACACCGCAGCAGAGCCAAGATCCTTGGCCTGCTTGGCATATTCATTCCATTCTGTGCCAACACGATCAGTCACAGCCTCAATTGCCGTGTTCAAAAGCTCCGTCAGCAAAACCAGCAACCAGCTACTTATAAGAACAGCCGTCTCCAGAGCTGTATCTCCAATCCAAAACGCCAGCACAATCACAGGTACGAGCACAAGCAGTTCATCCTGCACGGCTTTTTCTTTCTGAGCTGCGCTTCTCAATCCATCCCAAGAGTACGATGCAGCCTTTACAATTCGCGAAATGCGTTCCATACGCTTCTCCAGTGATTCAAGGTTCCTGCTGGGACTACCCTTGTCAGCCTCAAGCGTCAATATTCCCAGCAAACGCATATAAAAAAAAGCCCCCATAAAGGGGGCTTTCCTTCATGACGATAAACACTTTTTTAATAGTAGAAAACGTCATCTTTTTTATGATGTTTTTTCGCCTGATGAACAGCCTTTTCATGTTTGTGCTGCTCCTTGCGAAGCTCACGTTCCAGACGTCGCTGTTCACGCTCACGCTGCTTGACACGTTCTCTTTCCTGCTTTTCACGCTCACGTTCACGTTGCAGGCGAGCCTGCTCCTGATGTTTTCTCTCGCGCTCATGCCGCATACGCTCATGTTCATGACGTCGGCGTTCCTGTTCGTGGCGCAAACGATCCTGTTCATGGCGTCGGCGGTCCTGCTCGCGGCGAACCTGTTCCTGCTTGTGGCGCCAGCGCTCCTGGTCCCGACGCATCTGCTCTTCATGCCGCTGCCGATCCTGCTCGCGACGGAACCGCTCAACAGTTCGATTTGCGTGAATCTGTTCATTTTTGCCCTGGCGATATCCATCATTCCAGCCCTGACGATACTGCCCATTGCGCTGGAATCGCCGGGTATTCTTCTTAAAGCTATAGAAACCACCAGCCGAAGCCCGGCCACTTTCATTTCCGTCCTGGTAGCCTTGCGAATAGGCAGCAGAATATCCCTTACTCATCATGTATTCTTTCTGGCTCATACAGCCTGTCAAAAACAGCATACACGACAAGGAGACCATCACGGCCATCATGCCTTTTTTCATATTCTCTGCCCTCATTTTTCTAAAGTCATCTTTTATGAATGCGCGCACTGCTGCGCATTGAGCGCCCGCACTAAATCATTTTTATCCAAGTATCAAGTCCCAGCACTTTTCTTCCCCTTGTCACCACGCAACAAAAACCAATCGACGTCTTTGTTCACTCTGCAACAGAGATATTTCTTGCACCTCTTGTGCAACGCATATGAATAATTCTGTATTAAAAATACAACCATACATATCTATTCTATATTGAAATTTCTATCTTTTTTGATTTTACAAGAAAAATCATTAGGGTTTTCTGTAAAAACAGACTCATCCACTTTTTTTGTGCCTAAAGTTGTTTTCTTCCACAAAGTTGATAATTGTGTCGGCAACGTTCTCCACGGCGTAATCCGCCGGGAGAAAAGAGCAAAACACTTTCACAAGCAGAGAACCATGACTGTACTTGCACACGAACTCCATCAGCCTCGACGTGGCACCCGCCTTGCGGCCAGCCTGAATAACGTCGCGGCGTCATGCACCAATATTGCCGAGTCCGGCCGATCAAAAATCCATTTTGAAACCCGTCAGCTACGAACTCTCGCATCCCAGCTCAGCACAACGACTCCTCCCACTCCGACCGCTCTTCCCTCAGTCTCGTCCAGAGCACAGCTTTCGTTCATTATCATTAAAAATATGCTGGACTTTGGACAAAGCTACGATGAGCTTGTCCTTGAGCACTGTGGTCAGGAACGCCGCCAGCTTCTGCATATTTTTCTTAACCAGCTTCAGGACGCTGCTGATGACAGCGGCATTATTTCTGCCCGACAACTGTGCGCGCTCACAGCAACCGAGCTGCTTTCTTCCTTTTTTGGGCTTGAGCCAGAAAATGCTCCCAAAGCTCTCCACACCCTTTCCGAAATGCTCATTGATGTCGCTCATGATGCAGGCAACCGCCTTATCGCGCAGGGGCTTCATGATCTGACAGAATTTGTCGAGCAGCTTGTCAAAGCTCCAGACGGACAAACAACAGCCACTCGTTTTGTCAGCCAGCTTGCCGAACATTTCCCGGCTTTTGATGACCGCAGAACCTGGCGTGATGGGATGGAAGTTGTATATCTTGAAAAAGCACAGCGCGCCGCATTTGAGCTTCACCAAGCCCTATCCACAGTGCTCCCTGAATACTGCTCATTCCCAGATGTCAAAACCCTCTTCCCCTGCTGTGGACGCGAACTTCCACTGCTCTTTCGGAACCTCGACGTTCTCCGAATGCCTGAGGAACTGAGCCAGCGTATTGAAGCTGGAGAAATTCTTCCTCCCCAGCGGGAAGAAACTGAGCTTCGAGCAGCAGCGTTTGCCGCTTTTGAGTGCATCCGCATGCAGCGTCCCGATCTTTCTGGACCGGATATTCTCCACGGGTTACGCCAGCTCGCGCAACACAGTGAAAACTTACTCCACCCGCACAAAACGCAGTACACCTGCTTCTACTAGCCACGACATAAAAAAAGCCCCGCAAAAAGCGGGGCTTTGTCTTTCATGTAAGACGTTTGGGCTAGATCAACCCAAGGCCCTGAAGAAGGATCACCAGAATAAGAAGCGGTGTGACAAATTTCAGGAGCAGCACAACAATGTTGGCGATACCACCATTGTGCAGTGCGCCGTCGTTGGACATCGCTTTCTTGAATGCCTTCCCACCCCAGACCCAGGCAGCAAAGAGGCAGATCGCCAAGCCGCCAATAGGCAGAAGCAGGTTGGAAGACAGGTAGTCATAGAAATCAAAAGGATTCAGGCCAAACAGCTGCCAGTCCTTAGTCACACTGGTTGCCAAAGCAGCCGGAGCACCAAAGATCATCAGCAGAATCACAGTAATGACTGTAACACTCTTTCGGCTCCATCCAAGAGTTTCTGTTGCAAATGCCACAGGCACCTCAATAAGCGACAGCATTGCACCAATGGATGCAACAGCAGTCAAGACGAAGAACAGAACCTGAAAAACCCCGCCCATAGGCATGGACTTAAAGACTTCCGGGATTGTCAGGAACAGCAGGGACGGACCAGCAGCAGGCTCCATACCAAACGCAAACACAGCCGGGAAAATGGCAATGCCTGCCAACATGGAAACCAGCAGGTCAGCCAGCATGACGCGAAGTGTCGTTGTTGGAACATTCTGGTCGTTCCGGTAATAGCTACCATATGTAGTCATGGTACCCATACCAATGGACAGCTTAAAGAATGCCAGACCGAGAGCCATCAGAATAACTGTGGAGTCAATCTTGGAAAAATCCGGGCTAAACAGGAACTCAAGACCTTTGGAAGCACCGGGAAGTGTCAAGCTGCGAATGCCAAGCGCAATGAGCAGGAAAAACAGAACGGGCATCAGCTTCTTCACTGTTCCCTCAATGCCTTTGGCCACACCCATCATGATAATCAGGCCAACAGAAACAAGGACAATGTACTGCCAAATAATCGGCTGAATGGGATCATTCACCAGACTATTAAACATGGCGACGCTGTCAGTTGCCTGTGTTCCCGTAAAGAGTGCGACAATGCTCTTGAAAACATAGGCAAAAACCCAGCCTGCGACACCGGAATAAAATGCCATAATAGCAAAAGCAGCCACAACCCCGGAAACACCGATCAAAAACCAGGGCTGTCCTTTGGGAGAAAGTCGCTTGTAGCTTTCAACAGCGTTTGCCTTAACGTGACGGCCAATAAGAATTTCGGCCATCATGATGGGCAAGCCCACAAGAAAAGTACAGGCAATGTACACGACAAGGAATGATGCGCCACCATTGGCACCCGTCATGTACGGAAATTTCCAAATGTTACCAAGGCCAACAGCGGAGCCTAGCGTTGCCAGGGTCACGCCAATGCTGGACGTAAATCCGTCTCTTTTCTGCATAATACCCCTTTACACCATCTTCCCCAAGACGATGTCGAACATGTTACGGTGTTTACACAAAACGTGCAGCGCACTGCACTGCACAATCAAAAAAAAGCACGCCCTTGTATATCGTTCTTGTTCCAGAGTCAAACAGTCTGATTTTTAATATGTTCATCTGTAAAAAACGAAACACAGGACTGGTGTTGCGGAACCCGAACAAGAAAGAAAAAGGATTGCCTATATTTCCACAGATACCAGGCTCGTGCAAGTTTTTATCTCATTTATGTCCATCAAGTTCACAGAGATACTGGAGAAAAGCGCACAACAAAAAAGGCCTCCAGCTTTCGCTGGAAGCCCTTTTCCGAACTCACAATACATCAAACACAGTCAGGGTTCACCTTCCACATGTTCTCACCCTTTGTCTAAAAGACTCCCAGTCCCTTAAACAGGATGATGAGAATCAGGACAGGCGATACGTATTTCAGCAAGCCAAAAGCAAGCGCTGCAATCGTACCGTTTTCGAGCTGACCATTGTTGGAAAATGCTTTGGAGAAAGGTTTCTTCCCCCAGACCCATGCAGCAAACACACAAATTGCGATGCCGTCAAGAGGCAAAAGCAGGTTTGAAGAAAGATAATCGTAAAAATCAAAGGGATTCATACCAAAGATATGCCAGCCCTGTGCAACGCTACTCGACAATGCAGCCGGGGCACCAAACAGCATCAGCAGGCCAACAGTAATGCTTGTTCCTGCTTTTCGGCTCCACCCTGTCTGCTCGGTAATGAATGCGACAGGAACTTCCAGCAGCGACAGCATTGCGCCAAGGGATGCCACCGCAGCAAGAACAAAAAACAGAAGCTGAAAGAAATTTCCCAGAGGCATGGACTTGAAAACCTCGGGGATGGTCAGAAACAGCAGGGACGGACCAGCAGCAGGCTCCATTCCAAAGGCAAAAACAGCAGGGAAAATAGCCACACCAGCCAAAATGGACACAGTGAGGTCAGCCAGCATAACCTGAAGTGTGGTGAACGGAACATT
The DNA here is from genome assembly GCF_900167065.1 of Desulfobaculum bizertense DSM 18034. Taxonomy (NCBI): domain Bacteria; kingdom Pseudomonadati; phylum Thermodesulfobacteriota; class Desulfovibrionia; order Desulfovibrionales; family Desulfovibrionaceae; genus Desulfobaculum; species Desulfobaculum bizertense. Next base: position 161,001 of record NZ_FUYA01000004.1, read on the forward strand.
CTGGTCATCACGGTAATAGCTGCCGTAGGTTGTCATGATGCCCATACCAATCGACATTTTGAAAAATGCCAGACCAAGGGCCATCAAAATCACGTTTGAATCAATTTTGCTGAAATCCGGGCTGAACAAAAAGGCTAATCCAGCAGAGGCACCGGGCAGAGTCATGCTCCGAATACCAAGAGCCACCAACAGGACAAACAGTACAGGCATCAGGCGTTTCACTGTTCCCTCAATGCCCTTTGAAACACCCATCATAATGACCAGACCAACAGTCACCAGCACAACATACTGCCAAAACACAGCCTGTGCGGGGTCAGTGACGAGGTCATTAAACATAGCGGTGCTATCAACGACGCCCCCGCCAGTAATCAGCGCAGCAAAACTTTTATACACATAGGCAAAAACCCAGCCAGCAACGCCCGAGTAATATGCCGTGATGGTAAAAGCGCCAAGCACGCCAATCACACCGATGAGGAACCACGGCTGTCCTTTTGGTGAAAGCTTTCGGTAACTCTCAACAGCATTTGCCTTGACGTGCCGTCCAATCAGAATCTCCGCGATCATGATGGGCAGGCCAACAACAAACGTGCACATAATATACATGACGAGGAAAGACGCCCCGCCATTCATTCCTGTCAGGTACGGAACTTTCCAGATGTTACCGAGGCCAACGGCGGACCCCAGTGTTGCCAGTGTCACGCCAATACTCGAAGTAAATCCGTCTCTTTTCTGCATGAAGTCTGTTCCCTTTTCGTTGCACTGCAGCGCAGTGAGTCATCTATCCTGTGGCGGAGTTTCGCCACGCTCCACGCTCGCGTGGAGTGAGCATGTGTGGTCTGCTGAATCCCTTCCCCAAGGGTGTCTTGGCAGCTTTACCACAGGCTCTGTCCTTGTGCCGCGATTTTTCACCTCGGCCAGCCCAAGAACACAAGCAGCTCTGTCTCTTTTCACAATCCAAAAAGCAGTGTCATCAGACCATTCCCAGCACCCTCTGGGTTCACCTGTTTTTTGGAAAAAAAAGGACCTGCAGCGCGAAGCTGCAGGTCCTGTACAAGCACAATGAAATGCTGCGAAGGGGAAAGTTCCCCCTCTCTCTATCTCAATTCTGCCTTAAGGCATCAAAGAGTCTATTTTGCTGGTTCGGATTCCTTTGCTGTAGGAATATCGTCAGTCACCGGAGCCTTCTGCTCAACAGGAGCAGGCTGGGTCACAGCCGGAATATCCGTCATAATGGTCTCGTCACCAGGCGTAGAGCTAATCAAGACATTGTACAGGAGCGACGTAATCAAAAAGATGGCTGCTAGGAAGCCAGTTAGCTTGGTCAAAAGGCTTCCAGCTCCAGAAGAACCGAAAACCGTGCTGGAACCACCGCCAAAAATGACACCCATGCCCTCTTTTCCTGACTGTAGTAGTACGAGTACAATGAGAATCAGGCAGGCAAGAATATGCAGCGTAAGGACTAAAGATTGCAATTCAAACTCCCTTAAAACCCGTGCGTTGTGGGTTTGTTAACTTATGCCTTGACGATTTGGCTGAAGCTCTCAGCCTGAAGGCTAGCGCCTCCTACCAATACTCCATCCACGTTGTCAAGCGCAAGAATGTCTGCGCAGTTCTTTGGCTTGACGCTTCCACCGTACTGAATACGGATAGAATGGCCCTTTTCACCAAACAACTCAACGAGAACATTCCGGATGAAGGCGTGAGCATGCACTATTTCTTCAGGACCTGCAACCTCTCCGGTGCCAATAGCCCAGACTGGTTCATAGGCCACAACGATGTCCGTCTCGGGGATATCGCGAGAAACTCCCGCCAGACCGACCTCAAGCTGACGGCGAAGAACTTCTTCAACGCGTCCGCCCTTTCGCTCATCAATTTTTTCACCAACACACAAAATCATTTTCAGACCATTTTCCAGTCCGAAGGTCACCTTGCGCCCAACAAGCTCGTCGCCTTCGCCAAAGACATGACGACGCTCAGAGTGACCTGCCAGCGCATAGGTGCAGCACAGGTCAGTCAGCATACGCGGAGCGATTTCGCCCGTGAATGCGCCCTCCACTTCCGGGTGGAAGTTCTGCCCACCAACCTGAAAGCCTTTGGCATGGCCAAACTCTTCGGCCACAGCAAAAATTGCGGTGCTTGGAGGAATAACCAGCACTTCTCGATCTGCGGGGATTTCCCCAACACGACGAACCAGATCGGAAGCCATTTCCCGGGCTTCACCAATGGTTTTAAACATTTTCCAGTTTGCAGCAATCAGCTTCTGCATTCAGTTAGTCCTCCAGAGCTTTGAAGGCAGGAAGTTCCTTGCCCTCCATAAATTCCATAAAAGAACCGCCACCAGTAGAAATAAAGGTCAGGCTATCGGCAAGGCCTGCCTTTTTCAGGCATGCACCAGTATCGCCACCACCACCAATGGTCAGCGCGTCATCAAGGCCAGTGATAATCCGGGCCAGCTCCAGCGAACCATCAGCAAATGCATCATTTTCGAAGAGACCAACCGGGCCATTCCAGACCACAGTCTTGGCACCAGAAAGCACCTCACGATACAGCTCGACAGTCTTGGGGCCGACGTCCAAAGCCATCAGGTGAGGCTCAATATCCTGTCCTGCTTCCACGATGCCAGCAGCCTGTGTTGCATCAGGACTTTCTCCAACAACAAAGTCCAGGGGCAAAACAACGCGAGCGCCCTTTTCTTTGGCAAAGTCCAAAACAGCCTGGGCTTCGTCGAGCAGATCAGCCTCAACAAGGGATGCCCCCATCTTCATGCCATCAAGCAACATAAAGGTGTTGGCCATAGCACCGCCAACGATAAGGGTATCGACCTTTTCCAAAAGTTTTTTCAGGATGCCCAGCTTGGACGAGACCTTTGCTCCACCAGAGATGGCAACATATGGACGCTTCGGTGCCGCAAGAGCTTCACCGATGAACTCCCATTCTTTTTTCAGCAGGAAGCCAGCACACTTCTGAGGTGCATGAGCCGGAATAGCCGTCATGGACGCATGAGCGCGATGAGCGGTGCCAAAAGCATCGTTACAGTACACATCACACAGTTCGGCAAGCTGACGGCCAAATTCATCATCTCCTGCCTGCTCTTGCTTGTGGAAACGCAGGTTTTCCAAAAGAAGAACATCTCCGGCAGACAACGCATCCACCATTGAGCGAACACGTTCGCCAACGCAGTCAGGAGCCATGAGAACAGGACGACCAAGCAGCTCGGCAAGATGGGCCGCAACAGGCTTCAGGGACAGCTCAGGCTTCACTTCGCCCTTGGGCTTTCCAAGGTGAGAGCACAGAATCAGGGTTGCACCCTGCTCCAGAGCATAGCGAAGGGTTGGCAGGCTGGCCTGAATACGATTGTCGTCACCAATGACGCCGTCTTTGATGGGCACATTGTAGTCAACGCGGATGAGCAGTTTTTTTCCTTTCAGGTCCATCTGGTCGATAAAGCGAATCACGGCAGTTTCTCCTTGCCCGTAGACATCAAATTTCACGCCCCCGGCTCTTTTGCCGAGGGAAAAGACTCTCTATTCTCCACATCCAGACGCAATACAAGAGCGTCTTCCCCTGTGTCGGGGTAATATTTTTTGCGCATCCCAACCTGTTCAAAGCCGAGCTTTCGATACAGGGCCTGAGCGGGCAGGTTGGAGACGCGAACCTCCAGATACATGGACTGTATATTCATTTTTTTGGAGATTTGCACGATAAGCCTGAGCAGGCGCTCACCCAGTCCCCGACGCCGCAGGTCTGAGCGAACAGCAATGTTCAAAATTTCAGCTTCTCCAGCGACCATGTGCAGTGAGCAGTAGGCCAGAAGTCCATCTGGGGAAGTAAACCCAAAAACATAAAAAATTTTGCGCTCCAAACCAAGCCGAAACTCTTTCTCCCCCCATGGATGAGAAAAACACTGCTTTTCGAGCGCTACCAGCTCTGGCAGATCTTTTTCCCCGAGCTGCTCAAAGGAATAGTCCATAATTTGCCTAAATTTTCGGCATGCCTTGAGTTGATAGTTTCACACAACCCCTGCTATACACCGCTTATGGCAGCAAAGCAAAACCCTTCGGGCAAAAAGCGCCCCACGCACCGCAACTCCGTCCCCACACAGTATGTGGAGATCGTTGATGAAAACAATGCTCCACTGTGCATTCTGGGGCTAGAAGATGCGCAACGACAAACACTTCGCCACAGAGCCGTTCTTGTGCTGCTCTACGATGAAGCAGGCAAGCTCTACCTGCGAAAGCGTCCCGCTTCAAGTCCAATATTTCCGGGTCGCTGGGACATCTTTGCCTCGAGCTGTGTTCAAATGAATGAAGCCGCAGAAGAGGCAGCCCTGCGGCTCCTTAATGATGAACTGCACCTGTACATGGCCGGAGTTCGCTTTGTTCACGAAACACCAGCCTGCCCAGCCACAGGATTTAGCTTTGTCAGCCTCTTTTCCGCAGGACGCGTTTCTTCGCATGCCATAAAAAACAGCGTCCCGCAGACACAGGCAATCATGACCGTTGACCGGGATGAGCTTCGGGCACTGGCCACAGAATTCCGAGACCAGCTTACGCCTGCACTTGTTCATCTCTGGGAACTCAATATGCTTTTCCCCAAAAAGACGCGGCAGGCACCCAAAGAACACTAATCATCCGTATCAGTAATCAGGGCCGCAACGGCCTTGTGAACCTTGCCATTTGACGCAAGAATACCCTTTCCAAAGTCAAACGGGGTCACGCCATCATACAGCGTCACCTTGCCGCCAGCCTCTTCAACCAAAAGCCAGCCCGCAGCCAAATCCCACGGTTTCAGACGAATTTCATAATATGCGTCAAAACGCCCACATGCCGTGTACGCAAGGTCCGTAGCGGCTGAGCCAAAGCGGCGCACGCCCTGTGTGGTCATCAGCACGGCACGCAGATTCTGCATAACGATGTCGATGTCCTCCCGAATGGAATACGGAAAGCCCGTTGCAACAAGAGCATGCTCAACATCGCTTTCGTCCGTCACAGAAATTTCTTTCCCATTCAGGAATGCGCCCTCGCCCCGGACAGCATGAAACAGCTCATCCTCAGCGGGCAGGTACACAATTCCCATCTCTACCGTATCATTTCGCCACAGAGCCAAAGAGATGCCACACTGCGGAATACTGTGTGCAAAATTTGTGGTTCCATCTACGGGGTCGATGATCCACGTCGTGCCTTCCGGGCGTGCAGCGGGAGAGCCTTCTTCACCCAGCACATTCGCCTCAGGCAAAATCTCTCGCAACCGCTTCCCCAAAAAAGTCTCGACAGCGACATCTGTTTCAGTCACCAGATCAATCGGGCCTTTATATTTGATACTGCGGGGTTTTTCCCAGGCTTCAGTAATAATTCTACCAGCTTCACGAACAGCAGCAAGAGTTTGCATCAAGAGAACAGGCGTCACAAAATCAGACATAGCGGTACTCCACAGACCAAAAAAATGGCGGCCACATGGACCGCCCTGTTATTTGAATTGGACAGGCAACTAGTTGATATACACCTTGCCATAAAGCTTGGGGACATCAAGCGTGCGCCCTGTGCCACGAACAACCGTTGACAGCGGCTCTTCATCGACAATGACGTTAAGATTGGTTTCCTGACTAATCAGCTGGTCAAGGCCCTTGAGAAGCGCCCCACCACCAGCAAGCAGCAAACCATTGCGTGCAATATCACCAACCAGCTCTGGAGGAGTTTTCTCCAGAGAACGGCGAACAGCAGTAACAATGTGTGACACAGGTTCAGAGATAGCTTCCCGAATCTCTGCGTCTGTCACAAGAATACTCTTTGGTGTGCCATTCACGAGGTTTTTGCCAGAGACTTCACCCTGGAGCTGCTCGCCGATAGGCATGGCTGTACCAAGCGTCATTTTCACCCGCTCAGCCATGTTCTCACCAATAAGCAGCTGATGAGTGTCCTGAAAATACCGCTGAATGGCATCGTTCATTTCATCGCCCGCAACGCGGACACTTTCTGCATACGCAACGGCAGAAAGAGAAATGACGGCCACTTCTGTTGTGCCGCCACCGATGTCTACAACCATATTCCCAACAGGCTCTTCAATGGGGAGTCCAGCGCCAATAGCTGCCGCCATAGGCTCTTCCACGAGTTTGACCTCGCGTGAACCGGCCTGAAGTGCAGACTCAATAACAGCGCGCTTCTCCACCTGCGTAATACCAGTGGGCACACAGATAACGATACGAGGCTTAATAAGACTCATACCAGTGATCGCCTTCTTGATGAAAAAGGAAATCATTTCCTTTGTCACTTCAAAGTCGGCAATCACACCGTCTTTGAGTGGTCGAATGGCACGGATGCGTTCTGGAGTACGGCCGAGAAAGTCTTTTGCTTCTTTTCCCACGGCAATGATGCTTCCGTCATGGGCGTCAATAGCCACAACAGAAGGCTCATTCAGGATGATGCCATCCTTTGGGGTATAAAGCAGAGTATTGGCTGTTCCCAGATCCATAGCCAGATCTTTGCCGAGGAAGCCAAAAAGGCGTCGAAAAATCATTATCAGCTCTCTTTTTTCCAAACTGAAATGTTGAGTCTGACGAAAGGTCTCACCTGACAGTTCACCATTTCTTATATCGTAATCAGCGAGTCGCGGCAATGGCACACGACGTTTTCTTCTCGTTTTGCCCGCCTGTTACTAGATACGGCTTTTAAGGTAAAGATTCTCCAAAAACAGCGTCAGGTGGTCTGTTGCCATTTCTGCAAAGCCTTTTGTCGCGCAGTTAATCTCCATCGCTTCTGGATGGGCAAGCACGAGCACTCCTCTCGCCTTTTTGTGTATCAAGAGCGGGAGGCAAATAAAAGTTTTGCACAAAGGAAGAGCAGCGTCTTTTCCCAAAAGCGTCTGACCTACTGCAGAGCAAACAGATTCTCCGGAGCAGACAGCCTGCCGGTTACTAAAGACCCAGCCAACGAGTCCGCTCTTCATTGAATATTTCCGCTCAAGCGATTTTGCGTCAAAAATCTCCTGACTAGAACCTTCAATAAAATAGCCCTCGCCCCGTTCATCCCGAGCAGCGAGAAAACAGACGGGGAAGCGGGTCGCTTCTGATACGATTTCCAAAAACGCTTTCAGAAAGACGCTCCAGTGCGGGCACTGGCGGCGCAATCCCTGAATCTGCTGGAGACTGCGATAAAAACGATGCTCAACAAGATCCTGCTCAACCTGTGTCAGCCCATCGCTAATGTCACAGGCAAGGCCAGAGAACATATCGAGAATCTTTAATTCTTTGTCGCTAAAATTATAGGAACGGCGAGAGTCAACGCAAAGCGCACCTTCGCCAGTCTTGAGGGGACACCCCATGAACGCTTTGACCTTGAGTTCCTCGTCGCCGGTGTAATAGCCAAGGCGACTGCGTTTGCGGTCAAAGTTATTAATGAGCAGCGGCTTGCGGTTGCGAATCATCCAGCCAACAAGACCCTGCCCCGGCGCAAGTCTCAGATCCTCGCGAATTTCATTCCCAAGGCTAAACTGTGCGCCAAGAATATATTCTGAAGAATTTTTGTCTGGCAGAAAAAGAACGGTCGAATACGCGTCAAAGACGCTGCAAACAATGGCAAGGAGCTTGTTAAGGCTGTTGGTTCCCATTTCCACGGCTCTACTTTACTAAAAAATCAGGAAAATATGTGATACCAAAAACCGACCAGGTTGAACGACATTTTCGGGGAAGCTGGACCAGACGGGCAGAACGCCCTAAAGGCACCCCCTCGGATCAGCATAGACGAGTATACTTCCAGAATCGTCTTCTTGTACACCCAAGAAACACATCTTTGGAAAGATTTGCACGAGAATGCGGCAAGGGGGAAAGCACCTGTGAGTTTGACACGCAGATAAAACTCCCCGTCAAAAAAAACGCTGGAGAGCATGATTTCCCAGAAAAGAAATTGGAGGGCAAAAAACAGCAGACCCTTTAATTCCTGAATATTCTTTACGCGAGAGGGCTTAGCAAGGTCAATAGAAGAAAGCCCAGAGTCGCAAAACTGACACCTTTTTTTCCCGCAATATGCGAAGAAAGGCAAGTCTGCTATTGTCATTCTTTTCCAGTGAATGTAAAGTGTTTGCGCGGAAGCGTGCGGCCCAGGCAGAGATTTTGGAGTCCTTTTTGCAAGTCTCAGCCCGCTCCACACTAAATCGCCGCACATTTTGCCAAAGACAGTAACAATCCTTCGCGTAATTTTTCACCCCCCGTGGACACAATGGCATGAGCTTTAGCTGGGAAAACGCATTCTGCAATATTAAAGAATACTCCGGCCTGGACCCGGAAAACCTTGAACCGTCTTCAATCTCTGTTCAAACGCTTGAAGAGTTGAAGCGTTACCTTGACTTTGTTCATATAAAATATTGCCTTCTCAAACCCTATTTTGAGTCTTCGGACTATCCACTTGTTGAAGCTCGCGAACTTTTGCCCTCTTTTGAATCCGACATGTTCGAGTACGGATTTCTGCCCGGCTTTAGCATGGTGGCCCTTTCCCGGCCTCTCAACTATTTTAGCGAACCATTCCAGTTTGATATTCTTCATGACATTCAGAACTCCAAGGACACAGGAGCCTGTCCTCTGGAGCAAAATATTTATCGGCAGAACCTCAAAACATTTCTTGAGCGCCTGCCAAAGCCCTATCAGGACGAATTCCGAAAGGCATTCAACCGCAAGGACTTTACCGACCTGAGCCAATATCCTCGCCTCCTTCCCAAGCTGCTGAGCCTCGACCGGGCGCATGTCATGGCCAAAAATGCTGATGGCAGATTTCATCTGGCAGGCATCTATGCGTCCTTCCCCTCTGACCTCGACACCGAGATCAAGCGCTTTGGCCTGCGTATCAAAAAATTCCGCATTGGCGACAACGCCATGTACGAACGGAACCGCAATTTTGTCTTCCAGTTTCTTATGGAGCTGTACGGCTACCCGATTGTCTCGGAGCGCCGCACCTCCAGTGCACTTTTTGCCCGCAGACTCCATGCCGCTGGCGAAAAATTCCTCATCCGGGCGCTGGGGCAGTCTGACAGGACGCTCACCTCGCTGTACTCGCACCCTTCCCAGCGCCGCTACCCTCGCGTTCAGAAAATTGCGCTGGTGCAGGTTGATGAAAAACAAAAAGAAGCCCTGACCAGACTTGGCCGGGGCCGCTACTTTGTCGACAAGGCCAACCGCGTTGTGATTCTTCGTGTGACCTACCGGCAGCACGGCTATTCCCAGGACAACATCCGTCAGGACCGTGCCCTTTCTGTTCTGCGACAGGAAATTATTCACCCCTATTCAGGCCGCCCAAACCCGAATATCAACCTGCTCAAGGATGCAACAAACCTTGTTGTTCGTCTTAATGACATAACAAAGGGTGAATATCAGGGCAGAACGGTGTATAAGCGGAATGAAGTTGTCGAGAACACCGACAGCCATGAAAAGCGGCTTAAATTTCTGTTCTCATGGCTCTCCAAGCACCAGCGGCGTATTATCGCCTACTCTGATGAATTTTATTCCTACGTCGTCAAGGTGCTGGATACGTATTTACTCGATCCAGACAACTCCGAAGTTTTCAACTCCATGAACGAGCTTTTTCAGGAAGTCTGGAGCAAATACAGCTACATACAGCAGGCGCGCAAGGCGCAGATTCTGGATGAACTCCAGCACAGAAATTTCCGCGGCAAAAAAATCAGTTACCAAGACATGCTGGTCCAGACCAATGCAATTCTCCATGAATTGAAGTTTGAGATCGTAAACTACTTTGACCAACTGGTGCAGAATGTCATAGGTATAGGCGAACACATTCTCTCGGACCCCTATCTGGTGCGCAGTTACATACGGCGTAAAGACGAAGAGCTGACTCCTTATGGACTTGAAATCAAAAAAAATTACGGGCGACTTGTCTCGCTCGTTGACGAGTTCAAGGCTATTCGGAAGTCCCGGTCCGATATGGAGAATAAGGAACTGAGTACGACAGAGTAACTTTCTTTAAAACGTCCCGCACTGGATTCGGAGGAGGATTCATTGACACAGCTTCTGACCACTCCACTTCATGCCTGGCATGTGGCATACGGTGCCAAAATGGTGCCCTTCGCTGGTTGGGAAATGCCTGTTCAGTACACAGGTATCCTTGAGGAACATCATCACACCCGCAGCAAGGCCTCAATTTTTGACATCTGTCACATGGGCGAATTTAAGCTAAAGGGAGCACGCGCCAAGGAGCAGTTGTCCCGACTGGTTACACACAATCTGGAGACACTGGGTCCCGGACGCTGCCGGTATGGTTTTCTTCTGAATGAAGAAGGAGGCATCCTCGACGACCTCATCGTGTACTGTATTACTGACGACGAATACATGCTTGTCGTCAACAGTGCCCGCATCTCGTCCGACTTTGCCTGGATCAAGGCACATCTGTCGGACGATGTTTTTTTTGATGACATGTCCGAGCTTATGGCCAAAATTGACATTCAGGGACCACTTGCCTGCTCTGCGCTCAACACCGTCACCGGTCTCGACTGGAGCTTCCTGCGCTTCTTTGCCTTTAAAAAGGCTGAATTCCAGAACGACACCTTCCTTGTAAGCCGTACAGGTTACACCGGCGAGCTGGGATATGAACTGTACATCCGCGAAGAAGCCGCAGAACGCCTGTGGGAGGCTCTGCTGGACCATCCGGATGTTTTGCCTGCGGGTCTTGGCGCCCGAGACACCCTGCGTCTGGAATCTGGTCTGTCCCTCTACGGACAGGACCTGGACGAAGAGCACACACCTGCAGAATCAGGATGCGGTTTCTTCCTGAAATCGAATGCTGAGTACATTGGCAAAGACAAGGCCCATACGGTTCGCGAACTGCTCATTCCACTTGTAATGGAGGGCCGCCGCGCAGCCCGGCACAATGATCCTGTATTCCTGCCCTCTGGCGAAGAAGTAGGCCGGGTAACAAGCGGATCTTTTGCTCCGAGCCTTGGCTATGCCATTGCACTGGCCTACGTCAAAAAAGAGTACGCCGATCAGGTTGATTTTCTTGCTGGAAAGGGCAAAAAGAAAATCCAAGCCCGCAAGACTGAGCTTCCTTTCTACAGGGATGGCACAGCTCGCACGGCGCTGTAACCAGAAACATCTTTTGTGCCCCGGACCAGTTCAGGTTCTTTCTGGACTTCGTTCGGGGCATTTTTTTGCAAAAACCGAGCTTCTACGTGAAAACATTCTATCTTGAACCTGAGTTATGGGGTCCGGCCCGTTCCGGAAATTCTGTTGAACTGCGCGGCGAAGAGGCCAGCCACATGCTGCGCTCACTCCGCCTTGATACCGGAGAAACCGTCCAGCTTATCGATGGCCTTGGGACTCTTGGTACATTTGAAATTACAGCCACGGCCAAGCACGCTGCGGTTCTCTCTCCGCTTGAAATTCAGGATATTCCTCTGCCCCACAACCCCGTCAGCCTTGCTCTTGGCTGGACCAAAAGCCTGCGCCGAAGCATTTTGCTGGAAAAAGCAACTGAGCTTCAGGCTGCAGAGCTTATCTTTTGGAAGGCACAGCGCAGTCAGGGCAAAGTCCCAGACGAAGTCAAAGACTCATGGCAGGCAAAACTTTTGGCTGGAGCCAAGCAGTGCGGCAACCCGCGCATTCCAGAACTCAAGACCTGTCCCAATGGTGTCGACGATCTGATCGCAATGGCTAAAGACTACGAGCACTGCTATCTTTTATGGGAAGATCAGGACTGCGAAAGCATTCTCGACTTTCCAGCCGTTACTCGCCCCGGAAAGGTCCTTTGTGTTGTTGGACCAGAAGGCGGCTTTACTGATGAGGAAGCAGAAGCACTTCGCGAAAATGGATTTCAGGCAATGAGCTTAGGGCACTCTGTGTTGCGCTGGGAAACTGCGGCACTGATGTGTCTCGGGCTTTTCTGGTGGGGACGACATCATGCTGACTAATCCCGGAACCGCTCCCAACCAGGGGAGCGCAGGTGGCGACACGCAGCCTTTGGCTGATCGCGTTCGCCCCAGAACAATTGAAGACTTTATTGGGCAGGCCCATCTGCGAGAAAAAATCGACGCGGTCATGAACGCTGACCGTCTGCCGAGCATGCTCCTGTACGGCCCTCCCGGCTGTGGCAAATCTACACTCGCCCTGCTTCTTGCCCGGCACTCTGGTCTTCCCTACATTCGTGTCAGCGCTCCAGAAGCAGGCATCAGCTCTCTGCGCAAGCGTCTTCAGGGTATGCAGCTTCTCATTCTGGACGAGCTACACCGTTTTTCTAAAGCGCAGCAGGACTTTTTCCTCCCGATTTTGGAAAACGGCGAGATGACACTCATTGCCACAACGACAGAAAACCCCTCTTTTTCTATCACTCGGCAACTGCTTTCACGGCTTCATGTTCTCCGGCTGGAGGCCCACACCCGCCACGACCTGATGGACGTTGCCCGGCGAGGACTCAAGCGCCTTGAAATTGAAGTCCCGGACGAAACCTTGCACCTTTTGACCAAGCTTGCGCAGGGGGACGCCCGGAGTCTTCTCAATCTCATTGAGTATCTAGCCGAATTGCCCGAAGACCACCGGGACCCAGAGCATCTCAAAGGCCTTCTTCCTGACATTGTTTTGCGCCACGACAAGGCCGGTGATTCGCACTACGACCTCGCCAGTGCAATGATTAAATCCATTCGAGGAAGTGACCCAGACGCGGCTGTCTATTACCTCGCCTGTCTGCTCGAAGGTGGCGAGGACCCCCGCTTTGTCTGCCGCCGACTCATTCTATCTGCTGGCGAAGACATTGGCCTTGCAGACCCCAACGCCCTGCAAATGGCTGTCGCCTGTCAGCAGGCAGTTGAATTTGTCGGCATGCCTGAGGGATTTATCCCCATGAGCGAGTGCGCTGTCTATTTGGCCCTCGCCAAAAAAAGCAACTCCACCTATGAGGCATATCATCGCGCCGCCGCAGAGGTTCGCAAGAATGGTGCAAAGCCCGTCCCCCTTCACATTCGAAATGCGGCAACGCAGCAAATGAAAGAATGGGGCTATGGCAAGGGCTACAAGTATCCGCACAATTTCCCCGGCGCATGGGTTGCGCAGGAATATTTGCCCGACGAGCTTCAGGGACGCAGCTTTTACCACGCCAAGGATCAAGGCGAAGAACCAAAGCTCTCAGCCCCCTGGAAAGCCCATTTGCGCAAGAAATAATCTTTCGCCACCCTTCGGAAAAGCGTCTGCAACATTATGCAATGCCTAATATTTTCGGGAAGTTGCTGGCTTTGCACATCCATGCTACCGTCATGTCTATCATGAACCTTTTCCCCACGAAGGCGTATGAAATTCCCCGGAATAAACCTGCTCGAAGAGTTAGAGAAAGACGAACTTCACGAGCTTCACGCAGTCTTTAACACTCGGACCCTGCCCAAGAACGCCATTATTTACACCCCAGATGAACGGGAAGACTTGACGTTCATTATTAAAAAAGGGCGGGTCCGCGTGTATCTCGCCTATGCTGACAAGGAATTCACCCTCGCTATTTTACGCCCCGGCGATCTCTACTCCACGCATGCCGGGTGCTACATACAATCTCTCAGCTCCACCCAGCTTCTCGTCGCCGATGTACACGCCATGAAAACACTCATGGATCGCAACCCCGTTTTTACCCGCACTATGGTTCGCGTGCTCGGCCACATTCTCAAGAACACCTTTTCCATCATTGGCGGTCTTGTCTTCAAGGACATATATGCCCGACTGCTCGATTACATTATCGACGAGGCGCAGCAGGCAGGTGTTCCTCACCACTCCGGTGTGCTCATCGATCTCAACCTCACCATTGAACAGCTCGCCCAGCTTATGGGCGCCTCTCGCCAGACTGTCTCTACACTCCTCAACGATATGCTCCGCGCTGGCTTTATCATCAAGCACGGCCGTGGGCAGTACATTATCCCAGATTTGCCCGCCCTCAAGCGTCACGCCTCTGAGCAGTGCATCTAAGGATCTCGTGCTCTGCTGAGGTTGGGGTTGGGGCGCTGCCCCAAACCCTGCAAGGGGCGCTGCCCCTTGACCCCGCCCAAGGACGAGGCCCTTGGGAATCCCGCTATCGCCCGAAAAAGAGGGGCCGGATGAGTGAAAGCCTTTGGCTTTCCCCTTCATCCGGCCCCTTTTTTTCGGCCTAGTGGCGTTTCCCGATTGCGAGTTCTTTTGCCTTTTCTGCCGCACTTATTTTCTTTCTGAACGCTCGCGTTCAGAAAGAAAATAGTGGCAACGCACAGGAAAGAGAACGACTTTCTTATCGCATTCTCACCCAAGTTTGAATTTCATTCACGCAAAGCGTGGATGGAATTCAAACTCGATGAGGATACGTAAGGGAATCATTCCCTTACGCGGGGGTTTGGGGGCTGGCCCCCAATTTCCCCTCCACCCATCCTGCACTACCATACTGAGGCAGGCCCCATTTTTTTACTGCGACAGCCAAATGTCGCCTATCTGACATACTGAGGCCATTTCGGATTATACGCTCCTTTAATAGCAATGAATTCGGTGTAATAATTGGCAACATTATTGGAGGAGTTTATGGCAAAAGAACCGAGCCCCATCGACGAACTCACAATATGGGACGATGCAAAGGCGATGATAGCGAAGGCCCGGCGGGAGGGGGTTGAAACAGTATACGACCGCCTGGACAAGCAGACGCCACACTGCAAATTCTGTGAACTTGGTACTTCGTGCCGCAACTGTACAATGGGTCCGTGCCGCATCACGCCCAAGATGCCGCGGGGCGTTTGCGGAGCTGACGCAGACGTCGTTGTTGCCCGTAATTTTGGGCGCTTTGTCGCAGGGGGAGCAGCTGCACACTCAGACCACGGGCGAGACCTGATAGAAGTTCTTGAGGCTATTCTTGAAGGGGATGCAGAAGGCTACCGCATCAAGGATGAAAAAAAACTTGTTCGTATCGCGGGTGAAATTGGAATTAAAACACAGGGGCGACAACTCAGAGACGTTGCCGAGGAACTTCTGGAACGCCTCTTCTCAGACTTTGGTTCACGGGGAAAAGAGGTCTCATTCCTGTCCAGAGTTCCAGAAGTCAGAAAAGAAAAGTGGGCAAAGATTGGCGTCACGCCACGCGGTGTTGATCATGAAATCGTCGAAATGATGCACCGCACACACATGGGCGTAGATAACGACGCGCCAAACACCATGCTCCACGCAGCGCGAATGGCTCTCGCTGACGGCTGGGGTGGTTCCATGATCGGCACTGAACTTTCAGACGTCATCTTTGGCACTCCCAAACCGTCAAAATCCACAGCCAACCTCGCTGTCATCAAAGAGGACAAGGTCAATCTGCTTGTCCATGGGCACAACCCTGTGGTGTCCGAAATGATTCTGGCTGCGGCGCGTGATCCTAAGCTCATCGCTCGGGCCAAGGAACTTGGAGCAGCAGGCATCAACATAGCAGGTCTCTGTTGCACAGGTAACGAACTACTTATGCGACAGGGCATCCCAATGGCTGGCAACCACCTTATGACAGAACTGGCAATCATTACCGGTGCGGTAGAAGCCGTTGTCGTTGATTACCAGTGCATTATGCCGAGCCTCGTGCAGGTCTCAAGCTGCTATCACACAAAATTCATCGACACAGCAAAGAAGGCACGCTTCACAGGTGCCATTCACTACGACTTTAATCCCAAAACAGCCCAGAAACAGGCCTATGAAATTGTATCACTCGCAGTAGAAGCCTTTGCCGAACGTGACCCAAGCCGCGTTGAAATACCAGGTCAGCCCGTGAGCATCATGTCTGGTTTTTCCAACGAAGCCGTCGTCGAAGCGCTTGGCGGAACACTCACACCGCTGGTTGACGCCATTGCACAGGGAGATGTGCGAGGAGCTGTCGGCATTGTGGGCTGCAACAATCCCAAAATAAAACACGACTCGCTCAATGTTGGCCTCGCCAAGGAGCTTATCAAACGAGACATCCTTGTTCTCGTTACAGGCTGCGTTTCTTCGGCAGCCGGCAAGGCTGGTCTTCTTGTTCCAGAAGCCATTGAGATGGCTGGTCCCGGTCTCAAAAAAGTCTGCGGAGCACTCGGCATTCCGCCTGTTTTGCACTACGGGTCCTGCGTAGACAACTCGCGCATTTTGCAGCTTTGCGCCGCACTTGCCAACGAACTACACGTTGACATCTCCGACCTCCCAGTCGGAGCCTCTGCGCCTGAATGGTATTCAGAAAAAGCTGCGTCTATTGGTCTCTATGCCGTTGCCTCTGGCATCTACACTCATCTTGGACATGCTCCCAATATCCTTGGCTCTGAAACCGTGACCAACCTCGCAGTTTCGGGACTGGAGGACCTCGTAGGAGCAACCTTCTTCATTGAATCCGACCCCATCAAAACAGCAGATATGTTTGATGCCCGCATTAATGCAAAGCGTCAGGCTCTGGGATTAGACAAATAAAACTCCTCACACGGAACAACTCAAGGGGAGCATACGCGCTCCCCTTCTCTCGACACGACACAGCGCAAAGAGAATGCAGCACAGGCTGCTTAAGACGCAAAAGGACAGCTCATGAAAATTGCATTTGCCGGAAAAGGTGGCGTTGGAAAGACTTCTCTCACGGCATGGGTGGCAGACTGGCTGGCCTGCAACGGGCAAGACGTTTGGATGGTGGATGCAGACACGGCGCTCTCTCTTGGGCAGGCCTCTGGTATTCGAAAAGAAAACCTTCCGACCCCGCTCATTCAACGCAAGGATCTTATTCAGGAACGAATTCACGACGGTGGTTTTTTACATCTCAACCCAGACGTTGGCGACCTTCCAGAATCTCTCGCGCTTGAGGTCCCGATCACAGGGACACCACAGCCCGGAATCACTCCCGGCCGAAAACGGCTTCTTGTCATGGGTGCTGTAACAAATGCCGGAGGCGGTTGCGCCTGTGACGCAAACGCCCTTCTCAAGGCTCTTCTCGCCCATGTCATCATGGAAAGTCGCCACTGGGTGCTCGTCGATCTTGAAGCAGGAATCGAACACCTTGGGCGCGGTACAGCATCGCATGTCGACGGACTTGTCATTGTCTCGGAACCAAGTTTTCGCAGTCTGCAAACAGGAGCTGAAATTGCCCGCATGGCTCGCGACCTTGGGCTTGATAATCAAACTCTCGTCATTAACCGGCACACCGGGCAAACTCCGCCAGCCATTCAGGGACTCCCGGCAACAGCACTCTCCATCCCGCCGCTCCCCGGACTCATTGAACGTCAGATGACGGACAGCTCCGTCCTTCATTTACCAGAAGAAGCCGCTATCAACGGCATAGTTCAGGAGCTTATCAGCTCTCTTGCTATGAATTAACAAGACCAGCGTGTTGTTGGGGCGCTGCCCCAAACCCTGCAAGGGGCGCTGCCCCTTGACCCCGCCCAAGGACGAGGCCCTTGGGAATCCCAAGTTCGCTCAAAAAATAAGGCTGAATGGGATGAAAGCTTCGCTTTCCTCTCCATCAGCCTTATTTTTTGAGCTAGTGGGCGTCCCGTGTGTTCTTTTTCTTTGCGCTCCATTCCTTTCTTTTGAATGCCATCTGGCATTCAAAAGAAAATGGTGGCAACGCACGGTAAAGAGAACGACTTTCTTATCGCATTCTCACCCAAGTTTGAATTTCATTCACGCAAAGCGTGGATGGAATTCAAACTCGATGAGGATACGTAAGGGAATCATTCCCTTACGCGGGGGTTTGGGGGCTGGCCCCCAACTTTCTCCCTCCCGCCCATCCAGCACTACCGTGCTGAGGCTGGCCCCAACTTCTCTCACTCGCCCATAATGCCGCCATACTGCTGACGCCACTCGTTAAGAAAGAGAAGAGAAGTCTCTAACTCCGTAAGAGTCCCTTTCTGCTGCCGCATAGCCCACAAAAGGTCCTCGAGACTGGTGGAAACGGGAAGCTGAAGCCGCTGAAGCAGCTCAAGCACCTGCACTTTTAATTCTGGGGGCAGACCTGCCAATGCACTTTCAGATTGCTTCCGCGCGGGCCAGGCACTGCGTCGGGAAGCGATAAAATCCAAAAGGGTCTGCATCCGCTGATCGTAAGTATGGTCCTTCAAGACTCTCTCACGCGCCCGCTGAACAAAAGCCTGCCGCTCTTCAGGATTCGCGAGGAAATACTCTATCTTTTCATGAAGCTCGGGAAGAGTTTCAAACGTCGCAAGCTCGTCAGAGTAAAAAAGATCTGACATGAGAGAACGCTCGTCAACGAGCTGAAAGGCACCACACGCGGCAAGCTCAAAGGTTCGGGGATTTACAAAGTCACCACCTGAAACAAGCTTGTCCACATGTACACTGGAGTGCAAATTCAGATTGATAACCGTGGCGTTAAAAACCTTGATGCACTCCTCCGAACTCAAACGCCGTCCTTTGAGCTGAACGTGGGGTGCGAGAACAGCGTCATCTTCCCAGCCATTGCCCCAAAGCTTAAACTTCTTGCCTGCAAACTGATGAAATGCAACGCGACGGTTGGCGTACCCTGCTCCCATAAACGACAACTCGGAACCCCAAAGCTGCCGCTCTACCGCAGTCAAATCCATTGGTTTGTGAAATTCTGGGTCCGCAGCAAGGGGAAGATACAGGACATTCTCCTGCCCAATCTGCTCCAGCTTCTCAAATATTTGCTCTTCCTGAATCACCGCAAAAAAATCATAATACGGCGCATAGCCCTTCCAGTAGGTCATTAACTTGTAGTCTTCGACAAACCACATCGCTGTCGTGACATTGTCCCGTTTGAGACGGCGCAACGTAGGAATGGAAAGAGGAGCCTGCGCCATACTCAAAACGAGATCAGGCTCAAAACTCTCAGCTTTGGCAAGAATAGCCTGCGACACAACATTCAGAAGCCCATTTTGCAAAGAGCTGACCTTGTCCCGAGAAATACGCATCTCGGAGAGAGACTCATACGCTCCCAAAAACTCAGGCGCTTCAAAAATTTCAACAAGATGCCCCATGCGTCGCAAAGCTCGAGCACAATAGTGCCCGATGGGCAAGGAACCACCATACATTGGCAAAACAATAAGAATTCGAAGAGAGCTATTCATCTGACTAACGCCTTTATTCTGCTGCCTGTTCGTCCAGCTCTGGGGCCGGAACCATTTCCCTGATGTCCTGAGGAGTCATGTCTCCGCCAAAAATCCAGTCCTGCTCATGAAAAATCGTGCGCACCATTCGCTCGTCCACGGGCTTATCCCACATGGCGTAGCCCTTGTACTGCCCAATCAACGCCCTGAATGATGCACGCGAGGCTTCTGTTGGGTCCTGGCCAAGGACAGGACGATAGGTCACGCCCAAGGAATCAATAGCACTTACATACCCAAGCATTCCTTCTGGAACCTCAAAGGCGGCATTGCCCGCAAGATGGCGTAAAAAGTTGCGCCCAGAAAAGGCATTCAAACATTTGACACCTTTTCGACACGGAGCGGATTCCAAACATGGGGCACAAGGCTCTGCACTCTGCCACACACGGTGCCCAATGCCATAGGGTCCAGTTTCGTGACACCACGCAGAAGACAAGAAAAGCGCATGTACAGGAACGCCAAGATGCGCAGCCAGATGCATGGTCCCTGTGTCGGGGGTAATGAGTGCATCAAGTCCTGTGAGCGCATCAATCAGGCCCGCCCAGTCTGTTTTCCCTGTCAAATCAGTCGTGTTTTCCCTGATTTTTCGCGGAGCAGCATCCAAAAAAGCTCGCGCCCGGCCAGACTCGGAGGAACTGCCAATCAAAAAAATAGTGTCGGAACGAGTTCCCTGTGTTGTTGCTCCTGCAATAGCAGCCAGTGTTTCTGGTGGAATGCTTCGACGAGATTCTCGTCCAGCCATGACAACACCAATGCCTTTTCCGCCTCGCATAGCAATAGGATTGACTTCCCCCGGTGCAATGGGGTCGTCCGCAAGACAAGCCCAAAAATCCACAAGGTTCATGCCGACATCCCGGCGTAACCGAACCCAGCGCATTCCCATTTGTGACCAAAGGTCAGAACGCTCCTGCCCCTGCTCCATCCTGTGTCCTCGAACAGTATCAGGGTCAAAAAGCGTAGACAGAGCCATGTTCAGGCCCGAAAAATTCAAATTATACACTTCCGAGAACTGACATTCTTTCAGCTCGTGGAAAACGGCCAAATTCTGCCGAAGGATATCCTGCTCCGTCACACCGGGCCGCGCATGGGCGTGTACTCCGTGCACAATGATGTCGGGATAAATGCACTTTGCCAGCGTGACCAGAGAATGATCCACCACAAGATGCACTGCGGATTCGGACTGACGAACAAGCGACAGGATCAACCGTTTGGTTTGAACAAGATCTCCAAATCGGGCAAGCTGAACAACAAGTTTCGGGCCGCAAAGCCCTGTATCTGATTCTGTTGACATACGTTCTTTTACGGTAAACGGTTAACGGCAGACAAAAAGTCATCTGTTACGAGCAGATAACCGGCCAGAACTGGCATCATGCCCCGAGACAAAAACTTCTGCAAATGCGGAAAGTTTTGCAGGCTTAGCCTACTTCTGGTATGACCCGGTCATGCGACATTATCCGGCTTTTCTTAATCTCTCTGCGTGCAGCTGCCTCGTTGTTGGCGCTGGAGCCGTTGGACTGCGCAAAATCACCACCCTGCTGAGTGCCGGGCCGCGTGAAATCTGCGTACTCGACCTTGGCGAAGCGTCCAAAGAGCTTCTGGACCTGTGCGCGTCGCCGAGCCTTCACTTTGAGCAGCGAGAATTTGACGAATCCGACCTTAAAGGGCGGACACTTGTTTTTGCATGCACCAACAATGCCAAAGTGAATAGTCACATTGCCGAACTGTGCCAAAAACACGGAACCCTGTGTAACATTGCCGATGCACCAGACAAGAGCACGTTTATCGTGCCTGCCAGCCTCAAGCGTGGCGCTCTGGTTCTCGCCTTGTCCACAGGCGGAGCAAGTCCGGCTGTTTCGCGCAGAATCCGCATGGAACTTGAAAAGGCTCTGGGACCAGAATATGAACCCTTTGTCGCAATCATGGGCCGACTTCGTCCGCTCATTTTGAACCTTGGGCTTCCCACAGCTCAAAACACAACTCTTTTTCGTCAACTCGCGCTTGGCCCCCTTCCTGAGGCCCTGCGTGAAAACGACATGCTCCGCGTCCGGGACCTCCTGAGCGAGGCTCTCCCGCCGCAGCTGCATTCTCATATTGGAGAACTGCTCGATGGAATTGAATAATGTCCTTCAGGTTGGCATCACTCTGCTGTATGCCCTTGGGTCTATCCTCTTTATAGGTGGGATGCTCAGCTCGCGCCATGCGCTCAAAAAAGTCGCAGCCCTGCTCTCTGGGGCAGGCTTTGTGCTGCACAGCATTTTTCTTTTCCTGTGGTGGAACAGCTCTGGCATGGCAAGCCTTCTCGAAGGGAATTTCCACCTTAACCTGCTCGGCTGGGTGGTTTTAGCTATTTTTTACATTTTGTGGTGGAAAAAAAATCTGGAATTTCCTGCTCTTGCAGCCTCTCCTCTTGCCCTTTTGCTCTTCCTGTCCTCACTTGGACTGTCTGGCACAAAGGTCATTATGCCAAAGGCTTGGGCCGGACCATTCTTTATGCTTCATATAGGAACGCTCTTCCTTGCCCTCAGCTTCCTGGCAATTGCCTTTGTGGCGGGAGCACTTTTCCTGCACCTTGACAAAAAGATCAAAGCCAAAGAAAAGCTCACTGGCTTTCGGCGAGACCTTCCGTCGCTCAATACCTTTGACCGCGCGAATCATCACGCAGTACTCTTTGGCTTTCCACTGTATACTCTTGGTCTGCTCTCCGGTTTTATCTGGGCAGGCTTTGCCTGGCAAAAAACCGTTACTGGCGACCCCAAGGAATGGGTGTCCGTCATTATCTGGCTTTTGTATGCCTATCTTTTTCATCAACGGCTTGCCATGGGCTGGCGAGGACGCAAGGCAGCTGTGCTTGCCATGACAGTATTCATATTTAGCGTACTGTCGCTTGTTGTCGTCAATTTCATGATGCCTTCTCACCACAACTTCATGCAGTAACCATGAATCAGAAAATCTACCTTATCGGACTTAATCATCGGACCGCTGGTGTCGAAATTCGTGAAGCCTACGCGCTGAAGGACTGCAACACAGTGGAGCTTGGCCTTGTCAAAGCTGACGGACCTGTTCTCGAAGCCCTGACCCTCTCGACCTGTAACCGTGTCGAGATTTTGGCCGTCACCACCCCAGAAGCAAACGAAGAAGACATCCTTCGCTTTTGGGCGTCCCACTGTGGAGGCTCTGTCCCCCAGCTCAAGCCCCATGTGTACATCCATGAGGGGCTTGCCGCGGTAAAGCATGTCTTCACCGTTGCCGCCAGCCTTGATTCCATGGTCGTTGGCGAACCCCAGATTCTGGGCCAGCTCAAGGATGCATATCGCAAATCCATTGAGTATGGCTCGGCAAAGGTTATCGTGAATCGCGTACTGCACAAGGCATTTAGCGTGGCAAAACGCGTTCGTACCGAAACCTCAATTGCATCCTCTGCGGTCTCCATCAGCTACGCGGCCGTTGAACTTGCCAAAAAGATCTTTGGCGACATGTCGGGCAATCGGGCCATGCTGATTGGTGCAGGTGAAATGGCAGAGCTTGCCGCAACACACCTCATCAACACAGGCATCAAAGAACTGCTCGTTGCCAACCGAACCTTTGAACACGGTGAGGAGCTTGCACGCCGCATGGGCGGAAGCGCCATCATGTTTGAAGAGTTACAGCGCAAGCTTGCAGACGTTGACATCATTATCAGCTCCACAGGTGCTACTGACGCCATTATTCGCGCCAAGGACCTCAAGGCTGTACTGAAAAAACGTCGCCAGCGTCCCATGTTCTTCATCGACATTGCTGTCCCGCGTGACATTGATCCAGATGTCAATGGACTGGACAATGTGTATCTGTATGACATTGACGACCTCAAAGAGGTTGTGGAAGAAAATATTGCTCAGCGTCGCGAAGAAGCAATCAAGGCTGAGACAATTATTGATTCCGAAACCCGTCACTTTGCCACCTGGCTGGAATCCCTCCAGCTGAACCCCACCATCTGTGATCTTCTGAACTCCGGCGAAGCTATTGCAGCTCACGAGCTGGAACGCACCATGAAACGCCTCGGCACCGTGTCTGATGAAGACTACGAAGCCCTCCAGACGCTTGTGAAGTCCATTACCCACAAGCTCTACCACGAACCAATCACCTTCCTGAAACGTCGTACTCAGGAAGAAGGTTCTGCCCAGCGCTTCATTGATACAACCCGCCGCATGTTCAACCTCGATCACGAAGACATTCCGGACAATGCACACGCAGACCGTAAGCGGTCCAACGTGGTCCAGCTCCGGGCAAATGGCGGTCCAGACTGTAGTAAATAAGTTGTTTAACCCTCTGTAAGTGAGAATTTCATGCGCACCTACTGTATTGAAGACCTGAATTCCGAGCACATTGAGCGCCTGCGATCTCAGCTCACTTCCCTTGGCCTCACAAGCGGCATGGACGATCTGTTTTGGCTTGATGTCCCAAGCAATCTGTACACTGCCGAGCAAAAGGATCATGCTGAAAAATGCGGTCCATACAGCCTTGGGCTGGAACTTCAGAAAGACAGCATCCGGTTGGAGCTTTTGGTCCGGGCCAGAAGCATTATGCGTTGCTCCTGCGTGGCCTATGCCACTCCAGAACAGCGGTTCTATGCCATTGAGTGGCTCGACAGACTGCTCAAAGAGCATGACATCCCTGCCTAATGAGGGAGAACCGTCATGAACAACTTGTCCCACTTACAGGACATCCCACCCAAGGCGGCCAGATTCTGTCTGTCCGTTCAGGAATTTCTCGAGGGAGAGCTTGGCCTCTCCCTGCGTGGGACCCACATCCTTACTGCTTTTTCCGGGGGCGTTGATTCCACAACGCTCCTTCTTCTCTTCAAACTTTTGTCTTCCCGTCTTGGCTGCACCGTGAGCGCCGCTCATCTTGACCATGCCCTGCGGGAAGAATCTGCCGCAGAAGCCGAACATGCAGCAAAAATCTGTGCACGGCTTGGCATTTCGTTTTTTTCAACACGCATCGATGTCGGCGCCTTTGCGTCCGAACGCGGAATGGGGCTGGAAGAAGCCGCACGAACAGTGCGCTATGCTTTTCTGGAAGAACAGCGCCAGCGATGCAATGCAGACTACATTGCACTGGGACATAACCTGAATGACCTTGCCGAAGACAGCCTCATGCGGCTTTCCAGAGGCACAGGCTGGCCCCAGCTTGCAGGAATGCAGGCCTTCAATCCCGAGCGTGCCCTACTTCGCCCTATGCTCATGTGTAGCAGAGAAGACATCGAAGCCTTTGCCACAGGGCTTGACGTAAAATGGGTCGAAGATCCGTCTAACGCAGATACGCGCTACACCAGAAACCGCATGCGTCACGAACTGCTCCCGCTTTTCATGCGTGAAAATCCCGGATTCCTGAACACCGTTGCCACTCGATGGCGGCTGGCTCAAAAAGACGCCACATTCTGGGATGCACAGCTCGCCAAGCTGATAGCGTCAGCGGAGCAAGATACAGAGGGGGCCTACACCCTGTCTGCACCAAAACTTCGCATGCAGCACACCGCAATGCGCCTGAGACTTTTCAAAATCCTTTTGGAGCGCCTTGGCCCCGGGCAAGTTCGTGCAGATAGTCTTTTTCGACTCGAAGAGACTTTTCAGCGCGGAGAAGGCGGAAAAACTCTACAATTTCCCGGTGATAAACGCGTCGTGCTCTCATCCAGAAGCATCACGTTTCTCCCCAAGAAAAAATGACTTTTTGTAACTATTCCATCCCCCTTACAGGGCTTTGCATTGACAGGGCGCTGTGAGAAGGATAGACCTTTGTGAAATTTTAAACGTGTTAAGGAGGAACCTGTGAATATTCTGATTTTTGGCCCCAATGGTAGCGGCAAAGGCACTCAGGGCTCCCTGGTTAAGAAAAAGTACGACATCGATCACATCGAATCTGGTGCTATCTTCCGCAAACACATCGGCGGCGGTACCGAGCTTGGTCTCAAGGCCAAGGCATTCATCGAAAAAGGTGAACTGGTTCCTGACGATATCACTATTCCCATGGTTCTGGACGTACTGAAAAAGTCCTCCTCCAAGGGCTGGCTGCTGGACGGCTTCCCCCGCTCCATCGCTCAGGCCGAGAAGCTTTGGGACGCTCTCCAGAAAGACGGCGAAAAGCTCGACTACGTTATTGAAATCAAGCTCCCTCGCGAAATTGCAAAAGCTCGCATCATGGGCCGTCGCCTTTGCGCCAATGACCCGAACCACCCCAACAACGTTGGTATCCCGGCTATCGCGCCTAATGGCGACAAGTGCCGTGTCTGTGGTGGCGACCTGAGCGCCCGCAAGGACGACCTGGACGAAGAAGCAATCAACAAGCGCCACAACATTTACTACAACACTGAAGACGGCACTCTCGCAGCTGCCTACTTCTACCGCGACAAGGCTGCTGAAGCTGGCTTCAAGTACATCGAACTTGACGGCGAAGGCACCATTGACGAAATCAAGGATACCCTTATTTCTCAGCTTGCCTAGTCGACTTCCACAAGTTGCAAGCATTGGCCTCCGGGGGTATACCTCCGGGGGCTTTTCTTTTTCTGTAGCCCAAGGGGCATGTTCCTCCCCACAGAATGGAACTGATTGTAAAGAAGGATTTTTTTCCATGAAAACCCATCTGACCATTGGGCAAATTGATTACCTGAATATTCTGCCCCTCTTTCTCGCTCTCAAAGATCACATTCCCCCGTCTGACGAAATACAGTACGTCAAGGGACACCCTTCTCTCATGAACAGCGCAATGGCGACTGGTGACATGGATCTCGCTCCCGCCTCTGCCTTTGAGTACCTTCTGCACGCAGAGCAGTACCGGGTACTCCCCAATCTTTCCATTACCGCACCACAAGGACGCGTCAAAAGCGTTTTTCTTATGAGTCCGGTACCACTCGCCGAGTTGCCACAGTGGATCAAGGAAAACGGTCCGACAGTGAACCTCACCAAGGCTTCTGCTAGCTCTGCTGCCCTGCTCAAGGTTTTATGGAAATTCTCCTGGAAGCTGCCAGAAGCAGAATGGAATCCCATTGAACCTGGAACAGGTCATACACTGGGCCGCCCCTTCCTTGAAATCGGCAATCTCGCCCTGCGTCACTGGATTCGTCCGCCCGAAGGCTGGCACATTATTGACCTTGGGCAGGAGTGGCGTGATTTCACAGGTCTGCCTTTTGTCTTTTCGGTGTGGATTGTCCGGCATGGACTGAGTGAGGCGCAGCAGAATCTTCTGCGCGTGGTGGATGAGGCTCTGGAAAAAAGCAAGCTGACGTATAACAGTTACGTCTCACATATTGCCGAAATGGACGAATTCCATTCCTGGATTACCGAAGAACAGATTGAGGATTACCTGTCGACCCTTGATTACCGTCTTGGGCCAAATGAACAGGCGTCGCTTATTCTCTTTGCGGACTACTGCCGCAAGCTGGGACTGATTCCCGGCAGCCCTGCACTGCGCTGGGCGCTCTAAAAATTGCACAAAAAAAACCGGCGAGCACACTCCCAAAGAAGCTCGCCGGTTATATTGAGAGCCTCACACTTCCTCAGGCTCTCAGGGGCAACCTCTAGTCTGCTCGCGTCTGCGTACGGAAAGTTCCCCAACTCTCCACAGACGCCAGCCCTTTCGACTAGGGTTTAATTTTCTTAAGCATTTCTTCCTGCACAAAAATGACCAGTTCGTCACCCTTTTGCAGCATGGTGTCTGCCTGCGGCAAAAACTCAAAAGATGGCTTGGGATGATGACGAATAGCCACAACCTGCAAGCGGTATTTGTTTGTCAGGTCGAGCTGTCGCAAAGTTTGCCCTGCCCAGTTGTCGACAGTGAGCTGCTGAATCAGCACGCCCATGCCAAACGGCAGGTAATCTATAAGCCCCGGATGCGTCATGCGCAAGGCCAGCTGTTGAGCACCATAGCGTTCCGGGAAAAACACTTCATCAGCGCCAATCTTCGTCAGCACTTTTTCATGTTCCCAGCTAATCGCCTTGACCCAGACATTGGGCACGCCCAGTTCCTTGAGGTGCAGACAGATCAAAATACTGGCTTCCATCGCAGCGCCAACACTGACGACCACATTGGAAAAATTCTGGAAACCGAGCTGCTCCAGCACAGTCCGGTCTGTTCCATCGCCCTGAAAAACACGGGTCAAATCGTCCTGGGCACGGCGGACAAAGTCAGGATTTGAATCCAGCCCGACCACGTCATGACCAAGTTCCATCATGCGCTGAGCAAGAAAGTATCCAAATTTTCCCAGACCAATAATGCCAATTTCTAACGATTCCATGAGTCTCTCCGCGAAGCTCTTCCTCAGTACCTGCGCCTAGCCGATTGCCAGACGTTTTTCTGACCAGAGGAATTTTTCGTGACGATGCAGGTCCTGCAGGACCTGAAGAAAAATAATAGGGCCAAGCCTGCCCACAAACATAAGAACGGTGAGCGTCAGTTTGCCCGTTGTTGTCAGCTCTGGAGTAATCCCGGTCGAAAGCCCTACTGTACCAAATGCCGAAACCGCTTCAAAGAGGAGCTCAAGGAACTGTCCGCGAGTCTGATCGTGAGGGACAGCTCCGGTTTCACTGATGCACAGGATAAGCGTTGCAGCGACCACAATGCAGCCAGCAAAAAATATCAGCGTCAACGCGCTATTTACCGAGCCTTCATCCAGAGCATAGTTTGTAATGACGGACTGTTTGCGTCCCTTGAGCCGAGAGCCAGCAAAGGCAAGTGCCGCACGAAGCGTCGTCACCTTGATACCACCAGCACACGAACCCGGCGCACCGCCAACAAACATCAAAAAAATCATAACCAAAAGCGAAACGTTTGCCATTCCGCCAATATCCATTGTGTTGAACCCTGCGGTACGGCAAGTCACGGACTGGAAAAGTGAACTCAAGAGTTCATCCCCCAGTGCGTACTGCGTGTTTTCTGGTCGCAGCAGGAACTCACCAAGCAAAATGGCCAAGGCTCCGCCTGCGATAAGCCAGAAACTCATACGAAGCACAATGCAGGAATGCCATGAAATCTTATTCTGGATTCCCAGCAAGCTTTTTGAGCCTCGCAACGGGGTTCCTGTCAGGCGCTCAAGCAGTTCCAGCAGCACAATAAATCCGAGGCCACCAGCAACAATAAGCACCATAAAAATTGCGTTCACACCCCAGTTTCCGCTCCACTGTGTCAGGCTGTCCGAATAGAGGGAGAACCCGGCATTACAAAAAGCAGAAACCGAATGGAAGACTGCGGAATACGGCGAAAAGCCTTGAGGGTCAAGCGCATAGAGTATAACCGCCCCACTCGCCTCAAGGATAATACAGGCCAGAACGACCCGTTTCAAAAAGATCCCAAGGCTAAATCGAGGATTATGCAGAAGCGTCTGACTGACGGCTTCGCGGTCATCAAAGGCAATGCGCCGCTTCCAAAGATACAGGACCAGCGAGGTGTAGGTCATCAGACCAAGACCACCAATCTGGATAAGCCCCAGAATAACGCTCTGCCCTGTTCGGCTAAAAAAGCTTCCAGTGTCCACCACTGCAAGACCTGTCACGCAGGTTGCCGAGGTGGCCGTAAACAACGCGTCAATCCAGCCAAGGCTTTTGCCCGGATGCGAAAAGCCCTGTTTGAGCAAAAGCGTTCCCACCAAAATGGTCAGCGCAAACGCTGCAATGGGATAAAAAAACGTTGGAATACGTTTTCGAACCACAGAATACTCCCGATTCTTCCCTCGTCCCTCAGGTGCTACTTGCGCCAGAACTCAGGAACGAAAAGGATAATGACAGTATAAATTTCAAGCCGCCCAAGCAGCATACACAATACCAGCAGCCACTTACCTAACTCAGGTATCTGTGAATAGTTATCGGTTGGGCCAACCATGCCGAGACCGGGACCAATATTGCCAATGCAGGCCACAACAGCGGCAAAGGACGAGACAATATCGACGCCCATTGCAGCAAGACACAGCGATGACAGAATAAATACCCCAAGGAAAAGCAGGAAGAAACCCGTAATTGAGTTGAAAACTTCCGGGGGAACGATCTTTCCGCCAAGTTTAACACGAGTTACTGCTCTCGGGTGAATAAGCCTGAATAATTCTTTGTAGGAGTGCTTCATCAACAAAAGCACACGCATGCACTTGATGCCACCACCTGTGGACCCAGCACAGCCTCCAACAAACATCAGGATAAACAGCAGAGCCTGCGGTAAAGCGGGCCAAAGTTCATAGTCAGCAGTTGCATAGCCGGTTGTGGTGATGATCGACGCAACCTGAAAAGACGTATAGCGCAGGGCCTGCCAAAACGAGTCGTAATTCTCTCCCCAGACAGAAAAGGTCGAGAAGAGAGTGAAACACGCAAACAGGCCAACAAAAAAGCGACATTCCGGATCCTTCCAGAAGACGCTAAGACGTCGACCGCGCAATGCCTGATAATGCAGGGTAAAGTTCACGCCTGCGAGAAGCATGAACACCGTGATGACTACATCAAAATAGACGCTGTCATACGCGGCAATAGAGGTATTTCGTGTGGAAAAACCACCTGTCGCCATTGTGCCAAAGGTATGTGCCAGAGAATCAAAGAGGTCCATGCCGCCACACAGGAGCAAAAGAGTCTCAACAATAGTGAACAGCACATAAACCTTCCACAGCAGAGAGGCCGTGTCCTTAATGCGAGGCTTGAGCTTGTCTGGCACAGGTCCTGGAACCTCAGCCTTGTAAAGCTGCATACCACCAACGCCAAGGAATGGCAGAATAGCAAGGGAAAGGACAATAATACCCATGCCACCAAGCCAGTGTGTCATGCTTCGCCACATGAGCAGGCCTTTGGGCATGGATTCAATTTCTGTCAGGATGGAGGCACCAGTTGTGGTGAAGCCGGAGACAGATTCAAAAACGCAGTCGGTAAAGCTCGGAATAGCGCCGCCAATCCAAAACGGCAACGCTCCAATAATGCCCGCTGCAATCCAGCCAATGGCAACAATAGCCATACCTTCGCGGTGGTTCATGGGCGCGGCTTCGGGATTTCCAAAGCCAAAAAACAAGCCAAGTCCCAAGCCAATGGCAATACCCATTGAACACAGGAGCGGCTGCAAACCACCATCACCATAATATAAGGAAAAACCAAGAGCTAACAGCATGGAGAGTCCCACGCTGACAAGAATTGCTCCCACCACATGCAGGGTGTAACGCCAGCGCATTTAGAAACTCTCCACCTTCACGGTCAGTCTCTTCTCAAGCTGCTGAATATTCTTGGGAGTACTCAGCATGATAATTCTGTCATTGGGATGAATAACAGTGTCACCAGAGGGGAAGATCACGTCTTCGCCACGAACAAGAGCAAGAATCAGTGCACCCTTTGGCAGGTGCAGTTCCACAACGCTCTTGCCCACAATCTCCGAGTGCTCCTGAGCAACGGCTTCCAGTGCTTCCGCAGCTTCACCCTTAATGGATGCGGCTGTCAGCACCTTGCCCTTGCGCATGTACTGGAGAATGGTGTTCACCGCAGAGAGTCGGGGACTCACGGTATTCTCAATACCAATGGCCCGAACAAGCGGAAAATACGCAAACTTGTCGATACGAGTGACAGCACGCTTTGCACCAAGACTTTTGGCCAAAAGCGAAGTCAGGATATTGGTTTCTTCATCGCCAGTCAGCGAGACAACCATATCCATGTCCGCAATGTTCTCTTCCAGCAACAGATCCTGATCGGTTCCATCACCACGAAGGACAAGCGTTCGGTCCAGCTCGTCAGCGAGCCGTTCACAGGCCGCGCTATCTTTTTCCACAAGCTTGACGTGAAATTTCTGAACCTGCTCCAGACGTTCAGCAAGACGGGCACCAATGTCGCCGCCGCCAATAAGAAGCAGATTACGAATAGGACGATACCGCGCACCAAGGCGTTCCATAATTGCAGGCAGGTCTTCATCCCTGCATACAAAATAAATCAGGTCGCCCTTTCGGATGATGTCTTCACCAGACGGAATAATAAGCTTTTCACCACGGACAATCGCGCCAATGATGATGCTCACCCCGCCGAGAGACTCGCGGATGTTCATAAGGTTGCAGTTCAGGACAGGACTGCTGTCAGAGATGGGGAGGCCAATCATTTTGACATGGCCGTCAGCAAATTCATTGATCTCTTCTGCGTCAGGCAGGTGGATCATGCGCTCAATGGTTTTGACGATCTCGACATCAGGATTGATGATCTTGTCGATGGGCAAAACCGGAGTCTGCTGCGCATCCTGAAAATAAATGTAGTCATCATTTCTAACGCGCGCCAACTTAATGGTGCTCGACGACAACGCATTTGCAAAGGTACACGCAATGATGTTGATTTCGTCACTGTCTGTCACGGCAAGCATGACATCAGCGGTATCAATACCCGCCGCCTTGAGCGTTTCGGGATTACTCCCAGAGCCTTCTACGGTCTGAACGTCCAAATGCTCTGCAATGCGAATGAGTGCATCAGGATCTTTATCAATAACAATAACTTCTTTTGACTCGCCGGAGAGTCGTCGCGCAATGTGGAAGCCCACTTCGCCAGCGCCGATGATGATGACTTTCAAAACTGTGCTCGCTTTTTTACCTAAAGAAAAGGGGACAGTGGCTGTCGTCCCCCTCTACTGGAAAAGCACTCTCAAATCCAGTGTTCACTGACTCTTATACACCGAGTTTCGTTGCAACGCAAAAAGCCCGCCACGCTACGCGCGGCGGGCCGGGGTCGTATCAGAAGATATTCGCCGTGTTATGCCATTTTGTTAACAGCAAGAGTAAGGCGGGAAATCTTGCGAGAAGCGGTGCGAGCGTGCAGCACGTTCTTGGATGCAGCTTTGCCCAGCACGGAGGTGGCGGTCTTCAGAGCGACCTGAGCCTGCTCTTTGTCGTTGGTATCAACAGCGACACGCACAGCTTTGACCACGTTCTTGACGCGGGTTTTAACAGCGGTGTTGCGAGCATTGCGCTTCAGGCTCTGGCGGTGACGCTTCAGAGCGGATTTGTGATTAGCCAAGGTACTTCCTCCTAAAGAAAAGTATATGTTTTGACGTATTGTGCGTTTGAGTTCGTTCAGAGAAGTTGGAGCAATATATGCTTCCGTCTCATTTGTCAATACGCGTAGTGACTTCGCAGTATATAGAAGTCTAGTCGAAAAAACTAGACCTGCAGAGCGGCGAAATCAGCCAAAAGGCCAAGACGGGAAACCAGCGCCTTGAGCATGTTCAGGCGGTTCAGACGAAGCTTTTCGTCCTCACACATAACCATAACATTGTCGAAGAAGGCGTCAACGTCGGGGCGAAGTTCGCGCAGCAGTGCAAAAAGGCTGGCGAAATCATCGTTCTTCCACAGCTCTTCCCACTTGGGAGCAATCTCGGTCAGGCGAGCAGCCAGAGCCTTTTCATGCTCATCTTCAAGCAGTTCTGCGGAATACTCACCGGACAGTTCCACGGTCTTGCCCTGTTTTACAATAATATTGGATGCGCGCTTAAAGGTCAGCACGGCCTGCTCAAAGTCAGCTTCCTTGCAGAATGCAGACAGGGAGTCGACACGGGCAGCCAAAGCCCAAAGGTCAGCAAAACCAGCGCCAAGAGCGGCATCAACAGCCAGCGTCTCATAGCCTTTGCCCTGGAAATAGGCTCGCAGACGGTTCGCGAA
Organism: Desulfobaculum bizertense DSM 18034; assembly: GCF_900167065.1. Classification (NCBI taxonomy): domain Bacteria; kingdom Pseudomonadati; phylum Thermodesulfobacteriota; class Desulfovibrionia; order Desulfovibrionales; family Desulfovibrionaceae; genus Desulfobaculum; species Desulfobaculum bizertense. The sequence continues at coordinate 193,660 of NZ_FUYA01000004.1, forward strand.
GAACTGCTGCATTTTGCCAAAGGCCTCGTCCTGGTCCAGCTTCCACTGCACATCCTGACCATATGCGGCCTGAGCTTCACGCAGGAAGGCATCAAGATCAATGCGCAGGTTGTGCTCAAGCACGATGCGGCAAATACCAAGAGCGGCACGACGCAGTGCAAACGGATCGTTTGCGCCAGTCGGGACCTTGTTCAGGCCAAAGCAACCAGCAAGGGTATCGGCCTTGTCAGCCATGGACAGCAGTGCACCACCGAGAGAGGACGGCACAGGGCTGTTCGGGCCTGCGGGCAGATACTGCTCGTACAGAGCCTTGGAAACCACAGCGCTTTCACCACGCTTTTCAGCATAGATACCGCCCATGATACCCTGAAGCTCGTCAAACTCACCAACCATGCCAGACTCAAGGTCAGCCTTGGACATGCGGCCAGCACGAGTAAGGTCTGCGGACAGAGAAGGATCAACCTGCTCAGAGAGCCAGCCACACAGCTTTTCGATGCGGCGGGTCTTGTTGCCCATGCTTCCAAGAGGACCAAAGAAAATAACGTCATCAAGCTTAGTCAGCCATTCATCAACGTTGGCCTCAAGGTCAGTCTTCCAGAAGAAGCGGGCGTCTTCCAGACGGGCACGCAGCACGCGCTCCCAGCCTTTCTTGACCACAGCCATATCTTTTGGCTCGATGTTCAGCACCGGGACAAAGAACGGCAGAAGGCTTCCGTCTTCAGCTTCAACACCAAAACTCTTCTGGTGACCTTCCATGCTGGAAAGCAGCACTTCGCGGGGGACTTCGAGGAAAGACCTGTCGAATTCACCGAGGATGACCACGGGATGCTCAACCAGTCCACACACCTCATCCAGCAGGTCATCATTCCAGACAACCTTACCACCCTGCTCTGCGGCCAGGCGGTCGCCTTCCTTGCGGATGGCTTCCTTACGCTCGGCAGCGTCCAGAACAACAGCGCAATCTTCGCGAATCACCTTGAGGTAATCTGCAGCATGAGCGATTTCAACTTCGCCCTTGCCCAACACGCGGTGACCCAAAGTGCTGCGACCAGACTCAATGCCCGCCAGAGAGAAAGGAATAACCTGATCGTCAAACAGCGCGACAAACCAGTGAATGGGACGACCAAAGCCAAACTCGCGAGTTCCCCAGCGCATTTTCTTGGGGAACTGAAGGGAAGCAACAGCCTTCTCAAAGATTTCCGGAAGCAGAGATGCAGTGCTTGCGCCACCTGTCATCTTGCGAACAGCAAGGTACTCGCCCTTGTCGTTTTCCAGAATAAAGCAGTCGTTGATGTCAACGCCCTGCGTCTTTGCAAAGCCAAGAGCAGCCTTGGTGGGCTGGCCTTCGGCATCATATGCGATGCGCTTCGGCGGACCAGTAAACAGCTCCTCCTCACGGCGCTGCTCTGCGGCAACTCCCGTTGCCACAAAAGCGATACGACGGGGAGTCGCAAAAGTAGTAAAGTCCTCAACCTCAACCTTGGCGGCGCTCAGCGCAGTGCTGATTGCCTTGCCAAGCTCGTTGTTCAGGCGAGGGAAAAAACGTGCGGGAATTTCTTCGGTTCCGATTTCGAGAACACACTGAGACATGAAAAACCTTCCTTACCTGTTCAGCATGGGATATCCCATTTCTTCACGCTGTTCTGCGTAAAGACGGGCAACCCGGGATGCGATGTTGCGGACACGGCCAATGTACGCTGTACGCTCAGTGATGGAGATGGCGCCGCGGGCGTCGAGCAGGTTGAACGTATGAGAGCACTTCATGCAGTAGTCATATGCAGGCCACGGCAATTTTTTCTCGCACAGGCTCAGGCTCTCTGCTTCGTACATATTAAACAGGTTCAGGAGCATCTCCGGATCAGACTCGTCAAAGTTGTAGCGGGAATGCTCAACTTCAACCTGATGGCTCACATCGCCGTATTTCACGTTGGCATTCCAGTCGAGATCGTACACGGACTCTTTTTCCTGGAGGTACATGCAAATACGTTCAAGACCGTAGGTCAGCTCAACACTCACCGGGTGCATGTCGATGCCGCCAACCTGCTGGAAGTAGGTGAACTGGGAAATTTCCATTCCGTTCAGCCACACTTCCCAGCCAAGGCCCCATGCGCCAAGAGTCGGGGATTCCCAGTTGTCCTCAACAAAGCGGATGTCATGCTCTGCGGGATCAATACCAAGAGCCTTGAGGCTCTCAAGGTACAGCTCCTGCACATTGTCAGGAGAGGGCTTCAGCAGAACCTGAAACTGATTGAACAGCTGCAGGCGGTTTGGGTTTTCACCATAACGGCCGTCAGTGGGTCTGCGAGAGGGTTCCACATAGGCAACACGCCACGGCTCCGGCCCGATGGCTCGCAAAAAAGTTGCCGGATTGAAGGTTCCGGCGCCGGTCTCAATATCATATGGCTGCTGCAGAACGCAGCCACGATCGGACCAGTACTTTTGCAGAGCCAAGATAACATCCTGGAAATACATATTCTCTCCTTCTTTACATCATCCAGAGTTTTCTCTGGCGAAATCATCAAGTTCTAAGAAAGCGTCCGTCTTCCCACTTCAGCCCCAAGTGCCAGCGCACCAGACTGTCGACTGCATCATAAATGATGCGCCGATCTTCGCCAGCAAGCTCAAGTGAGCACCACGCTTCCGGAGTGTTTCGGCAGACATGCTCAAGGATGGACAGGACCCGGCCGTTGAGAGGTACCCGGCGTCCGCCTGCGGAGGAGCATTCTCCACATAAAATTCGTCCTTCCTCAACAAAAAGTGTCGGAGCAACCGCAGTCTTTAAGACTTTTCCGCATTGAGAGCAAGTGTCTAGCGACGGCCCGTAGCCCTGCTCAAATGCCGTCCGCAATCGAAAGAGCATTGGGAAAAGCGGGGAAATGCGATCTTCGCTCTCAATTGTGTCCAGCGCCTGATCCAGCAGGACAAAACTTTTTTCTGATTCCTCTGGCTCAACATGGACTGCCTCAAAAAACTTCACACAGTTTGCCGCAAAGCCAAGGCGCTTTGAACTTTTCCGTAAGCCACGGCGTCCCTTGAGCAAATTTCCTTCGCCAAGAGCCAGATAGGTCCCTGTTTTGTTCGGCTGAAACAAAAACGAAACAACATTTAACGCATCGAGGCAGCCAACAAACCGTCGCCGGCTGCGGCTGCCTCCAAATGCAAATGCGGTGAGCAGTCCCCGCTGTGGGGTAAAGAGACGGAGCCAAAGGTCCGCCTCCCGAAACCGCCCAACTCGCAGTATAAGTGCTTTATCGATAAAATCCTGCATAGGCAGGCTGTCTACTCTTCTGCGCGAAAGTCCAGGGTACGAACCTGTCCACGCTTGGCGCTAAAGTCATACTTCTGGCCGTTCAGCATCAGCTCAACGCCACCAGCATTGCCCAACTTGAGCGAAAGCCCCGTTGCAAAGTTCAGCACCTGAGAATCTCCGGCCTGAAGTGTTGCATCAATGATCTTCCCCTCACCATTCTCGTCAGGATCAATCACAGCCCGCATCCAGCAAGTCTCTGTTGCCCGAACTTCCAGCACCTGCTGGGCAATGGGCAAGACCGTTGCGGTTTGTTCCGGGGCTGCAACGTCTTCTGCCGGGGCAGATTCCTCTGGCGTCGCATCAGCCACCGGCTCAGCAGCGGACTCTGCGCCCGAAGCATCAGCCGGAGCTGTCGCGGCAGCATTGGCCTGAACATCTTCCGTTGCGCTCTCAGTCTGATCTGCCGGGACAGACTCTGTCACAACTTCGCTCGCCTCAGGCTCTACACTGTCTGGAGCAGCCTGCTCAACAGCAAGCGACTCTTCAACAGTTGCAACAACAGGCTGCTCGGCCTTTTTCGGGCCAAAGAAGTAATACGCCCCAGCTGCTGCGAGACATACAACGACCGCGACAACAAGGAAGACCTTGCGCAGGGTGCGCTTTTTTTCATTATTGAGGACAGCAATACGTGGGGGATTCAGTGCCCCGCAACCGTCGCCATTCTCCAGTTCTGGCAGGGTGTATTCCACCTCCATGACCGCAGACATCTCATCAGCATCCAGTCCAAGCATTCGGGCATAATTTCGAACAAAGCCCTTGGCATATACGGGATGTGGCAAAAATTCGGTCTGAGCCTTTTCTATTGCCACGATGTTGATTTTGCTAATCTTGGTGCGTTCGACCACCTCGTCGATGGTCAAGCCCTGCCGTTCGCGTTCCTCTCGGAATACCTCGCCCAGTTCCTGTAAATCCATTACGAAAACTCCATAAACGCTGCGTCACATTCGTCGAAGCGTACCGGAACGTTGACGAAAAAAATCCTACAGCTTGATTTCAATCAGAGCATTTTCTTTCAGCTTACCAATGTACTCCTGAAAACGTTTTTCAAGGCGTTCCTGGTACAGCGTCTTGTAGATGCGATCTTCCACGGATTTCAGGTCGGCTTCGCCAGCCTGCTGAACACCATTTACAAGAATAAGGGCGCTCTTGCCCTGAACAGCAAAAATCTTTGTCATATTGCCAGCAGACACACCGCGCAGCACGTCGCGCCACTCAGGAGCCAAATCGCGCCATTCGAGCGTACCAATACGGCCGCCCTGCCCTGCTCCGGGACCTTCAGAATATGTGTTGGCAGCATCCGCAAATTCTATCTCGCCATTTGCGATTCTGGCACGAATTTCTTTCAGATTGACGTCAGATCCAGCAAGAATCAGGCTCACATCAAGCTGCTTGTTCTGCTTAAACATCTCAGGATGCGCATCATAATAGCGCTGAATGTCCTGCTTCGTCACGGCGACTTTTCGCTTTACCATGAAACCAAGGAGCTTGTGGCGAAGGATTTCTTCTTTCAGCTTGTCCTTGAACTGATCACGAGTCAGCCCCTCAAGGGTCAGCTGCTTCTGAAAATCTTCTTCAGAAAGATTGGCATTCTTCTTATAGGTTCGGACTTCATTCTCAACTTCAACATCAGAAATTTGGATTCCAAGGCGATCGCCTTCCTGCTTAATGAGAATGTTATTCACCATACCATCAAGCATTTGGTGTTTCAGTTGGAGGATAGCCCGCTTGTCGGCATCCGTCAGAGTCTTCCCCTGAAAACGGTCAAGGAAGGGTTTAATGCGTTCATTGAGATCGAAAAGGGTGATAATTTCGCCGTTTACCACTGCAACAATGCGGTCAACGACCTGTGCACTCCATGCTACAGATGAAAAGCACAGCACAAAAAGCAACGCAAGAATAGTCTTGTATGAACGATGCAAGGACTCTCTCCCATAATGTTCCTGTTAAAGCGGCCACACAGAACGCCTGTGTACTCTTTCCTTTTGGCCGTAGTCCTGAATAGTATCTTTTTACTCACAGCGCAATAAACAGCACGCTGTCCTGAAATATTTACTCTTTTGTCGTGCTGGCAGATTTTTTTTGTACAGACTGCAAAAGGTGTGTCGACACACGGATTTCAGCGCGCTCCAAAGTCTTGCTCAGCCATGCATCAAAAGCATCCCGGAGTTTTTGCTCCAGCAAAACCTTTTCCACCACCGGGTAGGCCCGTGAAGGGTCCAGCACACGCGCTTCAGTCTTACTCAAAAAGACCAGACTCTGAAACTTCTGCTCTCCCGTCATGACCGGAGTTGCTTCGCCTGCTTCCAAACCTTTTAGCGCGTTTCGCCAAAGAACAGGAAGACGATCTTCCTGCATTCTCAGTTCCCGAACTTTCACGTGACTAAACTTCTTTTCCAGCTCGCCCATGTCTTTTTTCTGCAAATAAAAAAGCTGTGCACTCTGCACGGCATCTCGGCTCGGTCCCTCAATCAGATGCACTCGAACCCGGGCGGGCAAATAAAATTCCGAGATGTGCTCCCGGTAATATTTTTCTGCCTCCTGATATGTAATGGAAACAGCCGGGCGCAAAACCTCGGTGTGGAGCTTCATCAACTCCAGTCGTCCACGCAGCTCCTGCCGCCACGCATCAATATCAATATACTCTTCTACCAAAACGTCTTCAAAAGCTCCCTCCGGGTAATCCTTCCGAACCGTGTTTTCCGCAGCCTGCAACTCTTCATCAGTCACAGCAAGCCCACGTGTCTCCAGTTCTTCGTGAACCAGAGCTTCCACAATCAGATCACCCAAAAGCTCCCCATAGTCACGGCGAACACCCTCAACCGAGGGTAGAGAATCGTTGGCAACATCAAGATGCTTGAAGTCATACTTCATCTCAAGCCGTTTCAGAGAAATCTTTTTCCCATTCACCGTCGCAACGACACCCTGCTCATTCTGGCTTGGGGTACAGGCAAACAGTCCACTCAGGCCAAGCAGCATTACAGAAAGAATTAGCGCACGCAGTTTCATCAGAGAAGAGACCTCAGTTCAAAGCGTTTATTCGGTGGCCTTTCCCGGTTCTTCCGGAACAAGCGATGTGAGTTCTTTTTCAAAAAATGCCAGTGCCCCCAGAATATCCTTGGAATCTCGCGAACGAATTTCCAGCTTGTCTGGCGGCAGCATTTTGACAATGCCCTGCCGGGACTGCACATACGCCACAATGTCTTCCGGGGAAAGCACTGTGGCTTCCTCAGTAAAATGCAAGACAAGGCGCCCTTCAAAGACATCAGCCTTGGTAATATGCAACGCCCCCAGCAAACGCTTGAGTCGAAGCACATTGGCAAAGCGCTGAAATTCTACTGGCGGCGCACCAAAGCGGTCCCGGATTTCGCTCTCCAGCTCCTCCAGAGTTCCCTGCTCAGCCGTGGAGAGGGCCTTGTAGTAACGCAGGCGCTCACGTGTTTCCGGAATATAATCTTCCGGGATGTGCGCTTCAAACAAAATATTCAATTCAGGACTGGTATCCCGCTGGTCTTTTTCTCCACGCAGGTGGCGGACTTCTTCTTCCAGCATCTCAAGGAACATATCCAGACCAACTTTGGCCATACTTCCTGACTGCACTTCACCAAGGATATTTCCGGCTCCACGCAAGCGCAGGTCTTCCATTGCGATCTGAAAACCAGCCCCCAGATAATCCATGTCCAAAATAACCTGAAGTCGCTTTCGGGTCTGCTCTGGGATTTTCTCAATAGAAGGAACGACAAAATACGCATACGCCTGCGTTGCACTTCTGCCCACACGTCCCCGAAGCTGATACAGCTGCCCCAAGCCAAAAAGCTGAGCCTGGTCAACAACAAGTGTATTTGCACGTGGGAAGTCAAGACCGGATTCAACGATAGCCGTACACACCAAGACGTCCAGTTCGCCATGCCAAAACTTGTGAATGGTCTCTTCCAGCTCTCGTTCTTTCATCTGCCCATGCGCCATGCCAACACGCGCCGACGGCATCAGCTCCTGCACATATTCTGTAACACGGGGCAAACTGCGCACACGGTTGTGCACCCAGAATATCTGCCCATCTCGCTCAATCTCGCGCTCAATGATTTTGCGCAAGGCAGAGTTATCACGCTCCAGCAAAGAGGTCTGGACAGGCTTTCTGTCGACTGGCGGCGTTTCCATCACGCTCAGGCTTCGGATGCCAGACAGAGAAAGCTGCAAGGTGCGCGGGATTGGTGTGGCTGTCAGAGCCAACACATCAATATCTTTTCGAAGCTGCTTGAGCCGTTCCTTGTGCTTCACGCCAAAGCGCTGCTCCTCATCAAGAATCAGCAACCCAAGATTCGGTAGATGCACGTCCTGCGACAGCAGGCGGTGCGTTCCAATCAAAATATCAACTTCGCCACGGGCCGCAGCGGCCAGCACAGCTTTCTGTCGCTGCCGGGGGACAAAGCGGCTGAGCATAGACACCGTGACAGGGAAGTTTTCCATACGCTTGCGGAAATTCTGGTAATGCTGTTCAGCCAGCACCGTCGTCGGACACAGGATTGCCACCTGCCGCCCATCCAGTGCAGCACGGAACGCGGCGCGCATGGCAATTTCGGTTTTGCCAAAACCCACGTCACCGCAAACAAGCCGATCCATAGGCTCATTCTTTTCCATATCTGCGAGCACATCATGAATGGCCTTCTCCTGATCCGGAGTTTCCTCAAAACCAAAAGACGCCTCAAACTCAGCAAACATGTCATCGACAGGTGAATATGAAAAACCCTTGGTCACCTTGCGCCATGCGTACATTTCGACAAGCTCACGCGCAATTTTCTCAATGGCCTTTCTCGCCCGACTCTTTGCTCTGGACCAGCCAGTCCCGCCGAGTTTGTCCAGTGTTGGCGACGACCCTTCTGGTCCCTTATAGCGCTGAATCACATCCAGCCGATCAACAGGAACATACAGCTTGTCATCACCAGAATAGAACAGGAGCAAATAATCATTGCTTACACTACCGAGCTTCATCCTGTGCAATCCGCCAAAACGAGACAGGCCCCACTCGCGGTGAACAATCAGATCACCCTCGGAAAGGTCTTCGTAAGTACTCAGCCCCTTGAAATTCACATCCCCGGGCATCACAACCCGGTCACGTGACGGCTGAATAACATTCTCACCCAAGACAAGCGTTCCATTCCACTGGAGTTCGACGCCGTCTTTCAGCGGAGACACAAGCGCAAACAGCCCGCGTTCTTCCGGCTGGTACTCAGTGGCAGGAACAATACCTTCCTGCTCGGCAAGGGATAAAAATTTCTTTCTGGACTGTGGGGTGCGGAAAGACAGCACAACCTGAGGACGCTCCCGGCTCCACTTTTTCAAGGCCGTCAAAAACGCCTGCCACGGCCTGTTCCGATCTTCGGGCCGCCAGAACAGTTCTTCAAAGGAGCTATAATTTTTTTCAGGAAGTTCCAGACCGTCGTCTTTTTCCCCAATAGTCAAATCTTCAAAATGAAGCTGCGGGGAATTCTGCCACGCCTTGCGCGCAGCTTCCGCTGTCTGAATCAGGACATTGCGAGGACGACGCCAGCCCTGCTGAACGGCTTCATCATCAAGAGCCTCAGCCCAGTGCCATTCTGTTTCTTCCATACGGGTCCGCAACTGCCCTGCCCCGCATAAAATCCAGACGGCATCGTCAGGCAGCCACGCATCAAGAGACTCTGCATCAGGATAAAACAGCCCCGGCCGAATGTCGCCCCGGCTTTCCTCCAGCTTATTTCTAAAGAATGCTTCGGCTCCCGCATCAAGGTCACCCATGCGACGCAGTTTTTCCCATCGTTCACGCGCTGCATCACACTCCGCTGGAGCCAGAATTGCAGGAAGCACGGGCAGAATAACTGTCTCAGAAATTTCCGACTTGGAGCGCTGGCTGTTCGCATCAAAAAGACGGATGTCTTCGATCGTATCGCCAAAGAACTCAAAACGCAGGGGATCAGAATAGCCCGGGACAAAGACATCAAATATGTCTCCCCGCATAGCCATTTCACCGGGACGGGTCACCATCCCGGAACGTCTGTAGCCCCACGTCACAAGCTGCTCAATCAAATCCTCGGGCAAAATCTCTTCGCCCTTGCGAAGCACAAGGTGATGCGTATCCAGCACGCGGCGCGGTGGCCATTTGGGAAGCAGGTTTCCCGGCGTCAGAATAACGCCTTTTGCGCCAGTTCCTGAAGCAAGAGAATACAGTGCAGCCCATCTGCTGGACCAGCGTTCAGCATCAACAGTTTCGGCCGGGTATGGGGGAAACTCCACCCAGGATGACCCCCCAAAGGGACCAGCCTTGCTGGAAAACACATTCAGGAGAGCTTTCATACGGGAGAGTTCCCGCACCCCCGGCACAACCATGACGACGTTTTTACCGCGCGCCAAAAGACCAGCTGCGATTGCAGCCTGCGTACCGGGACCAGACTTGTACACCCGCTGGGTATAGGTCTCTCCCTTGTTCCTGCTCTTTCCTGCCGAGACTATTTCTCGTAATTCTTGTGGGAAAATCAAAGGCCCGTGATCCTTTTTTTCACGTTCAAAAGCGATGTTCTTCGGTTATACAACAAAAAGCCGCCGTGCAACATGCGCGGCGGCCATAATGCCTTTTCAGGCGACGGGCGGCAACAGTTTATGACAAAGTCTAGACCGTTGCCAGAACGTCCTGCTCTTCGCTAGACAGCAAACGATCAAGATCCAGAAGGATCAGCAGGCGGTCTTCAAGTTTGCCGACACCGCTGATGTATTCTGATTCCAGACCGGAAACAACCGGCGGCGGCGGTTCCACGGTGCTTGCCGGAATCCGAAGCACCTCAGACACGGAGTCCACAACAAAGCCCACAACCATCTTGTTGATTTCAATCACGATGATACGTGTATGCTTGTCGTGTTCTCGAGCACTGAGGCCAAAACGCTTCCTCAAATCAATAATCGGGATGACATTGCCACGCAGATTAATCACGCCTTCGACAAAAATAGGAGCCTTGGGGACTTTCGTAATTTCCATGATGCGGATAATTTCCTGCACCTTCAAAATATCTACCCCAAACTCTTCTTCGCCGATGCTAAACGTGACCAGCTGGATAAGCTTTGCATCCTGCTTTTTTTGGGTCTCGTCCATACACCTCTCTCCTGTGGTCTGAATGAGAAAATACGACATCCGAAGGAGATCGTTAGTCATTCTGCCAGTACAATTCGGATAAACCTAAATTTTCTTTAACGCAACGTGACGAAAAAAAGTTTTTTTCATCACAACTTAAACAGTTTATCGCCTAGCACATTTCAACAAGCCTATATTTCTGCCTTTTTTCCGCGAGAAAATCAGTTGCGCTAAGCCCCCTCGTCATTTATCGTACCGCCTTGCATGCCGGGGCTTCCCGGTACGAAATTCAGTTTGAGAGGGGATAAACATGGGCCAGTACGCTCACCAGACATCACAGTACACACTTGAAGAACAGGTCAAAGGACTTGCGGACGAAGAGCTGCTCGATTTTTGGGAAGAAGCTCAATACCTTGAGAAGTTCCTTCAGGAAGAATTCCAGGCAGGCGTCGGTGCCCATCTTGAGTATGAACGCATCATCATCAAAGAACTCCAGTACCGAACCTGCAAAAAAACAGCTCTCCTGAGCTAGTTCCTCCTCGCTCCCTTCTCATGATTTTCGGTTTCGGCTGTTCCCGAAGCCAGATTCGATTTCTGATGACAAAAAAAAGCCCCCAGCCAAACGGTTGGGGGCTTTTTGTATATTCATAGAACTAGCAGGTCTTCGGATTTGGACGACCAATGGAGAAGTACGCAAAGCCGTTCTGTGCCATCTCAGACGGGGAGTACAGGTTTCTGCCGTCAAACAGAATCGGGGCAGAAAGCTTTTCTTTTACCAGAGCAAAGTCAGGTTTGCGGAACTGGTTCCACTCCGTCACAACGGCCAAAGCGTCTGCACCGTCAAGAGCCTCATACTGCTCAGACACAATCTCTACCAGGTCATTGCCTTCGAGAGCCTTTCTGGTGTTGTCTGCTGCAACCGGGTCAAAGGCGCGTACACGCATGCCCTGCTCAGTCAGGCGACGAATCATCACCAGTGCAGGAGCCTCACGAATATCGTCTGTGTTGGCCTTGAATGCCAGTCCCCACAGAGCAATAGTTTTACCTTCAACACCACCCTGGTTGGCGAAGTATTCTTCAACCTTACGGGCGATGGACAGCTTCTGTGCATCGTTCACGGAATCCACAGCCTGAAGCAGGCTTGGAGTGTGACCATTTTCCAGTGCAGTTGTGATAAGCGCCTTCACGTCCTTGGGGAAGCAGGAACCACCGTAACCAACACCGGGATAAATGAAGTGATAACCAATGCGGTGGTCGGAGCCAATGCCAAGGCGCACGTCACGCACGTCAGCACCAACTTTTTCGCAAATGTTTGCAACTTCGTTGATAAAAGAAATTTTTGTCGCCAGCAGGCAGTTCGCTGCATACTTGGTCATCTCAGCGCTTCGGATGCCCATTGTAATGAGCTTCTCGCGGCTGCGAGCAAACGGAGCGTACAAAGAGCGCATGGCTTCTGCGGTCTCAGGGTTGTCGGTGCCCAGAATAACGCGGTCAGGCTTCATGAAGTCATTTACAGCGTCGCCTTCTTTCAGGAACTCCGGATTGGAGACAACATCAAAAGGAATGTCCTCGCCTCGGGCTTCCAACTCAGCAGCCACAATTGCGCGAACCTGATCCGCCGTACCAACCGGTACTGTGGACTTGTCCACAACAATCTTGCGGCTCGTCATCTTCTGGCCAACCTCGCGGGCGACAGCATGGACATACTGCAAATCGCAGCTCCCATCTTCGCGGCAAGGCGTGCCAACAGTAATAAACACTGTCAGGGCGTCTTTGAGACCATCCTCAAGACTTGTCGTAAAGGTCAGACGACCTTCCTGCGAATTCCGTCGAACCATCTCTTCAAGGCCCGGCTCATAAATGTGGACATGCCCCTCACGAAGGGTTTTCACCACAGCAGGGTTTACATCAACACAGACAACATTGTTGCCCATCTCTGCAAAACATGCGGCACTCACCAGCCCCACGTAACCGGTTCCAACAATACAGACGTTCATCTATTTCGACCTCTTGAGGACGTTTTCGTTTAAAGAAAAAAAGAGAAGGGGGTTTCGTACAACTCCCCTCTTTCCAAGTCAACTTGAGCACCATATGCTGAAAAGTCAACCCACAGGCCAAGATCCCATTCTTTTCCTTGACTTTCCCTATATGTTAGCGACAATTTCATGAAAGAGGGGAAGCTTTGTCCCTCTTCCCCGAAATTCAGATTATCATATTACTAAAGGATTGCAGCAGATGCCATCACTTGTCGTTAATATTGATCATATTGCCACACTTCGTCAGGCTCGTCTTGGTCATGAACCAGAACCCGTTACAGGCGCTCACCTTGCAGAACTCTCTGGTGCAGTTGGCATCATTTGCCATCTGCGCGAAGATCGCCGCCACATTCAGGACCGGGATGTTGAGATGCTCCGCAAGACCATCAACACCCGCATGCACCTTGAAATGGCCGCGACAGACGAAATGCATGCCATCTGCCTCAAGACCCAGCCCTACATGTGCTGTATTGTTCCTGAAAAACGTCAGGAACTCACCACAGAGGGTGGCATGGACGTCGTAAGCCGCGAAGCAGAACTGACCGAATTCGTCAAAGAAATTCATGCTGCGGGCATCCGCTCCAGCCTTTTCATTGATGCAGACCCTGAGCAGATTGAGGCAACGGCACGCGTTGGCTGTGAATTTGTCGAAATTCATACCGGCCACTACGCAGACGCCGCAGACTACAAGCAGGAAGAAATCGAATTCAAAAAAATTGCAGACGGCATTGCCCATGCCCAGAAGCTCGGCCTCAAGGTAAACCTTGGTCATGGCCTGAACTACACCAACATTCTGCGATTCAAGAATATTCCTGGCATCTGTGAATATTCCATCGGTCATAGCATCATGTCCCGCGCCATCTTCACCGGCATTCCTGTCGCAGTGAAAGAGATGCGCGACATCATCAACACTTTTGTGGACTAGGGAAAGCCGGGCATGATTATTGGTCTTGGTCTTGACCTTGTCGAGCTCTCGCGTATCCAATCTGTACTGGAGCGGCATCAGGAGCATTTTCTCCAGCGTATTCTTACCCCGGCAGAGCATGCAGCTCTGCCGGAGGGATCACACCGAATCATTGAATACGTTGCCGCCCGTTTTGCAGCCAAAGAAGCTGCGGCCAAAGCCCTCGGCACAGGAATCGCCAAGGGTGTCGGATTTCAGGATCTGGAAGTACAGCGACTCGAATCTGGTCAGCCCATGCTCGTCCTTCATGGAAATGCCAAAAAACGGGCCACGGGCCTTGGTATCACGTCAACCCACATCAGCCTGACGCATGGCAAGGACGTCGCCTCTGCCGTCGTCATCCTGGAGAAATAATTTCATGGAAATGTATCATGCCGTGCCTCTTCCGACTCCGGAAGAGATGACAGCCTGGGATCAGGCAACAATTGAAGATTTTGGTCTTCGTCAGGAAGTCCTGATGGAGAACGCAGGCCTCGGTGCCCACGGAGTTCTCGAAGACAGCGTCGGATCTGTTGAAGGCCTCTCTATTCTGGTTATTGCAGGCTCTGGCAATAATGGCGGAGACGCATTCTGTGTTGCCCGTCACCTTGCCAACTCTGGCGCACAGGTGCTGGTTCTGCACACCGGAAAGAAAAAAGACTACCGCGGTGCCGCCGCAGCGAACATGCGCCTTGCCCAAAAAATGGGTATTCAGCTTGGACACCTTGCAAAGGGCCGTTCCCTGCTGGAATTTGTCCACGATTTTGGCGAGCCGGATGTTATTGTTGACGGTCTGCTTGGTACGGGCTTCAAGGGCGAGCTTCGCGAAGAAACGCAGGAATGGATTGAAGACATCAACATTTTCAAATCCTCTGCATTCATCCTGTCTCTGGACATTCCTTCTGGCCTGTCTGGACTGACTGGCGAACCTGCTCCTGTTGCAGTCATGGCCGACACGACGGTCACTTTTGAAGCTGCCAAAATTGGTCTGGCAATGCCCAGTTCCGCAGAGTTCACTGGAGACATCCATGTGTGCGGCATTGGTATCCCCGAATTTATCAAGCACTCTACCCCTGCGACATGTTCCATGCTCACAGATGGCGTGCTTGATCTGCTGCCTGCCCCCCACCCGGAGATGCACAAGGGTGACGCCGGGCACGTTTTGATTCTTGGTGGCTCCATCGGTCTGACCGGTGCCCCTCACCTTGCAGCCCTCGGAGCTATCCGGAGTGGTGCAGGTCTGGTTACCATCGGTTGCCCGGCGGGTCTCGCTCAGGAAGTCAAGGGCGGCAACCCCGACATCATGACGCTTCCGCTTGGCAAAGGCACATACTGGAACGAAGGCATGGCGCAGGATCTTATCCCGCACCTGTCACGCTTCTCTGCCATCCTGCTTGGTCCGGGCATGGGCCGCGACGAAAGAACTCTCGGCTTTCTGCGCGCACTCGCAGAACTGGACCTGCCCAAGCTCGTTGTTGACGCTGATGCCCTGTACTGGATTGCCCAGGCTCCCGAACTTCTGGAGCACCTGAGCACACCAATGGTGCTGACGCCTCACCCCGGTGAAGCCGCTCGCATCCTTGGCATCTCTGCCGAAGACGTTCAGGCCGACCGCCTGCACGCAGCACAGGATTTCGCCGCCCAGACCGGCGCAGTCAGTATCCTTAAAGGTGCAGGCACCATCATTGCCCTGCCTGACGGACGCGCCTACGTTTCTCCCTTTGCCATTTCCAACCTCGCGGTTGCTGGCTCTGGAGACGTGCTGGGTGGTCTGAGCACAAGCCTTTTGGCCCGCGACATGGAACTCGAAGACGCCGCATGCCTTGCTGTCTACTGGCATGGTCTTGCTGGCGGCCAGCTTTCCGAAGATTTCCCGGTGCGCGGTAACACTGCAAGCGACATCGCTAATGCCCTTCCCAAGGCATTAAAGGAGACCGTAGATGCTTAAGGCAAAAGACATCATGACTGTGGACCCTGTCACTTTGTGCCTTGATGATGAGATCAGTACAGCTGTCGGCATTATGCTCGAAAAGGGCATTAATGGTCTGCCAGTTCTGGATGACAACGACAATGTTGTTGGCATCCTCTGCCAGAGCGACCTCGTCGCCCAGCAAAAAAAGCTGCGCCTGCCCTCTCTGTTCACTGTTCTTGATGGCCTGATTCCTTTTTCATCCAGCAAAGACTTTGACCGGGAAGTGGAAAAAATCACTGCCCTGACCGTTGAGCAGGCCATGACGCCTGCTCCGGTCACGGTCACCCCGGAAACAAGACTTGAAGACATTGCATCAATTATTGTAGAGCATAATTTCCACACCCTGCCCGTGGTCGAAAAAGGCCATCTGGTAGGTGTGATTGGCAAGGAAGACATCCTGCGCACTCTTCTGCCTCCTGTGGAGGAAGAGTGAGACATTCCAGTGTGAAGGAGCTTCGGCTCCATCTTGAAGACGAAAACGCAACACTCGCTTTAGGACAACGTTTGGCGCAGGCTATCGCATTACAGGGAAAAGGGATTAACCTGCTGCTTGAGGGCAATCTTGGAGCAGGAAAAACAACTCTCGTTCGTGGACTGGTGACGGCACTGCCCGGTGGTGACGAGGCGCGGGTTTCAAGCCCCAGCTTCAACATCATGAACCTGTACCCCACGACCCCGGAAACAGCTCATTTTGATCTCTACCGACTGGAATACCAGGAGCCTGACGAATCTCTCCTGGAATTCCTGAATGATGACGAGACTCTCGTTGTTGTCGAATGGGTCCAGTTCCTCGACAAGGAATTCTGGCCTGAAGACTCCATTCATTTTGTGTGGGACCACTGTGACAACGGCCGCGACCTGCGGCTGATTATTGCAGGCGATGACGCGCTTTCTGTCTATGAAGCAGCGTTCCCGCAGAGCGAAACGGACTGAGACCCCCTCGACCTTTATTCTTCCGTATTACTCAAACTCTTCGTGAGGAGCTTATAGCCCATGGGCATCATCGTTCAGAAGTTTGGTGGCACATCCGTCGCCAACCTCGACTGTATGCGTAAGGTGCAAGCAAAGGTAGAAAAAGCTCTGGCTAGCGGACACAAGGTTATGGCCGTTCTGTCCGCAATGTCTGGAGAAACAAATCGCCTTCTTGCCCTGGCAAAGGAATGGTCCAGTTCCCCGGACCCAGCAGAAATGGACTCTCTCGTTTCCACTGGCGAGCAGGCATCGACAGCCCTGTTCACCATGCTGCTGAAAGACTCGGGTATCAAAGCCCGGTCCATCCTCTCGCATCAGGCTCAAATCAACACGGACAGCCAGTTTGGCCGTGCGCGCATCCTGAATATCGACAAAGAAAACCTGCTCAAGCTTTTTGAAACATACGACGTTCTGGTCGTTGCTGGTTTTCAGGGGGTCAATGAAGACGGCCGCATTACGACCCTTGGTCGTGGTGGTTCCGACACCTCCGCAGTTGCGCTCGCCGTGGCTGTTGATGCTGAGCTTTGTGAAATCTACACCGACGTTGACGGCGTCTATACGACTGACCCCAACATCGTGACCAAAGCAAAACGTATCCCGAAAATTACCTATGACGAGATGCTGGAGCTTGCCTCCATGGGCGCGAAAGTGCTCCAGACCCGTTCCGTTGAATTCGCTAAAAAGTACAATATGACTGTCCATGTGCTGTCTACGTTTGTTGAAAGCCCCGGCACACTGGTAACGCAGGAGGATGAAAGCATGGAAGCCGTTCTGGTTTCAGGTATTGCTTATGACAAGGATCAGGTTCGCGTAACGATTCTTGATGTTTATGACAAGCCGGGCATTGCCTCTTCTCTTTTCGCTCCGCTGGCCGATGCTGGCGTTGTTGTTGACATGATTATTCAGAACACCAGCCGCGACGGTCACAAGACCGACATGACTTTTACTGTTCCCCGTGGTGACCTTGAAAAGACCATGTCCATTCTGGACGGAATCAAGGAAACCCTCGGCGGTGGCGAAGTGCTCTACGACGAGGACGTTGCCAAGGTTTCCGCCATTGGTGTTGGCATGCGCACCCACTCCGGTGTAGCATCAACCATGTTTACTGCTCTGCACAATGAAGGCATCAACATCCTTATGATTTCCACTTCCGAGATCAAAGTGACCTGCCTCATCGAAGAAAAATATACGGAACTCGCCATGCGAACCCTGCATGACGCGTTTGAACTCGAAAAAGACGGTATCAGATGCTAATGATGCCGCCCTCTTCTCTCGTATGAAAAAAATACAAATATATGACACAACGCTACGAGATGGGACGCAGGGAGAGGGGATAACCCTCTCCCTTGCAGACATGCTGCGCATCGCCACACGTCTTGACAAACTGGGCGTTGACTTCATTGAAGGCGGCTGGCCCGCCTCAAACGAAACTGACAAAGCTTTTTTTCGTGAAATTCGCAATCACGGGCTTTCTCACGCACGCATCTCTGCTTTCGGGAGCACCTGCTCCCCTCACGGAACCGCAGAAAGCGATCCACAACTCCAGGCTCTGATTGACAGCAAGCCTGACGCCATTTGCATCTTCGGCAAGACCTGGGACCTTCATGTTCATGAAGCCCTGCGCACCACCGAAGAGCATAACCTCAGCATGATTCGGGACTCGCTCGCCGTTCTTCGGCCACACGTCGAGGTGCTGCATTTTGATGCAGAGCACTTCTTTGACGGATTCAAGAGCAATCCAGAATATGCCCTCGACTGCCTTCGTGCCGCACACGAAGGAGGAGCTGAGGTTCTGGTCCTTTGTGATACAAACGGAGGCACTCTGCCTTCGGAAATTCGCAACATCATTCAAAGGGTCAGAACTGCAATTCCAGAAGCCACTCTTGGCATCCATACTCATAATGATTCTGATACAGCTGTGGCAGGAGCCATCGAAGCCGTTCTTGCAGGGGCACAGCTTGTTCAGGGAACCATTAATGGCTACGGAGAGCGCTGTGGCAACGCCAATCTCTGCTCGATTATTCCCAATCTGGAACTCAAGCATAATGGCGCGTACACCTGTCTGCCAGAAGGGCATATGAACCAGCTTGCGGAAGTCAGCCGTTTCGTCTCTGACATCTGCAACCTGCACCCGTTTGACCGGCAGCCATATGTTGGCACCTCGGCCTTTGCTCACAAAGGCGGTGTGCACATCAGTGCAGTTCGACGCAACCCGCGAACCTACGAACACATTGAGCCTCGTGCCGTTGGCAATGCCCAGCGTATTTTGCTCTCCCGTCTTTCCGGTCGGAGCAGCATTCTGCACATGGCCGAAAAGTATAATTATCCTCTGGATAAAAATGACAAAGCGGTCAAAACCCTGCTGGATGAAATCAAAGCCCGAGAAGACAAAGGCTATGAATACGCCAGCGCCGAAGCATCATTTGAACTCTTGTTTTTCCGTGCTCTTGGCTGGACCAAGGAGTATTTCGAACGCATCACGTTCAGCGTCAGCGACTCTGTACGTGGGCGTGACTCCTCCCCATACGCTGAAGCAACAGTCATGATCCGGGTCGGCGACCGCATTGAACACACTGCCGCCACAGGTAAAGGTCAGGTCAACGCCCTAGACGTTGCCCTTCGAAAGGCTCTCACCCCCTGTTACCCTTCCCTCGCAGAAATGCGGCTGGAAGACTACAAGGTGCGAGTCCTGCCGGGCATCAAGGATGACGACACAGACGGAACAGCTTCCGTTGTCCGGGTTCTCATCGAATCCGCCGACAACACGGAGCGCTGGACCACTGTTGGCGTTCATTATGACCTCGTCCTCGCCAGCTGGCAGGCGCTTATTGACTCCGTCGTCTACAAGCTTTTTAAAGACGACCCAGACAAGGTACTTCCACTACGAACAGCTGAATAACGACACACAGAACATTCTGGAGAAATTTCATGTCTACTCGAATGACAGTCCTCATTGATGATACGAGTTCGAAATCTGGCCTCCTTCACGAGCATGGCTTTTCCTGTGCCCTCAAGTTGCCCAATGGCGAAAAATGGCTATGGGACACCGGAAGCACGGATAAGTTTCTCCAGAATGCAAAGACTCTCGGTTTTCAGCCCTCAGAATTCAAAGCCCTTGCGCTTTCGCACGGGCATTATGACCACACCGGTGGCATTGTTCCGCTCTACAAGGCAGGATTCACGGGACCAATGTATGCGCACCCAGAATACTGTCGAGACCGGTATCATGTCGAAGAAGGCAAAGAATCCCGTTTCATCGGGCTTCCTCCCTTCACCGAGCTTGATCCCATGCCCAAGGTACACCGCGTACAGGGCATTCATCAGCTTGCGCCGGGTATGCGCATGGTAACGGACATTCCGCGAATCAAAGGGAACGCTCAGAACATCAACAATTTTTATGTTGATCCTCAGGGCACAACCGTTGATCCGGTTCCCGATGATTCCTGTCTACTCCTCGACACAGCCTCTGGCACGGTGTTGCTCCTCGGCTGCTGTCACAGTGGCATGGCCAACGTTCTGACCTACGTTCAAGAACAGGCAGGAGTCACCAAGCTTCACGCCCTTGTTGGCGGTACCCATTTGCTTGAAGCAAGCGAAGAAGAGTTAGATCAGGCGGCCAAGGCTCTTACCAGTCTCAGTGTGGAACGAGTTTTCCCAGGGCACTGTTCTGGCCAGCATGGACTTGCTGGGCTTGCCAAGCGTCTTGGCGACAAGGTTCAAGGCATCGGAGCAGGCTGGAGTCATCACTTCTAAACACACAGAGCCGGGGCTTCACAAAATGCTCCGGCTCTTTTTTATGACGATGAGTACACGAACGGAAAAGCACTTCTGGGACTTCTTCACGAAGCCGACCCCGCCACAGCCCGCAGGCCCTCTCTCCAGTCTGCCGCTCTTTCGTCAGCTCTCACTTTTTTCTTCTGCATGTTTCCGTCAGCTCTCACTCATTCCCCGTTATCTTGTTTCCCGCGTTGCATGGCGGCGCCATCGTCTTTGCCCCGCGCTCTTCTTTTGTGGGATTGGAGGGCTTTTCGTCACGGAGTATGCCGTCTTATCGCTGCACAGCATACGCCCTCTTGGGGCGCCAATTGAGTGCGCTCAGACTTTTCAAAAGCCCCTGTTTTCACC
This sequence comes from Desulfobaculum bizertense DSM 18034, assembly GCF_900167065.1. NCBI lineage: Bacteria > Pseudomonadati > Thermodesulfobacteriota > Desulfovibrionia > Desulfovibrionales > Desulfovibrionaceae > Desulfobaculum > Desulfobaculum bizertense. The sequence continues at coordinate 214,114 of NZ_FUYA01000004.1, forward strand.
CCTCTTCCCGGCGCCACTTTTTGCTGCTGCGCCAGAGCAGTATCTTCCTGCACCCCTTTTTCACTCGCAATACAGCATCGCTTCTACACATTCAGATCCGCTTCTTTGTGAGCGTTTTCCTCTCCTCCCAGAGTCTCGCCCGGCGTCAATAACAAGCGTCCGTCGGTCCGTTAGCGCCGCACGTCTTCGCGCTCCTGTCGAAAAAGCTGCCTTTCATCCTTTGGACAAGGCTCGTGCTCTTGAATTTGCCAGCACCCCCGAGCTTCATCGGCTTCTCGCTTCTGCCAGCACTGCGGAACTTCCGCTTTTAGCCAGCACCATTCCTGATGGCCCACAAACAGCCATTGCTCCACCCGTCACCCGGCTTCGAAAAGTGCAGCAGGCTTTATATCAGCGCCATTTTCTCGGCTCCCTTTGTGCTCGTTTTGAGTCTGGTTCAGCAGGCCCCGCCGCCATTGGCTATGATCCAGAAGGTGGCACCTCGTATGGCAAATATCAGATCGCCTCGCGCACTGGCTCCATGCAGCGTTTTATTCGCTTTCTTCGCCATCGGGCACCAAGTCTCGCGCATCGTCTGTCTCAAAGCGGTCCCAGCAACACTCTTGCAACAACAGGCGTCATGCCTCGCGAATGGAAGCGGATTGCTGGCGAGTATCCCTCCCGCTTTGAACAGCTTCAGGACGAGTTTATTCACAACAGCTATTACACGCCCACGCTTCGCGAAATTCGCACCCGCACAGGCATCGACCTCAGTCGGCACCCTCGCGTCATTCGTGAAGTGCTTTGGAGCATGGCTGTACAGCATGGTCCCATCAACTGTGCCCGGATGTTCAAGGCCGCAGAGGACATCGCAAAACTCTCGCCCGCGCATCTTTATCATCAGGAACTTTTACGTCAGATTTACCGCGTCCGTCGGCAGCGGATTCAGGCCTTTAGCCACAAGGCTCACGTCCCATCACTCTTGCGACGGCTCAACATGGAAGAAACTCTCGCCCTCTCGCAACTCAGGCTCCCGCCTCGGCACTCGTATCAGGCTGTCCTCGACCACCCCCGTGGCTCATAAAAGGCGCCAGGTGGGTGTTGTTTTATTGGGACGCTGTCCCAAACCCTGCAAGGGGCGCTAGGGTGGGCGGGGACTCTGTCCCCGCACCTCTGCAAGGGGCGCTGCCCCTTGACCCCGCCCAAGGACGAGGCCCTTGGGAATCCCGCTATCGCCCAAAATTTAAGGGCCGGATGAGTGAAAGCCTTCGGCTTCCCCCTTCATCCGGTCCTTAAATTTTGGCCTAGTGGGCGTCCCGTGTGTTCTTTTTCTTTGCGCTCCAACCCTTTCTTTCTGAACGCTAGCGTTCAGAAAGAAAATGGTGGCGAACACGAAGAAGAGAAAGAGGCTCTCGACGTTATGCCCAACAAGTTTGAATTCCATTCACGCGAAGCGTGGATAGAATTCAAACTCGATGAGGATACGTAAGGGAATCATTCCCTTACGCGGGGGTTTGGGGGCTGGCCCCCAATTATTCCCCACCCGCCCATCCAGCACGAACGCGCTGGGGCAGGCCCCCAATATTCTTCCCTCCTCCCATCCAGCCAAACAACTCACGCCAGCTATTGACGTAACTCGTCGAAAAAATGAACGACGCTGAGCGCGACGCGCTCACGAGTATCGCGATGCGTGGTAAGAAGATGATGACTGGTAATATTTTCCTGAATGGAAAGGAGTTCGAGACGCCGAACCTGAGAAGAGACAGCGCGCTGAATTTCCCAAACATTCTGAACAGGCACCGTACGGTCTCCCTTGGCGTGAATGCTCAGAAGTGGAGATTTTATAGCCCGCAGGTCCTCACGAATAATCTTTATGCCGCGTAAAAGGCTGGTCAATGGCTTCAGAGCCATAACACACTCATAGCCACGCCACGGGGCAATTTCCCGTGAAGCAGAATTGGGTCCGGGCATGGGCCATATCGGACGAACATGCTGAAGAAGGGGGACAAAAGGAAGCCGCCAGTCGCTAAAAAGAGGCGGGAAAAAACTATAGAGGAAAACTGGAGCGGCAAGGGTTGCAATACCTGCGGGGTCAAATTCTTCACCGAGGGCGAGAGAAAGAGCGCCTCCGAGCGAAAGTCCTGCGACAAAGACCTGTTCGTAGGCAGCGGAAAGGCGTAAAAAGGCATCACGAGCAGAGCCATACCAGTCGACAAAATCAGTCCGCTGAAATTCATCAACAGTGACGCCGTGCCCGGGGAGAAGCGGAACTTCGACATAATAGCCTGCGGCTTCGAGGGCTTTTTGAAGGCTTCGCATCTCAAAGGGATGCCCGCCAAAGCCATGAAGAAGAAGGACCGCAGCGCTTGTAGATGGTGAATGCTGCATATACTTGTGATACGCGGAGAGAAACAGTGATGCAAGCAATGACTGCGACTTGCATGACAGTGCGGCATGCCGTACAAACAGCCTGACACAATTTTATTCCTGCGCCAAAAAGGAGCGTCCATGACTATTTCCCACTGTGACACCCTCATACACGCTGCCTGGGTGGTCACACAGGACGATTCTCGCCGAATTTTAGAAGATGCGGGCATCGCTGTCAGCAACGGGTTCATTTCTGCAATTGGGAGCTGGGAGGAGCTGGCTCCGGTCTGGTACCCCAAACGCATTGTGGACCTCACCAAGCACCTGGTCCTGCCGGGGCTAATCAATGCTCATACCCACGCCTCCATGACCTTAATGCGTGGTCTAGCCGATGACCTGCCACTCATGGAGTGGCTGACAAAACATATTTTTCCTGTTGAGCAAAAGCTGACGCCGGAGCTGGTCCACCTTGGGGCACTGCTGGCATGCTGCGAAATGACGAAAACAGGTACCACGGCATTCTGTGACATGTACCTCATGGAAGAACATGTCGGGCGAGCGGCAGAAGAGGCAGGACTTCGGGCACGAATTGGCGAAGTCCTTTTTTCTTTTCCTTCGCCAGCCTATGCCAGTCAGGACGAAGCCTTTGATCTGGTTCGCAGCATGAAAGAGCGTTTTGACGGTTCAAACAGAGTCAATACAGCCGTCATGCCCCACTCTGTGTACACAACCAGCCCTGAGCTTCTGGAAAAAAGCATGGAGCTTGCAGAAGAGCTGGATATTCCCCTCAATATTCACCTTGCCGAGACACAGACAGAATCACAGCAAAGCATAGAGCAGCATGGACTCCGCCCCGTGCCGTATGCGGCAGAACGCGGACTGCTCTCAAAGAGAACCCTTGCTGCCCACGCTGTCGACCTCACAGATGAAGAGATTGATCTTCTGGCCAAAAGCGGCACACGAGTCTGCCATAATCCAGAAAGCAATATGAAACTGGCGTCTGGCATTGCCCGCGTTCCCGAAATGCAGGCCGCGGGCATTCCCCTGAGCCTTGGGACAGATGGCGCATGCAGCAACAACAACCTTGATATGTTCTCAGAAATGTCGAGCTGTGCATTGCTGCAAAAGGTCCACCACAAAGATTCCACACGTGTCCCAGCCCAGCAGGTGCTGGATATGGCAACACGCGGAGGGGCATGCAGTCTGGATATGCCGCAGACGGGATACCTTGCCAAAGGACAGGCCGCCGACCTGATTGCGCTGAATCTCAATACGCCAAGCCTCATGCCAATGTATAACCCAATTTCCCATCTGGTTTATGCAGCACAGGGAGCAGACGTCGCGCTCACAATGGTTGGAGGCGAAACGCTGTATCAGGATGGCAAATTTACCCGGATTGATTACCCTGCCCTTCGTGAAGAAATTCGAGACGCCGCAGAGTTCATTAAAAAACAGTTCGAACAGGGGAAAATGGCATGAGCGCACAACACTGTGACACCCTGCTCCATGCAGGCATCGTCCTGACGCAAAACGAAAAGCGCGAAGTTCTGCATAACGCAGGCATAGCCATCACAGCAGGTAAAATTGATGCCGTTGGCGACTGGGACGCCATTTCAAAAGAATTTTCGGCAAAGGATGAGCGTGATCTGCAAAACTGCCTTGTTTTGCCTGGGCTTATCAACTGCCATACGCACAATTCAATGACAGCATTCCGCGGGCTTGCAGATGACCTGCCGCTCATGGACTGGCTGGAGAATCATATCTGGCCAATGGAAAAGAAACTGGATGCTGAAATTATCCAGTACGCAGGAGCCATTGGTTGCGGTGAAATGATTCGTACCGGTACGACCTGTTTCTGCGACATGTACCTGCATGAAGACGTTACGGCCAAACTTGCACAGGGCACAGGGATGCGCGCGGTCTTGGGAGAAGGTCTTCTGGGCTTCCCTACCCGGCGCTATTCCAACCTGAACGAAGCGCTGGACCTTATTGAATCACTGCACCTGCGCAACAAAAAATATGGAACGCGAGTCACCACCTGCGTTGCTCCGCACGCGGTCTACACCACAAATCTGGAACTTTTAGAAAAGAGCTTTGCCTTAGCAGAAGAACTTGATATACCGTGGACCGTTCACCTTGCTGAAACCACTGAGGAATCTGCTCGAAGTGAAGAAATGTTCGGCTGTCGCCCGGTCGAATACCTTCATAGAGCAGGTTGTCTTTCTCCCCGTAGCGTTCTGGTTCACTGCGTTGACCTGACCGAAGAGGAACAGGACTGCATCGCAGAATCTGGTGCCAGCGTTGTACACAACCCCCGCAGCAACATGAAGCTCGCCAGCGGCATTTCACCTGTCGCGGGACTTCTTGAGCGCGACGTCAATGTGTGCCTCGGTACGGACGGAGCGGCCAGCAACAACGGTCTCAACATCTTTCGTGAAATGAAGGCCGCAGCGCTGCTACAGAAGGTTTCGACGCAGGATCCAACGGTTTGCCCGGCACAAACAGTGCTGGACATGGCCACTAGAAATGCGGCAAAAGCACTCGGGCAAGCTGATCTTGGGAGCATTGCTCCAAAAAACATTGCAGATATCATCGCTTTAGACCTCGACGAACCGGCCCTTTGTCCTGTATATACCCCAGCTTCACACATCGTTTATGCGGCTGGAGGACAAGAGGTCTGCTTTTCTATGGTCGCAGGCGAGGTCATATACTCAAACGGTGTGTACACACATTTTGAGATTGAGGAACTTCGGGAGTGTTCCCGAAGAATCGCGGACTGGGTACGGGCAGAAAAAGTACGCTCCCAAACCGGAGCTTGACTTTTCCCCATTTTTCAATAAATACTCTTCCGCTTTCGAGAGATAGCCAAGGAAACATTGTCGTTTCCGGGTCGTATTCAGAGAGGAGAATATTTCATGGCCAAAAAACATCGCAAGACGATCATTGACGACGCTGTGATGACTGACGCAGGCCTCACTTACAACGGTGTTGCACTTCAGCCCGTTGTTGAAAAGTGTGAAGGCTGCGAACGTGTTGTCGAGCACGAGTCTGGTAAATACTGCACCACCTACGCTCAGCCTGAGCTGCGGTGGCACCGTGGTGTCTGTAACTTCGCAACCCACGTCCGCGCTGAGCTGGACAAGGGTGGTAAAGTGAAGATCAACCCCCTCAAAGCTTCCAAGCGTGCCGCTCGCGGCCGTTAGTAGGCTCTATACGAGGAATCCAAAGGGCGGGCCGCAAGGTCCGCCCTTTTCTGTTTACAGCATTTCACGCTATGCTCTCCTCGCACAGGATTTTTGCCCTGTGTTCCTGTAACGCCATAAGGGAGTTCCTAATGAAACAGACTGTACTCGACGCAATTGACAAACAGCGCGACAGCCTTATTGATCTTCAGCGGCAGCTTGTTGCCATTCCTGCCCTCGGCCCCGATAACGGCGGCAAGGGAGAAAAAGAAAAAGCTGATTTTCTGATTGAGTATCTTCAGAATCTTGGCTGCAACAACATCACAGAGCTGAATGCGCCTGATGACCGCGCAGAAGCTGGCTACCGCCCCAATATTTTGGCTATGGTTCCCGGCACTGACCTTGACCGCACTCTTTGGGTCATTGGTCACATGGACATCGTTCCTGCCGGTGAACGCGAACTCTGGGACAGCGATCCTTTTGAGCTGCGTGTCGAAGGTGACGAAATGTTTGGCCGCGGCGTCGAAGACGATCACGCAGGCATTGTCCCTCCGCTCATGCTCGCAAAGGTTCTTCTCGAAAACGACATCACTCCAAATTTCAATCTCGGTCTCATCTTTGTTGCTGACGAAGAAACTGGCAGCAAGTACGGTCTGGGTCACGTCGTCGAAGAGCACTCCGACTACTTTGGTGAAAATGATCTCTTCATCATCCCCGACATGGGAGCCGAAGACTCTTCCATGATCGAGATCGCAGAGAAATCCTCTCTGTGGGTCAAGGTTGGCGTCATTGGCAAGCAGTGCCACGCCTCCACCCCGCTCGACGGTGTCAACTCTCTGGTCGCAGCCTCCGCCTTCATTCTGCGCGTTAACGACCTGTATGATGAATACCCAGACGAAGACGACCTGTTTGAGCCAGCTGTTTCAACTTTTGAGCCGACCAAAAAAGACGCTAACGTCCCCAATATCAACACCATTGCGGGCAAAGACGTTTTTTATATCGACAGCCGTGTCCTTCCGCATTACAGCCTTGACGACGTTGTTGAGTCCATCAAATCTATCGGGGCCGACATCGAACTTGAATATGGCGTCAAATGCGAATTCGACGTTCTTCAGGCAGAACAGGCTGCACCTGCGACCCCCGCTGACGCTGAGGTCGTGACCCGCCTGAGCAAAGCCGTCAAAACAGTCTATGGAACCGACTGCAAGCCTGTTGGCATTGGCGGCGGAACTGTTGCTGCATTCCTGCGCAGAAAGGGATTTGGCGCTGCCGCATGGGCTACCATGATCGGCAACCCGCACCAGCCCAACGAAAAGGCACGTATTTCTCACCAGCTTGGTGACGCAAAAGTGCTGACAGAAATGCTGTTTACAGACTAACCACACACTTCTGATTTCACATGGCCGCACACGGTTCCTGCGGGTTCCGTGTGCTGGCTGGTTTATACGATGAAACGTTTTCCCGAAAAATTTGACCTTATTGTCGTGGGTGCCGGACACGCAGGCTGTGAAGCAGCCTCTGCCGCTGCCCGTCTGGGTTTGTCCACCCTGCTTTTGACCATCAATATCGACCGCATTGGGCACCTCTCCTGCAACCCCGCTATTGGCGGCCTTGCCAAGGGGCACATGGTGCGCGAGATCGACGCACTTGGTGGTCGCATGGGCATGTGGGCCGACAAAGGCGGCATCCAGTTCCGCATCCTGAATACCAGAAAAGGCCCTGCTGTTCGCTCCAGTCGTGCCCAGATGGATCGTGCAGCATACATGAAAGCCGTCCAGTCTGACCTTTTCCATCAGGAAAATCTCTGGATCTTTCAGGACATGGCCGCCGAAGTCTTGACGGAAAACGGCAAAGCAAGTGGCATCCGCACTGCCCTCGGCGAGGTTTTCCCCTCCCGCGCAGTTCTTTTGACCACAGGAACCTTCCTCAACGGTCTTATTCACGTTGGTGAACGCAACTTTGCCGGTGGTCGTCTGGGCGATCCTGCATCCCAGAATCTCTCTGACAACCTCCGCTCCCTTGGTCTGGAGCTTGGGCGTCTGAAAACTGGTACAACCCCCAGACTTTTGGCCGAGAGCTGTGATTTTTCCAAAATGAACGAACAGGCAGGCGACAACCCTCCCCAGCCGTTCAGTTTCCACGCACCCTTTGAGCCGCTCCCGCAGCGTTCCTGCTACATCACATGGACCAACGAAGAAACCCACGCCGCAATTCGCAAAGGTTTTGACCGTTCCCCCATGTTCACAGGCGTTATCAAAGGCACAGGCGCCCGTTACTGCCCTTCCATTGAAGACAAGGTCGCCCGCTTCCCAGAAAAGGACCGCCATCAGATTTTTGTTGAGCCAGAGGGCCTGAACAGTCCCGAAGTATACCCCAATGGCATCCCGACCAGTCTGCCTCTGGACATACAGAAAGCCATGCTTCGCACCATTCCCGGACTTGAGCATGCGCAAATCATGCGTCCCGGTTATGCCATTGAGTATGATTTCTGTTTCCCAACGCAGCTTGACCCAACGCTTCAGGCAAAGAAAGTTCCCGGTCTCTGGCTCGCAGGCCAAATCAACGGCACTTCCGGTTATGAAGAAGCTGCGGCACAGGGCCTTTGGGCCGCAATGAACGTGTTCTGCGCCCTCGAAGGTCGCAAACCCTTCATTCTCGGTCGCGATCAGTCGTACATTGCCGTCCTCGTTGACGATCTCGTTACCAAGGGCACCAAGGAACCCTATCGCATGTTTACCTCACGCGCCGAGCACCGCCTGCTCCTGCGTGAGGACAATGCTGACAGCCGCTTGACCCCTATCGGTCGCGAGCTAGGGCTTGTTGATGACGTGCACTGGGCTATCTTCCTTGCCAAGGACAAAGCCCTGCAGGAAACCATTGAAGGTCTTCGCAGCATTCAAATTCGCCCAGATGCCGCAACACGCGAAATCTTGGACGGCATTGGTGCAGCTATCCCCAAGAAAGCCGTTACCCTTGCCAATATTTTGCGGCAGCCAGATCTGCGCATCGCCAAGCTCGCGCCCTTCTTCCCCGCTCTTGAGAATATGCCTCAGGATGCGCTCAAAGAAGCTGAGACCATCGTCAAGTATGAGGGCTACCTCAAGCGGCAGGAAGAACTCGTCACCCGGTTCCGCTATCTCGAAGATGTCGAGCTGCCCGCTGATCTCGATTACACAACTGTCTCCGGCCTGACCCATGAGGTCGTCGAGAAGTTGACCAATATTCGGCCCCTTACCCTTGGTCAGGCAAACCGCATCTCCGGCATCACCCCCGCCGCTATTGCCTGTCTCGAGGTTCACCTCAAGAAACTCGCTGCCAAAATTGCGTAGCGAATTTCATTTTTGAGAGGGGAGAAAACCGGGGCCAGCCCCGGACCCCGCGTAAGGGAATGATTCCCTTACGTATCCTCATCGAGTTTAAAAGCCGTGCAAGCTTCGCTTGCACGGCTTTTAAACTTAATGGGGCTAGCGTCGAGAGCCACTTTCTCTTTTGCGAGTTGCCACCATGCTCTTTCTGAACGCTTGCGTTCAGAAAGAACATACGTGCAGCAGAAAAGGCAAAAGAACACGCGTTCGGGAAATTCCCCTAGCTCAAAAAAATAGGCTGATGGAGAGGAAAGCGAAGCTTTCATCCCATTCAGCCTATTTTTTTGAGCGATAGCGGGATTCCCAAGGGCCTCGTCCTTGGGCGGGGTCAAGGGGCAGCGCCCCTTGCAGAGCACGAGACAGAGTCTCGTACCCCCACCCACCCGGCACCCCTTGCAGGGCTTGGGACAGCGTCCCAATAAAACACACCACCCACAGCGCCCATGCAACCGCCTCCTCTACCATTTGCCACAAAAAGCAGATATGCTTGTCAAAGGAGTCATGTACTGAGGAGGGGTTTTGCTGAATCGACTCAAGGCGTTTGTCATACGCACAGGTCAAAAGACACTGCGCGAGACCGGGCCGCTTTTCCAGATGTTCGTCATCTGCTACGAGAGCGCCAAAAGTGCTTTGCGCCTGCGCTTCCTCAATCCGGCTGTTTTGCGGGTGCTGGTTGACCAAATCCACTTCCACGGCATTCGCTCTTTGCCGGGAATTGCATTTTTAGCCACCATCGCGGGTGTTATTGCCGTCCACTATATCCTTTCAATCCTGACAAGCCTTGGAGCCTATGACCTTATTGGTGGCTGGCTGGTCCGCAGCATGCTCCACGAGATAGCGCCAATCACAGTTATCGTTTACCTCGGCTTTCGTTCTGGTGCGAGTATCATCATTGAGATAGCGGCCATGCACCTGCATGGAGAAATAGACACTCTGCATTCGCTGAATATCAACCTTGCTGATTACGTTGCCATGCCGCGCCTGCTAGCGCTGCTCATTGCGGGGCCAAGCCTCACCTTTGCGTTCTGTATTGTTGGTCTGGTGGGCGGATTCTTCATCATGGGATTCTCGGAACCGATTACGTTTGGCTCATACGTCGATAGCATTGCCTACGCACTCTCACTTTCAGACCTTGGCATCATGTTCCTCAAATCCTTCTTCTTCTCACTGGCCCTTGGAGTCATTTCACTCCAGCGCGGGCGCATGATCAACACACTCGCGACAGACCTCTCGTACCGCCTCACGCAGTGCATCATTGAACTTATAAGCTTCATTGTCATTCTGGAGATTGTTTTCATCTTTACAAGCTGGTAATATCTCACAATGGACATTTCTTTCTCCAAAGGTTGGGAGCATAGATGGACCTTCAAAAATTTTTTGCACAAAAACAAAACCTGCTGCTGACTGCACAGGATAAACGGAGCATCCACCAATTTGTGGACATGGCTCACCAGCCCGGTTCTAAAATAGGTGTATTGAGCCGCCACTACCCTTTGCTCTCAGGACTTACAGCAGCAGAGAATGTGGCCTTGCCAGCCATGTACCACAAAGGTCTCAGCCTTGGAAAAGCTCTGGAATGGCTTATGCCTCTCGCCCAGGAGCTTGGGGTCGACACAGTCCTGAATCGCCGCCCCGATAATCTCTCGACCAAAGACATCTATGCCCTGTACCTCCTGCGAGCCATCTCTGGTGGCAATAAAGCCATTGCGGTGATTAGCCCCAAAAAACGCGATGTTTCCGAAAGTTTGCGCCTTTTGGAAAAGATAGAAAGTCCCATTCTCTTCTGGGTCCTGTGCAATAAAAAAACCCGTGAGAACTACACAACTTTTCCACTCCACGAAGAGCTGCTTTCCCCTGGCTTTGAGGGGGAAAAATGAACCGTATCCAAAAGCAGACACAAAAAGAATTTAAGGTCGGACTCTTCGTCCTCATTACCTTTGGCCTGCTTCTTTCCACATTACTTTGGGTAGCAGAAAAACGCGGACTCTTCGCAGAAACCGTCACATACTACGTCCTCAGCTCCACAGGTGAAAACGTGGAACGCGGAACCCCTGTTCGCCTGTCTGGATTTCCTATTGGGCAGGTTTCGCGGGTGAGCCTTGAACGCTCCAGCACTGTAGAATTTGAAATTAAAATTCTGGAAGAACACCAGGAGTGGATGAAAAAGGACGCACAAATCATTCTGGTGCAGGGAGCATTTATTGGGAAAACCTTTCTCCAGCTCGTGCCGGGTTCGAAGGCCGCACAAATACTGCCTGAAGGCTCAGAAATTCAACTTCATAAAGTTGGCGGTTTTGATGAAATACTCCAGGAAGCTCGACCTGTTCTGGAAAATCTTAAGGGCATCGTGGCAGACATAAAAACCATTACCGCACAGGTCGCGGCAGACGATGGCCCGTATCAAAATATTCTGCACAATATCTCTGCCATGTCCGACGACATGCGAAGCACAGACAGCCTTGCAGGATACCTCACCGCGTCCAGACGACCCGCCGAACGAATGGACTCCATACTTGCCAAAATGGACGCACTGCTGAGTAACACAAACGCCCGCGTTTCTGATCTGCGTCCGCTACAGGCAGACCTGAATGGTCTGATAAAAGAAACACGACTGTTTATGGAAGAGCTTCGCGTCATGCAGGAGACACTCAAGCCTTCTGTCACAGACGTAGCAGAAACAGCAGAAGAAATACGCAAAGCCAGCTCAAATCTCGTCCGCCTCCGACATCAGGCCGAGGAAACACTCAAACAGGGCAACCAGGTTCTCAAAAAATTTAACCATACATGGCCCCTGTCCTCCGGTACCCGGACATATCCCCAAGATTTCCCGACGCCATAAACGAGAAAAGCCATGAAACGCATACCCCATACGTCTATCCTAAGCTGCCTCTTCGTTCTGATTGCACTCCTTTCTGGTTGCGGCAAAAACACAGGTCCGTACCCAGTCCCAGACTCTTTGCAAACACATGATGCGCTTCAGGAGGCATACGTCCAAAGTTTTCTGGAGGGGCGAGGATGCGAAGCAGAGGGACTGCTAGAACAACTCGTGGAACAGGCGGTGCGCCGTGATGACTTTCGCGCAGCAGGCAATGCCTATGGACTCGGCTGGAAGCTTCACCAGTACGCAGGCATGGGGGCACCAGCCCTGCGCGGACGCGCAGAGTATATGCTGGCACTTGCAGGGGAAGAAACACCAGAAAAGACCTTCACGAGCGAAAATACAAAACTTTCGCCACGAGATATACAGTTCAAGAAGGCTTTAACCGATAAGAAATGGAAACGTCTCGAAAAAACGCTAACTGCCGAAGATGACTCGCTTTATGTTTCTGTGTATGCTCGCAAAGCTTCACAGACAGCGCTTGCATCTGGTGCCCGGAAAGAAGCGGAACGCTTTGTTGAGCTTGCGCGGAAAACGGACGCCCGGCAGGGCTGGATCATTTTTTTACGCGAAGACTGGAAGATAAAGCACCAGCTCGCGAATTCAGAAGGCGAAAAAGCGAAAATCCATGCTCGAATTGAACACCTCTCGAACCTTATTCATCCCTGCCGCTAACGCGGTCAGCACGTCTTTTGACAAGTCTTTCATGGGCGAAATTCAGGCCCATTTCTTTTCTACTGGTCTCTCACTCAATACGATTCTCGCTGTTCTTTGCACGCTTGCAGGCGTAGGTGTCATCCTTGGAATTTCCAAAATTGCAGGGCACTTTTCGCATAAAGAACCTCATTTCCCTGCGTCGTGGATATCCAACACAGCGGCGCTTGTGCATCTTTTGGAACTCGCAGTCAGCCAGCGCCAGAAAATTACACTGCATTTTCAGGGTCTCCACTCAGAGGCTGCGCGACAAGGCTTTGTTGCGTCATTTTCAGAAATTTCAAAAGAAAGCCTCGACCTCGAACTTTCGCATTTTCCTGAAAATCCAAAAAAATGGGCAAACCGCAAAATCAGATGCGCATTCCAGCTTCCACGTCAAAGCCGCCCAGGACACGTGGACTTTTTCTATTTTGTCACCACAAGCAAACAGGTGACGCCAATCGATAATGGCATGGGCCTTTTTTCCATTCAGCCGCCCGACCACATCGAAATGGGACAAAAACGCCTTGCTCTGCGCATTGCGCCACCACTCCAGCTTGTCTCTGGAATTGCGCTTTGGCCAGACAAAAGCGATAGACAAAACCCAGAACGGTCCATCGTTCAACTTGGACGCCCTGCTCTGGTTTATAGCCCCCAGCAGGAAGAGCCACTACTCACGCTCATTAATATTTCAGCCGGTGGCGTTCGCATAAGCATGCACTCCGGTCTTGCCCATGAGATGGGACTTGTTCTCTCGCGTGATAAACGATTTGTCGTGCTGTTCCAGCTCAAGGACCCTGACCACAAGAAAAAGCTGAACATCTGGACAATTTGCGAAATTCGCAATGTTTTCAAGGATTACGAAACCCGCAGCACAGAGCTGGGAATGCAGTTCAAAAAAGTGGGAAAAATCAATAAAAATGGGAAAGATATTGATTGGAAAGCCGTGCCAGAGGATGGTATTGTAAGCTTAGGAAACTGGGTCGCCCAAAGACATCTTGAACTCTATCGGGAAAAGGGCTTGACGTAGACAGAGAACCTCTTACATCTTCTAGTAAATACGGCACACTCGCCGCAGGAGGAAAATTTTGGAAGACGACTCGGAAGGATTGTTTAGTTCCCTTTTTGGAAAAATGTTTGGTCACCGAAGTGACCAAGTTCAAAAAAGCATTCTTGATGCCCGACAGGACGGTGATCTTTCGCCACTGGAAGTCACGATCCTTATGAATGTGCTACGCCTTCGGCCCAAGCAGGTTCGCGAAATCATGGTCCCGCGCACAGATATTCAGTGTGCTGACATCGAAGCACCTTTGGAGGAAATCTCCGAGCTTATTCTTTCCTGCGGTCATTCCCGAATTCCGATCTATAAGGAAAACCGGGACAATATTGTTGGAATAATTCACGCCAAAGATCTGCTCCAGGTCTGCAACAAGCACCAAAAAGAGCAGCCTCACTGCGCAGAAATCATGCGCAAACCTCTCTTCATTCCCGATACCAAGCCTGTCACTGACATGCTTCAGGTTTTCCGCTCCACCAAAATGCACCTGGCAATTGCTCTGGATGAATACGGTGGCACCTCTGGTCTGGTGACCTTTGAGGACGTCATGGAGGAAATCGTCGGAGAAATCGAAGACGAGTATGACAAACCGCGGCCAGAAGAAATTCAGATATTGAGCGACAGCACCGTACTTGCGAATGGTCGCACGACACTTGATGAAATTGGCGAACGCCTGAACCTTGACCTCAACTCTGATCAGGTCGAAACCCTGAGTGGATACATCTGCGAACTTGCAGGACGAGTTCCAGAACAGGGCGAAGTCTTCCGCATCGATGGACACAGCTTCGAGGTCAAGGACGCAGATCCAAAACAGATCCACTGGGTGCTCATTAAACCCGCCCAGCCGGAACCTTCAGAAAATACGGACGACGAATGATACACATCGCTCTTGCTTTCGCCATGTGCTGCATTGGTGCGTGGTTTGGTTTTGCAAACCAGATCCAGCACCAGCCTTTTCTTGTTCTCTTTCTTCCTGCGGGGCTAGCCCTCCTTGGAATGGGGGCCAAAAGTATTGGTAAAGCATTTCGGCATGGACTGATAGCAGGAGCGCTAGCCTACGCAGGAGCAATGTACTGGGTTGCTTTTCCAATCCATGACTATGGAAATCTTCCGTGGGTTCTTGCCGTTCCCTGCCCCATTTTGCTCGGTCTCTACTGTGGACTCTATGCTGGCTTTTTTTCCGCGTGTCTTCACTGGGGAGAAAAGCGACTTCCTGCACTGATCGCCGGACTTTTCGCCATATGCCTCTGGTCTGGACTGGAAGCTGTGCGCGGCTGGCTCTTTACAGGTTTCCCCTGGATTCCACTGGCCTCAGCATTTGCCCCATATCCTTTTATGATACAGGGCGCTGTTCTTTTTGGGGCTTACGGGCTTTCTGGACTTTTGGCAGGAGCCGCTTCCCTGCTCATTCTTGGGCGCGGAAAACTCGTTCCTTCTGCTGTCGCCCTCAGCCTTGTAGCCCTGCTTGCAGGCTTTGGCACCTATGCACTCAGCCTTAACCCCAAAACAACCGGGACTGCGCGAGTTGCACTCGTACAGGGCAACATCAATCAGGCTCACAAGTGGGACTCTGAATATCAGGAAGGAACCGTCGACCGATACCGCGAGCTGACGCTCAGTGCGATCAAAGCCATGTCCCCAGAACTTGCCATCTGGCCCGAAACAGCCATGCCATTCTACTTTCAAGAAACAAGTCTCCTGAGCAGCAGAGTGCGCACGCTGGCTCGAAACAACCACATGTACATCCTGTCTGGTGCCCCCGGCTACACGCCGCGTCCCAATGCACAGGGCTACGATATTCACAACCGGGCGTTTCTGGTTGGCAAGGATGGTGGCAGTGCAGGCATTTATGACAAGCAGCACCTCGTTCCATTCGGGGAATATGTTCCGTTTGGACGCTACCTTCCATTCCTTGACAAGCTTGTACAGGGAGCTGGGGATTTTACTCCCGGCAGCAAAAATGCCCCGCTCAATGCAGGCCCAATGAAGCTCGGTGTTCTGATCTGCTACGAAACCATCTTCCCAGAGCTGGCACAGGCACGAGTTTCTGCAGGAGCCAACGTTCTGGTAAACATTTCCAACGACGCATGGTTTGGGAACTCCTCGGCACCGTATCAGCATCTGGATATTTCGATCCTGCGAGCGGTTGAACAGGGCCGATGGATTTTGCGCGGAACGAACACTGGCATTTCAGCCATCATTGATGCACACGGCAGAATCCAGAAGCAGGGTTCCCTGTTCCGGGCTGAAACAGTAAATTTCTCAGACGTTCAGCTCATTTCCGAGCTTACTCCATACCATCAGGTGCGCACAACGCTTCAAATCGCCTGTGCGGTTGCCCTGCTCTTTATGCTCCTCGGCGGATGGCTCGCCGGGCCACGAAAAAAGCAGAGCACTCATGTGCTTGATTAAGCACAAACAATCACCTATATTTTTCTTTTTTTACGATTTGTTAGTGACGAAAGGATAGGCGCTAAAAACAATGTTGCAGTATCACGATCTCAAAACTCAGGGTTCCTCACTCCTCAAAGACTTCTCCAGCCTTTGGGGGCGTCTTTGACCGGGAACAGAGTAAAGACCGTCTCGCAGATATAGAAATGGACCTGTCCCAGCCTGGAGCATGGGACAAGCCAGAGCTGCTCACTCCACTCCTTCAGGAAAAAAGCCATCTGACTGACCTTGTTGACCAGTGGGACACGCTGCTCGCAGCCAAGGAAGAGCTTGAAGAATGGCTGGAAATGGCCAAGGATGAGCAGACTCAGGATATTCTTGAGGCGCTCGACGACCAGATTCAGCTTTTTCAAAAAAAGCTTGAAGAAGCAGAGCTGAATACTCTGCTTGCAGGAGCAAATGACTCAGCGCCTGCACTTCTGGAGATTCATCCCGGCGCAGGAGGCACGGAAGCTCAGGACTGGGCAGAAATGCTGCTCCGCATGTTTGTCCGCTGGGCTGAACGCCATGACTTCAAAGTCAAAATTCTTGACCAGCTTCCCGGTGATGAAGCAGGCATCAAGTCTGTGACCCTGCTCATTGACGGAGTCAATGCGTTTGGTCTGCTCAAGTCAGAACGCGGCATTCACAGGCTGGTCCGCATTTCTCCATTCGACTCTTCCGGTCGACGCCATACCTCATTTGCTTCGGTGGATGTCTACCCAGACGTCACACGCGACATTGAAATTGAAATCCGTGACGAGGATGTTCGTATTGATGTCTTTCGCGCAAGCGGAGCCGGCGGCCAGCACGTCAACAAGACAAGCTCCGCTGTTCGCCTGACTCACGCACCGACGGGAATTGTGGTATCGTGTCAGAATGAAAAATCTCAGCACCGAAACAAGGAAATTGCTTTCAAAATTCTGAAAGCACGCCTGTACGAGCGGGAACAGGATAAAATAGCCCAGGAAAAGCAGGCTCAATATGCTGATAAGGATGCCATTGCCTGGGGGAGCCAGATTCGCTCTTACATTCTCCAGCCCTATCGCATGGTAAAAGACCACCGCACCAGCACAGATATCACTCAGGTTGATGACGTACTGGATGGCGATCTTGACACCCTCATCCGAAATTATCTGTTATACATCCATGCCAAAAAACAAGCTTAATCCCACGAAATATCACGTTGCCAATGCCGCCCTCCTCCATGAGCTGGAGGGCGTGCGGCAGCTTGTGCTCAACTCGCAAAAAATCCCAATTTCTCGCGAAGTGAGTTCCAAAACGCTTTGCCTCCTGCATGTTTATCAAGGAATTTCCTTGACGCAATGGGGGCAATTGGCGAAAGACAACGGGCTTGAAGACTGGATAGCGTTTCCGTTTTCCCAGTCCAAGCAGCCGTTTTTGGGCCTTTTGCAAGACACGCTCGTGGACCTTGCCTACAAGACAGAGCACGATCCACTCACGAATCTGTTCAACAAACGGGCCTTTGAACGAAGCTTTCGAAATGAGGTAGAGCGCGCACGCCGTTCAAGCACATCTCTTTCCCTTATCATGCTCGACATTGATGATTTCAAAGACATCAATGACAAGTATGGTCATGCCGCAGGAGACAATGTTTTGCTTGAACTGGCCCGCATACTGCTCACCGAAACTCGACATTATGACATCTCCGCACGTGTTGGCGGTGATGAATTTTCAATTATCTTGCCCGGTGCCGGACTTTTGCGCGCGCGCACAATGGTCGACAGACTGCTCACATCCATCAGGAATTGTAGACTTTTCGACTCCAGCACCCAACAAAAAATACGTTTTACCTGCTCTGCCGGTATCGTAACGTACAAAGGCATGGTCGACAGCAACCCGCCCGATCTGTTATTATTAGCTGACAAAGCCCTTTATCAGGCAAAAGCAGATGGGAAGAATGGTGTTGCTTGTGCCCCACTACAGGATGCCGTTTCGACAATGCAGGCAACACTCGTAGATTCGAATGAAAAGAAATTCCTCTTTACGGGAAATTAACCCACGGGAAATGGACATGGACAATAGCGGACAAGAGGTTTCGAGTTTTTCCATCGTAAGCGGAAAAGGCGGCGTTGGAAAAACGAATCTGGCGCTCAACCTTGGTTATGCGCTACACAAGGCGAGCCACCAAGTTATTCTTATGGATTGCGATCTCGGCCTTGCCAATCTGGACGTCCTCCTCGGACTTGCTCCAGACAAAAACCTGCAAGACCTGCTCATGGGAAACGCATCCGTCGAAGAGATTGTTGTCCCCATCGAATCCCCAAATTTTGACTTTCTCCCCTCTGCCTCTGGCGTCCCAGAACTCATAGACCTTGACGAAGACCTCCAGAACAGCATCTTTGACAAGCTCAAATCTGTTATGGACCAGTACGACTTTCTTTTGATGGACATTGGAGCAGGCATCAGCAAAACAGTTTTGCGTTTTGCTTCCCTCTCAAAAGAACGCATTGTCGTCATCTCCCCAGAGCCAACCTCTCTTACCGACAGTTACGCCCTCATCAAGGTTCTTTCTACAGAATACAATATTCGCAGTTTCCGAATCGTTGTAAATCAGGTAGAATCTCTTGAGGATGGTAAAATGAGTTTCGCACGACTCAATAGCGCCTGCAAAAGATTCCTCAACCTCGAACTCAGTTACCTCGGTGCCGTTCGCACAGACCCTGCTGTGCCTACTGCTGTCATCCGGCAGGTACCGCTTTTGAAATATGCGCCAAGCTCAAAAGCAGGCAAAGACATTCTGGCCTTGGCCGTCAAGCTCAAACGTATTCGGGAAAAACAGCTCGAAGAGCACTTTTCACAAGAGAATTCTTAACTTTTTCCCGAAAACCATGTTAAGATGCTTGACGTAAAAGCATGGCATTCGGCATAGTTGCATAAGCAGATATTTGTGCTTTTGCCATTAGCGACTGGAATACATTAGCAAACGGGAGGAAACATGAACAAAAGTGAACTGATTAAGACTTTGGCAGAACAAAAAGACATGCATATTGATGATGCAGCCGTCGTCGTCAATACATTCTTTGACTCCATCAAAGATTCCCTGAAGCACGAAGAGCGCGTCGAAATTCGCGGCTTTGGCAGCTTCAAGCTGAAAGACTACGGTGGGTACACAGGCCGCAACCCCAAGACTGGCGACATCGTTGACGTCAACCCCAAAAAGCTCCCATTCTTCCGCCCCGGTAAGGAACTGAAAGAATACGTCAACGACTAAAGCGGGTATATTTTGTCTCGACTTGCCCTCTTCCTCCTCCTGCTTGCTGCTCTGTGTCTGGGTCCCTGTTCCTCAAACGCGTATGCTGGCGATGATCTCAAACTCGTCTTCACGTCAAACAGTTTTGGGAAATACAAACCCTGTCCTTCATGAAGCAAAAAAACTCTAGGCGGTCTGGACCGACGCGCCACTCTTTTTGCAAGCCTTCAGCGAATGGACCCACAGGGCAATAAGACACTTTTCATTGCAGGGCCGTTTGAATTTAGCTCTCTTCTCCCCGAGGATGCTCATTCAAACGGTCCCGCTCATCTTGCGAAGTACCTGACCGCTGCGTACTCGTGGCTTAACTATTCCCTCGGATACCTCGCCCCTGCTGACGCTCAGTGGCTCCAGATGAATGACGCCCGACTTCCATCAAACTGGATGGTCGGCGGATCGCGGCTTCGCACCGCCATCAAAAAAGTCAAAGCTGGACGCGTCGGCTTTATTCTGCTCCCCACTCTTCCTGACTCTCAAAAACTCGTCTCCGAAGATCAATACACAAAGATTCAGGAAACTGCCCTCAAACTTAGGCAAAAAGTCTCTCTCGTCGTAGGGATAAGCCCTTGGGGTTACTTGGCAGAAAAAAAATTCCTTGACTCTCACCCCCCTCTCTTTGACATTCTTCTTGGTGGCGGAAAAGGCCCCGGCCTCGGAGGCCGGCTGACAAACGAGAAAAAAACGCTCTGGCTTCGTGCATACTCCCAAGGCCGTGCCGTGAGCATTCTCCATGTCATTTCTTTTCCTGACCGCAAAGACCCTCACTGGGAATGGCAGCCCGGGCACAACATCATCCCCGATTACCGCCCCCTGCGTGATGACATTCCTCATGAGCCTCAGATGGTGAAGCTCCTGCAGCAGCATTTCCCCAATGCCCGCTAGAGCAGAAGCTTGCACTTATTCCGGAAACGCGACACACTGCGCGCTTCTGACACTTCCAACAATTTCGGATTGTTAAATGACTTATTGCCCTAGTGCAACTGTCCCATTTTATAAAATGCAGGGCAGTGGAAACGATTTCGTTGTTATCGACAACCGCACCCTCAAGCTCCCCCGCGAAGCAATGTCTGAGTGGGCATCAAAAATCTGCCCCCGCGCCTTTGGCGTCGGTGCCGATGGCTTGATCTTTCTCGAAAACGCCCCAGAAGGCAGCGAACTCGACTTTGTCTGGCATTTCTACAACGCCGATGGCTCTCGCGCAGAAATGTGCGGAAACGGCTCTCGTTGTGCCGCCCGCCTTGGTCACGAACTTGGTTTCGGCTCCCGTACCCTCGTTTTCGGTACTGACGCCGGTCCCATTCACGCCGAAGTCAGCGAAAGCCTCGACATCGTTAAAGTCGAACTGACTCCGCCTCTCGACCTCGCGCTCAATGCAGAACTCGACGTCGACGGACAAAAAATTTCCGTTCACTTTGTGAACACCGGCGTCCCTCATGCCGTTACTATCTGGGACGATGTCGCATCTCTCGACGTCGTTAAGCTGGGACGCGCTCTTCGAAATCACCCACATTTTGCACCTGCTGGTACAAATGTGAACTTTATTGAAATTAAAGATAAAAACCATATCCTGATTCGGACATACGAACGAGGTGTTGAAGGCGAAACTTACGCCTGCGGAACAGGTAACGCCGCCTCCGCCCTCATCGCTCACGAGTTGGGACTGGTCGACGCAGAAGTCGAACTCACCACCTCCGGTAATGAAATTTTGAATATCTCTATTGAAAAAGATACAGTTTTCCTCCAAGGTAAGGCTATAAAGACTTATAAGGGTGAAATGTATCTTGAAGCTCTGGGAATCACTCCCGGAGAAGAAATGCGTCAATGCGCGCACGAGCTGTAAGGAGGAAGAGCAGCATGCAATTCCAGGGAGCTCTTAGTGCTCTGGTCACGCCGTTCAAGAACGGCGAAGTCGACGAGGAAGCCTACCGAGAATTTATCGAATGGCAAATTGAGGAAGGTATCGACGGTGTCGTCCCCTGTGGAACCACCGGCGAGTCTGCGACTATGTCTCATGAAGAGCATGGCCGCGTTATTTCCATCTGTGTCGATCAGGTTAAAGGTCGCGTCCCCGTTCTTGCGGGTGCCGGATCTAACAATACCCGTGAGGCCATCCAGCTTACCAAATTTGCGAAAGACGCTGGAGCCGACGGCGCGCTGCTCATTACTCCCTATTACAATAAACCGACCCCTTCCGGACTTGTCGCTCACTTTCAGGCCATCGCTGACGAAGTCTCCATGCCCTTCGTGATCTACAACGTCCCCGGTCGTACTGGTCTGAATGTTCAGCCTCAGACCCTGCTCGATATCAAAAAAGCCGTCCCCGACGTCATCGGCATCAAAGAAGCAACTGGCAATATTCGCCAGGTCTCCGAAATGCTCGAACTCTGCGCCGATGGTGACTGCTTCTGCATGCTCTCCGGCGACGACTTCACCGTCTTGCCACTCCTCGCCGTTGGCGGCTGTGGCGTTATCTCCGTCGTCTCCAACATCATGCCCGGCGAAATGTCCGCAATGTGTAAAGCATTCGAGGATGGCGACATGCGCAAAGCTCAGGAGCTTCATTATCAGATGGCTCCCCTCTCCCGCGCTATGTTCTGCGAAAGCAACCCCATCCCCGTCAAGACTGCCCTCTCCATGATGAAACGCATGCCCGAGGAATTCAGACTCCCACTCGTCCCCATGCTCCCTGAGCACAAAGCCGAGCTACGTGTCCTCCTCGAAAAAAATAACCTCCTTTAATCTCACCGCTCTCTTAAGCCCCCGAAAGGGGGCTTTTTTTTTGACACGAGACTCCGTCTCGTGCTCTCCAAGGGGCGCTGAGCGAGCGGGTGTTATTTTATTGGGACGCTGTCCCAAACCCTGCAAGGGGCGCTGCCCCTTGACCCCGCCCAAGGACGAGGCCCTTGGGAATCCCGCTTTCGCTCAAAAAAGAAGGCTGAATGGGATGAAAGCTTTGCTTTCCTCTCCATCAGCCTTCTTTTTTGAGCTAGTGGGCGTTCCCCGATTGCGTGTTCTTCTGCCTTTTTCAGACCGCACTTATTTTTTTTCTGAACGCGAGCGTTCAGAAAAAAAATGGAGCAACTCGCAGAAGAGAAAGACTTTCTTATCGCATTCTCACCCAAGTTTGAATTCCATACACGCGAAGCGTGAATGGAATTCAAACTCGCTGAGGATACGTAAGGGAATCATTCCCTTACGCGGGGGTCTGGGGGCTGGCCCCCATTCTCTTCTTCTTGCTCGCTCCTCCCTCGCCCATTTTCTTCTACCCACAAAAAAAGCCCCCTTTCGGGGGCTTGTGTGTGCAAACGGGTACGCTCGTTTTGGGAGCGAAGGCGCAGCTTATGCGAAAGCCTTGCTCTGGAAGTCCGGCACGACCTGCTTTTTGCGGGACATGCAGCCCTGCAGCCAGAAGGAGCGATCGCCAGCTTCGATGCCGAAAGATTTCTTGAAGACGTCTTTGTCGTCGGAGACGTAAAGCATCTCAGTGCCTTCTTTCATGATGTCGGTAAGCATCAGCATGATGGTGTGATGGCCTTTTTCTTCCTTAACTTTCTGGATTTCCTCGTAGAGGCCGTCCACGTAAGGCTTAAGGATGTCGAGGTCAACAACTTCGAGCTGACCGATACCAACGCCGTGTCCGCCCATGTCGAAATCTTTGTAGTCACGGAAGACGAGGTCGCGCATGGGGGTGCCGTCGACAGCGCTCTTCACTTTGAACATTTCCATGCCGAGGTCCATAGGCTCGGAGACACCAGCGATCTTGGCGAGTTCTTCAACAGCCTTCTTGTCAGCAGGTGTGCAGGTCACGGATTTGAACATAACGGTATCGGAAAGGATAGCACAGAGCATAGCACCTGCGATGCCCTTAGGCACTTCCACACCGTAAAAATCATACATATTTTTCAGCACGGTGCAGGTACAGCCTGCGGGCCAGACCCACATCTCAAGCGGGTTAGCGGTGCTGAGATCGCCGAGTTTGTGATGGTCGGTCACGGCGAGGACTTCTGCTTCTGCGATGTCAGCAGGAAGCTGAGTCAGCTCGGTGGTGTCGACGATAGCGACTTTCTGGCCAGCAACGGAAGTCACAACTTCGGGAGCTGTCAGACCAAATTTGTCGAGAACAAAAGCGCTTTCGGGGTTCACTTCACCCTGAGCAACTGCTTTAGCTTCAAAGCCGCGCTTGCTTGCCAGGTCGGCGTAAGCGATAGCGGAAACGATCGTATCAGTATCGGGATTCATATGACCAAAAACTAACATTCTCATATCCTCCTCAGATGGGATTAAGCACAATGGCGCATGTATTTTTACGCTTCGGGTTTGTGCCAAATAGCACAAAGCGCATATTCTGCCAAGCGATTGATTCAATAAATGAATTGTCCAGTATACACAGTAACTATAGCCTCTCCCTGACAGGCACAGGCGCAATCATAGACTTTTTTCTTGATAAAAAAAGCACAAAATGCATTTTTTGAAATTTTTTTTATGGAATGGTGATTTCAAGCGGGTTCCACAGCTCAAAAAAGCCAGCCGCAGCGATGCCGCACACGGCAATAATCAAAAAAGTATAGGCTTTTGTGAGCCGCAGGGAGAGAAGCGGGCCGAAGCTCGCAGCCATCCAAAGATGCCCCCACCCAAGCTGATGCTGCGGCAAAACATGAAAACCATGAAGACGCAACAGGCTCATAATGACGATAAGGCCGATGGCACAAGCTTCAAAAATCACAAAGTATAGCGCGACAGACTGAATAATTGATTTCCTGACAAAACGAGCTGGAGAATACTTCTTCGACGCACTTTTTACGTCACGCAGCAAAGCATTGTAGGAAGAATTCTGCCAATAGCGCTGCACATGCTCAAGCCGGGCAACCACCCAACTCAGGGGCATTGCCAAAATAATAGGAACCACAGCCTGATCAGGGCTTGTGAGTCCTAAAAAATAAATTGTCGATAATGCCGCCAGATTTGAAATAGCGGTATTGGGGGGAATAAAGGTTCCTGCGGGGATAAGGTCAAGCCAGAACAGCTCAAAGACCGCAGAAACAGAGAGCGCGAGATGGAGGTCTCCAAAAATAAGCCCCCACACAAGCCCCTGTACCATCGGACGCTCAAGCAGCCCGATGTTAAAGGCAAAGCGACTCAGGGAAAAGAGTACAAAAAAAAACCTATGGCCGCGAACCTCCCGACTTCGACAAGAGGGAAAGCTACCATGTTCGCCTCACTTGAACGGGTTCACTTGGAATACACCGAAAATCCAGTTCAACACCAGAAGACGCAAAATATCCAAGACACTGACAGTCTTCATCGGAAAGAGCGACATGTGCGCAGAGCTGCTCTTTTCCCGGCCCATAGTGAAGATTCCCTAAATTAAGCGTTGCCATGCCTAACCCATGCTCATGCGCACGGCGGGCATCTTCACAGTTCGCGAAAAGAATAAGCGCATCAGGCTCAGCTTCTGTTCCAAAAAGCTCCCGAACAAGGTTCGGCAAGCCTTCCACGGCCACGAATCGAGTTTCGATACCATGAGGGATGGCAAGTCCCATAATTTCCTGACGTAGATCGTCAGACGCAAGCGCATCATTCGCCACAAGGAGCCAGCGACTCTTGGTGAAAGGGAGCCAAGTCTCAATAATCTGCCCATGAACAAGCCTGTTATCTACGCGCACCCAAAACATATATCTACCTTTTGGAAACTTTGCGCCGCAGGATCTCACCCGCAACGACAATGCCCTGACAGCCCGCCGCGGAGGCATCCGCAGCAAGCTCTTTCAGTTTCATGGATCGGGAACCAAGGACCTTGAGCAGCATGGGGAGATTCACGCCAGTAATGACCTCGAGAGGACGGGAGCCAAGCAGTGAGAGGCTCAGATTTGTCGGAGTTCCGCCGAACATGTCTGTCAGAATAACAACTCCAGAGCCTGTGTCCAAGCGGTCCACGGCCTTGTGGAGATTCTCCAAAATTTCATCCATGTCCTGAGAGACGTCAACACCGACAGTCTTACAGTACTCCTGAGGTCCGAGAATAACTTCAGCGGCCTTTAACAAATATTCGCCATAATCCGTGTGCGTTACAATAAGTACGCCGACGTTCCTGCTATTTTCCATGCTCACGCGTCCTGCCAGGCATTGTGCCGGAACACGTCCGGCTCAGTAAAGGTGCTTTATTCAAGGTCCAAATGTCTATGTTCTAGGAATACTGCATAATCCGAGTCTCGCAAAGAGTCAAAAATCGCCTCGGCAATGGCAACGGACCGATGTCGTCCACCAGTGCAGCCAATCGCGATAGTCAACCGATATCTCCCCTCTTCTGCATAGCGGGGAAGCACGTAATGCAAAAACTCAAGCTGCTTCTCAAGGTATTCCTTACCAACCTGTGATTTCAACACATAGTCGGCAACGGCCTTGTCCCGGCCGGTGTAGGGGCGAAGCGCCTCAACAAAGTACGGGTTAGGCAAAAAGCGGAGGTCAAAAACAAGGTCAGCGTCCGTTGGCACACCATGCTTAAACCCGAAGGTCACAAGGAAAATGCGCAAACCATACTGCTTGTCCTGCAAAAAATTCCATTTGTCCTGAAGCGTGCGCCGAAGGTCATGGATGGAATAATCCGAGGTGTCCACGGTAATTTCAGCCTGCTCTCGCAGAGGAACCAAAAGTTCGTGCTCTTTCTCAAGAGCGGCATCAAGGCTCAGCCCCTGCTCCAGGGGATGAGGACGGCGCGTCGCAGCATAGCGACGGCGCAAGACCTCTGGGGCGGCCTCAATAAAGACAACTTTTGGAGAAACGCCCTGCTCTGCAAGCTGCTGAACAGCATCGTCCCACTGCTCCTGAAACTGAGAGTGGCGAACATCAAGACCCAAGGTCAAACCTCGGTGAAACACCTCTTTCTGGCTACGAAAGAGAGCCACAAGCTGTGGAACAAGGTTCGGGGGCAGACCGTCAACAGTCACAAAACCAAGATCTTCAAAGACCTTGAGTGCTGTTGATTTTCCTGCTCCAGAAAGCCCCGTCAGGATAATCACTGGAAAGCTGTTGTCTTCCAAAACCTGCGTCATAATTACGCCTCGAAAAGCAAGGCTTTCAGCTCATCCTCAGAAGCACTGAGGAACTGCTGACGAAAGTCTTCTTCTTTAAGCATTCGGGAAATGTGGGCAAGAACTCGCAAATGAACTCCTGCAACTTTTTCTGGCGCCAATACAAGGAAGAAAATTTTACACGGCTCAAAGTCCAGCGCATCAAACTCAACTCCTTCTGCGGAGCGGCCGACCACAACAAGAACACTTTCAAGCTCGGCAATTTTCCCATGCGGAATGGCGATACCGTCGCCAATACCAGTTGTACCCAGCGCTTCCCGTTCGAGAAGCACATCCAGCACATGGGTTTCATCAAGTTCAGGCTGTACGGAATGTACCGCAGCCACAAGTTCGGCCAGAACCGCCTTTTTGGTTCTGGCCGAAAGTTCAGGTATAATCAGTTCTTTCGAAAGAAAGTCACCAAGCTTCATTAGTCCGTCCCAGGATCAATCAAACCGTAATTGCCGTCCTTGCGCCGATAAATCACATTCGGGCGCTCGGTCTCGGCATTCAGGAAGACAAGAAATTCAAACTGAAGGGAATCCAGCTGCATTGCAGCCTCCTCCACAGCCATTGGCTTTGGAGGATAGGAGTCCGTTTCCACAATAGTTGGCGGTTCGCTGTGAGCCGCATCGGCAAAACTCACCACATCCATACGGACGAGGCCTTCGCCTCGACGGTAGCGATCTTTGCTCTTTTCGCGCAGCTTCCGGACCTGAGCGTTCATCTTGTCTACGGCCAGATCAATGCTCTGATACATGTCCTCGGACTTCTCCGTGGCGCTGATATTCATGTTGTCGCCAGTCAGCGTTGCATCGACGATATGGCGAAATTTTTCGACTTCAAGAGTTATGTTCAGTTCGGCGTTAGCGGTCTTGTCAAACTTCAAGAGCTTTCCAAAACGCTTGTTTGCATACTTTCTCAGATGAGGGGAAGGTTCGAAGTTCTTAAACGTGAGGCTAATGTTCATACTAAACTCCTTGAAGAGCTATGAAGATTACAGCGTTAAAAACAGTGTACGAATATTCCTACAGAAAAGAAAGACCTCGCCTCAAACTCCTAGAAAATCTGTTTCCGTTTTGAAGAAGAGGCGATCCCAAGAGAGCTGCGGTATTTTGCTACAGTTCTCCGGGCAATATTAATCTCCAGACGCTCTTTAAGAATCTCTGCGATTTTTTCATCAGACAGAGGTTTCTTGGGATTTTCGTCGCCAATGAGGCTCTTGATCTGTGCTTTTACACTCTCAGAGCCAACCTGACTTCCATCATCAAGCCCCAGGGCACTGTTAAAGAAGAACTTCAGCTCAAACAGGCCATGCGGCGTTGAAACATATTTACTGGTCGTAATGCGGCTAATCGTCGATTCGTGCATGCCAATGTCATCAGCAACATCTTTCAGAATAAGCGGCTTCAGATGCGTCACGCCCTTCTCAAAGAATTCATGCTGGAAACGCAGAATACTTTCCATAACCTTATACAAGGTTCGCTGACGCTGATACAGGCTTTTCATCAGCCACTGCGCAGAGCGGAAACGCTCCTGAACGTATTCTTTGTTGCAGGCATTGCGATCACTATGAATTGTATCAAGGTAAAATTCATTTACCGTGAGCTGAGGCAATCCATCCTCATTCAGGACAATAATAAAATCATCCTCATATTCATAGACGTAAACATCAGGGCTAATATACTGCGTGTCCCCACTTCCGTAGGCAGCACCCGGCATAGGGTCCAGAGTCTTGAGAATGTCCAAATATTCCTTGAGTTCTTCAAGGCTAATCCGAAACTTTCTGGCAAGCGGCTTAAAGCGGCGCTTCTCGATATCTTCGAGGTGATCCTGAACAATGCCCAATAAGATTGGGTCATCATACTCATAGAATTCCAGCTGGACGAGCAGACACTCGCGCGGGTCACGCGCAGCAACCCCAACGGGGTCAAACTGCTGCATAAGTTTGAGGACGGGTTCCACGTCCTCAAACGCACAGTCTGCTTCCTGAGCAACGTCTTCCAGATCGGCCTTAAAATAGCCCTGAGAATCAAGATTCCCAATAATTGCTTCGCCAATCTGAATTTCTGCCTTGCTCAGGCTGGAGAGATGGAGCTGCCACTCAAGGTGGCTCGCGAGGGAGGGAGAAACAGACAGTCTGTTCTCAAAAGACATCCCCTCTTCAGGGATTTCGCTATCCCGCCCAGCAGACTGCCGGGCAGTGCTGGAAAATTCACCAAGGTAATTTTCCCAGTCGGCGTTTTGCATGGCGGCCTGGTCTGTAACCGAGTCTGCCATTGCTTCACTGTTTTCGGTATGCTCAGCCGTTGTTGCGTCCTGAGCTTCCTCTGCTTTTTCCTGACTGGGTTCGGGTTGAGCTTCATCAAGAAGTGGATTTTCCAAAAGCTCTTTTTGAACCATATCGACAAGCTCAAAACGAGAGAGCTGCAGCAGTTTGATTGCCTGCTGAAGCTGAGGTGTCATCACCAGCTGCTGGGAGAGCTTGAGTTGTTGTCTGAGTTCCAATGCCATCGCTACTACATCTTTGCTGAGGAGGTGACAGGTACCTTTCCTCCAGGAACCTTCTCCTGAAGAAAAGAAAAGTTATTGAACAAAGCTCAAGAACTTGGTGCGGCAAGGGAATTCCCCAGCCGCACCTAAACCATGCCACATCCAGAACAAGCTTGCAACTCAGGATGGCAAGGATTTTGTATGGAAGGTAAAAATCAACGTATGCAAGGCATTAAAGAGAAAAGCCTTCGCCAAGGTAGACCCGCCGGGCGCGGGGATTGGCACAAATTTCTTCGGGAGTACCACTTAAAATTATCGAACCTTCATAGACAAGATAAGCCCTGTCGCATATTCTGAGGGTTTCCCGAACGTTATGGTCAGAGATCAGAACACCAATGCCTCGTTCTTTCAGAGAACGAACAATTCCCTGAATATCATCGACTGCAATGGGGTCAATACCTGCAAAAGGTTCGTCAAGCAGCATGAACTTGGGGTTCAGAATCAAGGCTCGGGCAATTTCAAGTCTGCGGCGCTCGCCACCAGACAGGTGCATTGCCTTCTGAGGACTCAAACGGGTAATGCCGAGTTCATCGAGCAAAGAATCTGCCCGCTTCTTCTGTTCGCTGCGCGAAAGCCCGCTCTGCTCCAAAATGATTTCCAAATTCTGGCGCACGCTCAATTTCTTAAACACAGAGCTTTCCTGCGGCAAATAGCTCATGCCCATGCGGGCGCGCTCATGCAGTGGAAGCGAGGTAATTTCCTCATCATCCAACCGCACAATCCCCTCATTCGGCTTGATAATACCCGCAAGCATATAAAAGGTTGTGGTTTTGCCCGCACCATTCGGGCCGAGCAGACCAACGACTTCGCCCTGTGAAACACTGACGGCAATATCCTGCACCACCCGGCGCTTGCCATAAATTTTGCACAGGTCTGTTGCAGAAAGAACCGACATGCTATTTTTTTCCTTCCTTGGGAGTAAAGAAAATGGCTTCGACCGGCTCGTTTCCGCCCACAACCTCGCTTCGGTTGTCCGTAAGCCACAGCTTGATGATTTTGCCCGCGATGCTGTTATCACCATCTTCGAGACGGGGCTTCACGGTCATCGTCACCAGGCTTTCGTCGGCATTGTAGACAGCCTTGCCACAAAAACCTTTCTTGCCCTCACGCACCAGTCGAACATTCCCGACGGCAACGATCTTGGACACAGCACCTGCCTGAGGACCAGGAGTTGCCACGGCCTTTTTGTCAGTTGGCTTCAAAAACACCGTCATTTCATCCGACCAGATTGTCATATCCGGCCGAACAACTTTTACAGAACCAGAAAAAACAACTTTGCTGCCGCTCTGGTCATATACTGTCTTCTGAGACGTAATCGTCGTCTTGACGCCCTGCTCTGCGGCAAAAGCCGGAGCGGAGAAAAGACACACACAGAAACAGGCACACAGAATGCGATGTAGAATTTTCAAGGCTATTCCTCCGCGGTGGATTTCTTGGAATCAATCAGCACGGCTGTCACACCGCCAGTTGCCGTAATTTCATTCGTTGTCAGATCCAGCCGAACCCGGGGAGCTTCGAGGTCCATACCTTCGCGCTCAATGCGGACATCTTTGGTCAGCACCAGCTCACGCTTGGCGTCGCTGTAGTTGAGCTGCTTGGCATACACCGTATTTTCACCAGAAACGATAACCACATTAGGCCACATTTCTGCTTCTCCACTCTCCTGATTCACACGCCCCTCGTCAGCAGTCACCGTTATCGGTTCCTCATTCTGACGTTCCCAGGTCAGGGTTGGAGCATGTACATCGACCAGAGCCTCATCCTGATGATAATCAGCACTTTTGGCGACAAGCGTCCAGCGAGAACCATCACTGGCAGAGCGCGTCAGTTCCACCCCCTGCATGGACATATCCACAGAGGGAGCCACAGGCTCCACAACCTCTTCAACAGAATGGCTCGCCACCCAGTAAAGACCGTAGCCTATGGCTGCAAGGCAGACGACAAAAACGACTGCAAGGAAAAGACGCTTCTGGTTCATTTTGTACTCCACGTATCCCACAGCTCTTCGAGCCGCCCCTGCGCATCAAGAATAAATCTCAATGCCTCGCGGACTGCCCCCTGCCCTCCGGGCCGAGACAGCACAAGTGAGGCCAGCTCACAGATTTCCGGCTGGGCATTGTTGACGGCAATGGGCAGACCGACCTGCCGCATTGGTCCGGCATCAATCCAGTCATCGCCCACATAAGCGACTTCGGACATATCCAGCCCATGCTTTTCGCAGATGCTTTTGAGCAGCGGAATTTTCTGCACATGTCCAGAGTGGTAATCCTCAATGCCGAGCTGCTTCATGCGAGCATCTACCGCGCCTGATTTCAGCCCGGTAATCACGGCAATACGAATTCCTACACTCTGGGCCAACTTGATACCCAAACCATCCTGCGCATTAAAGCGCTTGATAACTCGGCCATCTGCATCAAAATACAACCCGCAGTCAGTTAGACATCCATCAACATCAAGAACAACGAGCCGTATCTTCTTCGCCCGCTCGCGGGCTTCCGTCATACTAACATTCATGCGGCAAATTCCAGAGAGCCTTAAGGTCACGGAGCAATGCTCCAAGCTTTTCAAGCGGCCACGAATTCGGGCCATCACACAAGGCTGTATCTGGATTGGGATGTGTTTCAACAAACACACCATTTGCACCAGCAGCAACCGCAGCTCGCGCCAAAGTTGGCACAAATTCACGCTGTCCGCCAGAGCATCCGCCCTGCCCGCCAGGAAGCTGAACAGAATGGGTCGCATCAAAAATGACCGGGCACCCAAAGCTGGACATAATCGACAGAGAACGGAAGTCCACAACAAGATTGTTGTAGCCAAAAGAGGCACCACGTTCAGTCAGCCAGATTTTTTCGTTTCCGGTGCTACGCAGTTTGCTCACAACATGCTGCATATCCCACGGAGCGAGGAACTGACCTTTTTTGACGTTGACGATTTTTCCCGTCTCACCGGCAGCAACAAGCAAATCTGTCTGCCTGCACAAAAATGCCGGGATCTGGAGCACGTCAGCGACTTCGGCCACGGGGCCAGCCTGTTCTGGAGAATGGATGTCAGTAACGACAGGAAGGCCAGTTTCATCCTTAATGCGCTGGAGCATTTCGAGTCCCTGCGTCATGCCGGGGCCGCGGAAACTGGTAACGGAAGTGCGGTTTGCCTTGTCAAAGGAGCTTTTAAAAACAGCAGGAAGCCCAAGCTCGCGGGTGACTTCCGCGACCTTTTTGCCAGCTTCCAAAGCGATATCAAACGATTCAAGGGCGCACGGGCCCGCTAAAACAAACGGACCCGTGCTGGAAAGTTCAAAGAGTTCGGCGGCGTTCATTGCCTATTTACCCTTTTTGTTCTCCTTAGCGGCCTTGATAAAGTCCCTGAACAGCGGGTGCGGCCGCATAGGATTAGACTGGAATTCAGGATGGAACTGACAGCCAAGGAACCACGGATGGTCTTTGACTTCAACGATTTCCATCAGCTCACCGTCAGGGGAAGTGCCTGAGAAGACAAGGCCTTTTGCCTCAAGCTTCTCAATGTAGGCATTATTGAATTCGTAACGGTGGCGGTGACGTTCGTCAATGTTTTCCTCTGCGTAAGCCGTGGCAGCATGTGTGCCTTCGATGAGCTTGCAGGGGTAAGCGCCAAGGCGCATGGTGCCGCCCTTGTTGCTGCTTTCGTCGCGGCGTTCCACACGACCCTTCTGGAAATCATACCACTCTTTCATGAGGTAGATAACCGGATCTGGGGTGTTCTGGTCGAACTCTTCGGAGTTTGCGTCCTTGATGCCAGCGGCGTTACGAGCGTACTCGATAACAGCGCACTGCATACCAAGGCAGATACCGAAGAACGGAATTTTCTTGGTACGGGCAAAGTGAATAGCCTTGATTTTGCCTTCCACGCCACGGGAGCCAAAGCCACCGGGAACAAGGATACCATCAAGACCAGTCAGCTTTTCTGCGACGTTCTTGTCGGTCAGCTCTTCAGAGTTGATGTACTCAAGGTTCACCTTCACACGGTTGGCAAAGCCACCGTGGACCAGAGCTTCGTGCAAGCTCTTGTAGGCTTCCTTGAGGTCAACGTACTTGCCAACGATACCAATGGTAACTTCACCCTTGGGGTTATCGATGGTGTGAGCGAGGTCGTACCATGCAGAAAGATCAGGATTTTTGGCTGGAAGTCGCAGCATGATGGCGAGCTTCTGGTCAATGCCTTCCTCGTAGAAACCAAGAGGAAGCTTGTAAATATTGTCGATGTCCTTTGCACAGAACACAGCATCAGGATCAACATTGCAGAACAGGGCAATCTTGTTGCGGATGTGCTCATCAAGGGGCATTTCGCTTCGGCAGATGATCATGTCGGGCTGAATGCCGATGGAGCGAAGTTCCTTAACAGAATGCTGGGTAGGCTTGGTTTTCACTTCGCCAGCAGCACGCAGGTACGGAACCAGAGTCAAATGAATGTACAGGCAGTTTTCCTTGCCCAGATCAAGGCGAAGCTGACGGATAGCTTCCAGGAAAGGAAGACCTTCAATATCGCCAACGGTACCACCAATTTCGATCAGGGCAACATCAAGGTCGTCGCTGGCAAGGCTCAGAACAGCATTCTTGATTTCGTCCGTGATGTGGGGGATAACCTGAACAGTGCCACCAAGGTAGTCGCCACGACGCTCTTTGGTGATAACCTTGTGGTAGATGCTGCCGGAGGTGTAGTTGTTCCGCTGGCTCATGGGAACGTCGATGAAACGCTCGTAGTGGCCCATGTCCAGATCTGTCTCGGCACCATCGTTGGTCACGTAAACTTCACCATGCTGGAAAGGATTCATGGTTCCCGGGTCAACATTGATGTAGGGGTCGAGTTTCTGGATCGTGCAGGTAAGCCCTCTGGCCTTCAGCAATGCGCCAATGGATGCAGCAGAAAGTCCTTTCCCGAGGGAAGACAAAACGCCACCTGTGACAAAGATGAACTTGGTTTTCATTCGCCGGACCTGTCCTCTTTTTTGGTCTTGTGAATCGAATAGGCAATAAAGAAATCACGCCATTGAGGAGAGAGGAATCGTTCGCGTTCCCCTCAAAAGAACGCAGCAAATACCAACCCGCCGGAACAGGTGGGTGTCCCGGCGGGCCAGTAGATGATTCTTCATCCTCGTAGGATGCAAATTGCATACTTTTTATAGGTCATGAGTCACCATAACAGAACTTTGCCCTGTTGACGACAGGTCCTCGTATCATTATGGTCCCACAGACCTTGGACAAGCTAGTCGACACCACTGTAGGTGTCAAGACAATGGGAGGATTTTATGGCGGAGGTTCGGACTCTCGTCATCACCGGTAACGGGACGAACTGTGAAAAAGAGTCAGCATTTGCGGCGGAATTAGCAGGTGCAGACAGCGCTACTGTCGTGTATTTCTCTGACCTCATCGCTGGTCGATGCAGGCTGGAGGACTACAACTTCCTGATTTTCCCAGGAGGTTTTTTGGACGGTGACGATTTAGGAGCAGCACAGGCTGCAGCGCTTCGGTGGCAGTTTGCCACCACAGGTGACGGGACTCCCCTCATCGATCAGCTCAACGCATTTTTCAATGCTGGCGGGCTGATTTTGGGCATTTGTAATGGCTTCCAGCTTCTCGTGAAGCTGGGTCTGCTTCCGGCAGTTGGTGGAAAATACTTTGAGCGTCAGGTCACTCTTTCGCACAATGATTCCGCCAAATTCGAGGACCGCTGGGTCCATCTGAAGGCCAACCCCAAAAGCCCATGCGTCTTTACCAAGGGACTGGACATCCTCGAAATGCCTGTTCGCCACGGCGAAGGCAAACTTGTTGCCCGCGACGAAGCGACGCTTCAGGGCCTTGTCGAGAATGATCTTGTCGCTCTGCAATATGCGCATCCTGAGAGCGGGGATGTGACGCAGGAATACCCCTTCAACCCAAATGGCTCGCCGTACGGCATTGCTGGCCTGACCGACCCCACAGGTCGTATCCTTGGCCTTATGCCGCACCCCGAGGCCTTCAACCACCCCACGAACCATCCCGGATGGACTCGTGGTGAGCGCCCGACCCTAGGCACCATTCTGGTTGAAAACGCGGTCAAGTATATCAAGAGCCGTTAGGCGACATACTTGAAATTCAGTGCCGCGGGTTTGTTGCTCGCGGCACATTTTTTTCTTTTTAGCACAACGAGAGACATGAAAGCTCCCAAACCTTTCCCTTCTCTTCCGGCTGGTTGGACCAGCTGGGACAAGATCATGGAACGCGCCTATGTGCAGGCAGCGCTTGCAGCAGAAAATGGCGAAGTTCCCGTTGGCGCTGTCATTATTTCTCCTGATGGAGAAATACTTGCCGAAGCAGCCAACGCCCCTATCTCTACGAATGACCCCACAGCTCATGCTGAAATTCTGGCTCTGCGCCTTGCCGCAGAAAAAATACAGAATTACAGGCTCACAGACTGCATTGCCGCCGTCACACTTGAGCCGTGCATCATGTGCCTCGGAGCCTTTATTCACGCCCGGATTGGCGGCCTTGTGTTTGGCGCTGATGACCCCAAGTCTGGAGCTGTTGTCTCCTGTCTGGACGGTGCCAACCTTGACTTTGTCAACCATCACTTCCCGGTCATGCGTGGCGTTATGGCCGAGGAATGCAGCGAACAGCTTCGAGCATTTTTTAAGGCTCGCCGCAAAAAGAAGAAGGCCGAACAAAACCCTTCCCCGCTGGCAGAATAGTCTTTCCTGAGGTATGATATGCGGTCCGCAGCCACACGGGTTCCGGACCACATGCACACCGCAGGAGGCCTGCCATGCAGCTTTTTAGTCCCTTTTCCGCAAGCACCCCAAAAGCATCCCTTCTCTCCGCTGGCAGCAAGGCCCAGAACCTTCTTGCCCTGCTCCAACATGGCATCGCCATCCCCAAAACGCTCTACATCCACGAAAGCGCCTATGCCGCCTTTGTGTCCGAAACCCACATTCTACCACGGCTTAAAGAATTCCTCTCCGCAGACCTTTCTGCCTTGCGCTGGGAAGAAATCTGGGACATTGCCCTGCGCGTGCGTCATCTCTTTTCCAGTACCCCTCTTCCAGACTGGCTCGAGAGCACCCTGCTCGGAGAAATAGAACACCAGTTCGGAACAGGCGAGCTTGCGATCCGTTCCTGCTCTTCAATGGAAGATTCCGTATACTCCCATGCGGGACTCCATGATTCATTTTTACATAGCCAAAGCCCCGCCGAACACATCCAGCATATTCGGCTTGTCTGGGCATCATTATGGTCTGACCGTTCTCTGCTCTATCGCCGGGAAATGCAGCTCCAGCCAGAATCCAGCAGCATGGGCGTCCTCGTTCAGGAGATGCAGCCGGGCCAGTACTCCGGCATCATGTTTACCGTTGACCCAACCAATGGGGACCAGAGTGTCATTGAAGCACATAGGGGTAGCGCCGAGGATGCGGTCTCTGACGCCGCAGAAACAGAACGCCTGCTCTTTGAGCGGGGTACAGGAAAACTTCTTGTCCACCGCCTCCCGCAACACAGCAACGCCTCCACCCTGCCGGAAGAACTGCCCCTGCGTCTCTTCCGGCTTGGCGAAAAGGCAGAACAGCTCTTTACGTCTCCACAGGATATTGAATGGACCGTTCTGGATGGCATTCCCGTTCTTCTCCAGTCTCGCCCCATTACGACACTCCAGGCCTCCCCAAACGCTACAGGCTGGCGCGATGAAGACAAACGCCCGTGGTATATGAGCCTGACCCGAAGCTATGACAATCTGAAAGCCCTTGAGCACAAGATTGATACCGAGATCCTTCCCGGCATGGACGCAGCCAAACGCGACATGGATACAATTTCGCTGAGCGCCCTCAGTTGTGAGGAACTGGAAAAAGAACTGATGCGGCGAAGATCTCTTTTTGAACACTGGCGCACCCAGTACTGGAAAGAGCTTATTCCCTTTGCGCATGCCATCCGGCTTTTTGGCATGCTCTACAACGACGCTCTCGCCCCGGATGATCCCTTTGCCTTTACCTCTCTCCTGTCAGGTTCTGGAATGCTCGCCATCAAGCGCAACACCGCACTTCGGGAACTCGCGGCGATGATCGAAGCAGACCCGACGCTTCAGGAAGCACTCACCCATCGCCAGCTCCCAGAATCCGGCCCATTTGCCGAGGCACTGCACACATTCATGCAGGACTTTGGAGACCTCGCCTGTAATTCTGGCTGGTGCGAAGAAGGTCCGTGGGGCATCCTTAAACTTCTGCAAGGCACACATGCTGAGCACATCCTTTCACAAAAGCATACCCCACACCATGAACTTGAAGATGCGTTCTTCGCGGCATTTCCTGAAAACAAAAGAGAAACGGCACAAGAAATTCTTGCTCTCGCCCGAAAAAGTTACCAGCTCCGGGATGATGACAATGTCTATCTTGGCAAAATTCAGTCTCGCTACGACGCGGCAGTTGCCGAGGCAGAGATGCGTCTTGCAGATGGCCGCTGTTCCTTTGACCTGCCCGAAAAAATCCGTCCAACACGCAAAAGCACTCCAGAAGGAATGCCGTGGAGTTCCGAAGGCGGAGACTCTACCGAACCGCAGGCTGCGGGATGGGCCGCAGCACCGGGGCTTGCCCACGGAAAAGCCCGAGTCATTCATTCGCCCCAGGAACTTTTTGATTTTCAGGAAGGAGAAATCCTTGTCTGCGATGCCCTTGACCCCAACATGACCTTTGTTGTGCCACTGGCAAAAGGTATTGTTGAACGTCGCGGTGGAATGCTTGTACATGGAGCAATCATTGCCCGTGAATACGGTATCCCCTGCGTGACAGGAGTTCACGATGCCACAAAGCAGTTCAGGACAGGCGAAGAGCTTCTTGTGGATGGTTACCGGGGCGCAGTCTTGCGACACGACAGCTCAACACCCGCCCCCGGCACCAACGTTCTTGGAGGAAAGCTTCTTCTGTGCAGCGCGCGCCCTGCCACAGGATTTATGCGCACAGGATTCTGTGCCACCAGTGAGGCGGACCGTGGCACCCATGTAATCTGTGCAAGAATGACAAACGCATTCCTCGCCTTCACCCGGGAACAGGGGAATGATCTGACTACACCAGCACCAGAGCACGCTTTCCCCGGACTCCAGCCCGGTGATTTTTGGTGCCTGTGTGCTGGACGCTGGAAAGAAGCTCTTGAAGCAGGAGTTGCCCCGCCAGTCCTGCTGGCGGCATGCGAGCAGTCAGCGCTCAGTATCGTTTCACTTTCAGACCTGACAGCCCACGCACTTGATACGCCTCTTGAATAATCCAGACAAAAAGCCCCTGAACCTTGTCGCTCAGGGGCTTTTTGTCTCAATTTGATTCTCTACCGATACAGCGCAGTTCCTCGAAGGGCTACTTCCTCTGGCCGAGTCATCACGATTTGGTAATCATCAATGTGCCCACGCCGGAAACCTTCTTCGCAGCTCACAAGGTAATAAATCCATGACCGATAGAACCGCTCATCAAAACCATAGGCCCGAATATCCGGCCAGTTCGCGTCAAAGCGCTCCCGCCATTCATGCAAAGTCCGGGCGTAGTGCTGGCCGATCTGCTCAGCATGAACAATCACGAGTTCCGTTGAACGGGCAAGCACATCTGCCGTCCGGGTTAACGACATCAGCATCCCACCGGGGAAGATATGCTTTCGCACCCAGCAGAGACTCCGGCGATACGCCTCATAATGCCAGTCCTGAATAGTAATGGCCTGAATCACTGCCCGACCGCCGGGAGCAAGGCGCTCGTCTATGGTCCTAAAAAATGTTGGATGGAACTCATAGCCAACGGCTTCAATCATTTCGATGGAAACAATGGCATCAAAACGTCCTTCCACATCCCGGTAATCCTGAAGCCGTATTTCAACCTGTTCCTCAAGTCCTTCTTCGGCAACTCTGGCCTGCGCATAGTCATACTGCTCCTGCGAAAGGGTCACTCCCAAGACATGACAGCCAAGACGCCTGGCCGTATCAAGAGCAAAGCTTCCCCAGCCACAGCCAATCTCAAGCACACGATCCCCTTTCCGAATCTGAGCTTTATCGGCAATCATCCGAATCTTCCGGAGCTGGGCAGCTTCCAAAGATTCTGCCGTATTGATTTCTTTAAATACAGCGCACGAGTATACCATGCCGGGGTCCAAAAATCGCGAGAACAGATCGTTCGAAAGGTCGTAATGAGCCTGAATGTTATCTTTACTGCCCGTCTTGGTATTTGGCTTAAATGGTCCCAGAACACGCCGCCACATTGAATACATACGCCGATTCAACTGGCTCATTGCGCCATTGTCCGCATTCAGGGTCAGTACTCGCCTATTCGCCAGAAGCACCCGAAAAACCATATTGAGATCTGGACTGCTCCAGTCCTTCTGAACATAACTCTCGCCAAGCCCAATATTGCCATACGCCAAAAGCCGCCGGAAAAAGCGCATATTCTTGACATCTATCCGTGCCTGAGGACCATCTTCACTTCCAAAACGCCATGTTTTTCCACCAGGCAAAACACAGGTCAGTGCCCCATGCTCAATTTTTTTGAACCGCCAAAAAACAAGAGCACGGGAAACACGGTTTGCGCCTTTTTCCCAGCGCCTCTGCTGAGTTCGTACAGTATTTTCACTCATAGGCTGAGGTTTTTTGTGAAACGGAAGAGAATGCACACCACGCAATTTCATTGCCTCCCACACAATTCTTGGCCACGTCAGATGGGCCGCAGCAGGAACCCGAAAATTTTCCACAAGGATATTTCGTGTTGTAAAGGGAACAAACGCATCTCTGGAGCTGAGCGAAGCCTGAAAAACTTCCTCTTTGTCCTGCGTCAGGTGAATACGAATATCGAGACTGTCTTCTAGTGCCCCAAAAAAAAATTCATACTGCCCTCTCCGTTCAAAAAAAGGCGACACATGAAATGTCTTCTGCTCCATAAACTGCGCGGGCAGCTCGCCTCCATCCTCTGGTTTCAGCAAATACACATGCTTTTCCCCAAAGGTATTGTTCACCTCTGCAACGCCGCATAACAGCCCAACGCTATCATATACATAATAAAAAGATACCGGGTTAAACACATAACTCAAAAAACGCAGTCCAGTAACCAGCTCAACACGTTCCACAGCATCTGTGGAAACTCCTTTTTTCCTGAGAAAAGCAAAGAGCTTTTCCTTCACTGGAGTGTCGTTTTCATCAAAATAGTCGCGATCATAAAACGACAAGACATTCACGCGATTGCGACTAAAGGCCAAAACATGCTTCTCTAGCTCCTCCAGTTCATCAAGCGCAATCCGATACACAGGGAGCCTGTACTCAAAAGAATGTGCCTTGGGATACAGGCGCTGATGCTCCACACGGGCAGGTATTATGCACGTTCTCACTGCTCTTCTCCAAAGTCACGAACGACACGGAGAGCAGACCGGACCCCATCTTCATGAAATCCATTAAACTGATACGCGCCACAGAACCAAACCCGGTCCTTTCCATTAAGCGAACACAAATATTCCTGCGTGTGCATGGCCTCCATACTATACTGAGGATGCTCAAACAGTTCCTCATGGTGAACTTTATGCTGCGCAATGGCCTTGTCTGGATTCAGCGAAACGACATAGCTGTTATCGGCCTGAAGATGCTGCAACCTATTCATATAATAGTGCACAGAGACAGGCGCATCCTCTTGACGGGAATCCTTCATTGTTGAAATCCATGAAGCCCAGTTTCGTTCCCGAGGTGGCAAAACAGACGCATCAGAATGCAGGATGGTCCTGTTTTTTGAATACTTCCACGGCCCAAGAAGCTGCTCTTCCAAAACGCTCGGCTGCTCCAGAAGGCGCAGACTCTGGTCCGCATGCGTTGCCAACACCACAGCATCAAAGACTTCTGTCTCTCCATTCCAGCACACTTCAATCGCTGAATCCAAACGCCGAACAGCCTGAACATTTGCCTTGAGTCGAATGGCACCGGGAAAGCGCTCGGTAAATGCCTGCACATAGCGCGAACTTCCTCCGGGGATATACAGCCAGTTGGGTCTGTTGAACCAGCGGAGAAGGCCATGATTGGCAAAAAAGCGGGCAAAACTTTCCATTGGGAAATTCATGACGGAATCATCAGGTGCGGACCAAATGGCTCCGACCATAGGCAAGACGAATTCATCCAGCACACGGGGAGAAAAATTCGTTCCGTCCCAAAACTCCCCAAGAGTAAGATCCTTAAGTCGACCATTCCGATAGGCAAAGTCCACGGCATAACCAAAGCGCCACACGCCAAAAAGGAAAAGCCAGTACTGAATATTGAGTATATTTTTTCTATTGGCAAAAAGGCCATTTAGTCCTGTTCCCGCATACCCCGTTTTTTTTGTCAGGTTGTAATAGGCAAAGGTCATATCTGTAGAGGCAGACGACACTCCCAGCTCCTGCAAAAAAGCACAAAAATGCGGGTACGTTCTGTCGTTAAACACAATAAAGCCCATATCGACAGGGACCGGGGCGTCAGGTCCATCAAGTACCTGACAGGTCTTGGTGTGCCCACCAAGCGCGCCGCCCTGCTCAAAAAGTACGACATCTCTATGTCGAGACAGATAATACGCCGCAACAAGGCCAGAAATACCACCACCAATAACAGCAATTTTTTTCATGCGCTCTGTCATTCTTCTCCCACCTGAACAGTTTGGTTCTGGAGAGCCTGTGCGAGTTTGCTCACGCTACGGCGAACGCTCCAAAACAAGGGGAAATACACGAGAAGACTTCCACAAATCCAACCCAGTATAGCATGCACAAGCGGCCAACCCAAGACCTCAAAGGATCCTATCGGGTCTGTAAAAACTATTTTCACTATTTCTGGAACCGAGGTTTCAAAATGCGGAAGACCAAGGAGAGTTTCTCCAAGGCGCAGGAAAGGAATCATAAGCAGGTACTGGAGGGGAGAGGCCACAAAGCTGATGCCTCCTGCAACGATGGAACTGCACCGAAAGAGCTTTGCCAGGAGCCATGCCATAAAGACATTTGTTGCAATCTGAGGCCATGCTGCAGCAATAATTCCAAGACTCAAGGCACGGGAAACTCTTGAGACAGGGATGCCTTCTTGCAGTTGTTGTCGCACGGGGCGAGCAACTTTAACTTCCCAGATCAAAACAACCCGTTTCCGAAAAAAGCTCCACCAGTTTTGGGGCATCATCTCTTTTCAATACTATAAATACCGTCTCAAATCATGTATAAAGAAAGAGCAAAGTACTCATGACGGGAGGAGGCAATGCCGCAGTTTGGAACAGCGTGGATTACAGGGGCGTCAACAGGGATAGGACAGGAGTTGAGCAAAAAGCTTTTGTCTCAGGGGACACGTGTTGCAATGACAGCGCGGCATGCTGATAAAATACACGCATTTCGCGACAGCCTGCCCGCATCGCAACAGACGCTCGTGTTGCCTCTTCCGGCAGATGTCGCCAATCATGATGCCCTGTCGCGAGCGTATGCCAAGCTCAAAGACTTCTGGGGGGCACCTGATCTTTTAGTGGCTAATGCCGGGACGCACATCAACATGCAGGCGTCACAAATAGACTGGGTTCCATGTCGGGATCTCCTTTCGATCAATCTTCTGGGGGCCGTTGACTGCATCACCTTCGTTCTTCCGGACATGCTCGCACGCAAGAGCGGATACATCGCAGGAGTTGGTTCCCTTTCAGCCTACCGGGGGCTTCCCTGGGCAGCGGCGTATGGTGCAAGCAAGGCAGGACTCAACAATTTTTTACAAAGCCTGCGCTTTGATGTTGAGACGCATGGGATAACGGTAAGTGCCATCAATCCCGGATTTGTCCAAACGCCACTCACAGACCGAAACCCTTTCCCGATGCCTATGAAAATCAGTGCAGAAAAGGCCGCTGAATATATTTGGACAGGGCTTCTCAAAAAGAAAAAAGAAATACATTTTCCCCCAGCGTTTTCCTGGAGCTTTAAACTGCTGCGAATACTGCCATATCCCATGTACCACGCGCTTATTCGCAAAATAACGGGGAGTGCATCCCGGCGGGAGTAATTATGGACTTTATCCTTGAAAATTATTTTGATGGTCCCCTGAGCTGTCATGGGGTCGTCCTGACGCGTTCGGGAAAACTTCGCCGAAGCTTTCGGGCAACAATGCACGGAATCTGGAACACGGGTACAGCTCCCATTGCCGGTAGCCTTTCCGAGACTTTTACGTTTGATAATGGCGAGGTTCTGGAGCGCCTGTGGCAATTCACCAAAACAGGGCCACACGCATACGAAGGGGCAGCAGCAGACATCAAAGGAGTGGCCAGGCTCCATACCTCTGGGCCGGAGCTGTCCATGCGCTACACACTGGTTGTGCAGGTCGGTCAACGCACACTTCCGCTCTCGGTCAAGGACGTTCTCTGGCTCACACCAGACGGCTACGTCATGAACAAAAGCACCATGTACAAATTTGGGATAAAAATCGGCGAACTGCTTACCGTCATCCACAAGAGCTAAATCTCCATCCCACTGCCTAGATCGATTAAGAACTAAAAACGAATCCTTTTGTGTTTTTTTGCTTGCAACCCTGTGATATTTACCCTAAAAGACTCCACGCACACACGCGGAGAGGTAGCGAAGTCCGGCCGTAACGCGCTCGACTCGAAATCGAGTTACGGGTTAATAGCCCGTACGTGGGTTCGAATCCCACCCTCTCCGCCATTTTGCCAATTAAAACGGGCCTTAAGAAGAATTTCTTAAGGCCCGTTTTTTGGTGTGATACCCCCTAAAAAATGGCGTGTGGCGTGATTTGTGGCGTGAATCAATCTTTGTGACTCGATTTGTGACTCGATAAAAACCCATCACTTGAGTATAAAGCTCCACTTCCTCCAACTTTTTCAGACAAGACGTATCTTCTTTAGAAAAAGTCCACCCCCTTGTTTCTAGCCGTCCTTTTCCTCCCCTGCTATCATCTTTCTCACGATGCTAAACGATATCAATGAAACAATCATAACCACATTGACTCCTCATCCAGAAATTCAATTAGCCTTTGTTTTTGGCTCCGCAAACTCTGGGAAAATGAGACAAGATAGCGATGTGGATATAGCTGTGCTTACCAAATCAAAGCTGACAATCAACATGCGGCTCACACTTCGCGAAGAACTCAGCCTTGCACTTCGCCGGGAAGTTGACATCGTTGACCTTTTTACGGCTTACGGAACAATTTTGAAACAGACTCTCACTAAGGGGACTCTCATTCTAAACCGTTCCCAGCAGGAGTATGTCGCTATAATCAAACGCATGCTTTACGATCAGGCGGATATGGAACCCTTGCGCCGCAGAATCATCGAAAAGAGCTTACAAAGAGGTTTTTTTGGATAAACCTTAAGAATCTTAAACTCATTATTCAACACATCAAAACTAAATATCCTCTCCCCCCTTTAACCTTTTCCAAATCAACTTTCCCCTGAGAACTGCTCCGTTCTTCTCTCCCTGCCTCCCAAAGCAACCTTTCTCAATACCTAAACGACAACAAGCCCCTTGGTGACGCCTCACCGAGGAGCTTCTCTTTTTCCGACAGAATGAAACCAAACAGGTATATAAAAAAGGCCAAAAATAAACTATTC
Organism: Desulfobaculum bizertense DSM 18034; assembly: GCF_900167065.1. Taxonomy (NCBI): domain Bacteria; kingdom Pseudomonadati; phylum Thermodesulfobacteriota; class Desulfovibrionia; order Desulfovibrionales; family Desulfovibrionaceae; genus Desulfobaculum; species Desulfobaculum bizertense. The sequence continues at coordinate 258,509 of NZ_FUYA01000004.1, forward strand.
TGCACAGGTTATTATTTAACAGGCCTCCACACAAAGGAGAGATCATGAAGCGATTTAAGCTCTACAAAAGCAGTGCGCATTGCATCTTAGGTTTTTTCTTTATCCTTACGACGCTCGCCCTGCTTCCTGTGCAACCTGTCTTTTCCTGCTCTCGCATTGTTTGCGAAACAGGAAATGGAACATACATCACAGGCAGAACTATGGACTGGATCGACCCTAAGGCCCAAACTTCCCTTTGGATTTTCCCTCGCGGCATGAATCGAACCGGCGGGGATCAGAAGAATGCATTCAAATGGACCTCAAAATACGGCTCCATTGTTGCCTCATTCTATGACATAGCCAGTGCCGATGGAATGAACGAGAAAGGCCTTGTCGGAAACGTCCTGTATCTCATTGAAACAGACTATGGCGATCCAGCAGGGAAACCCACAATTAAAGTTGGTGCATGGCTCCAGTACTATCTCGACAACTTCGCCAGCGTAAAAGAAGCCACCAAAGCAATGGTCGACCCCAATTTTGCAGTTATCGCTCCAGCACTGCCGAATGGGATGGAAGCGGCCGTCCACATCTCTCTTTCAGACCCCACTGGCGACTCTGCCATTTTTGAATTTCTGGAAGGCAAACTGGTCATTCACCATGGGCCAGAATTTAACGTCATGACAAACTCCCCACCCTACGACCAACAACTGGCGATCAATCACTACTGGGAACAAATTGGAGGCACCCGCTTCCTGCCTGGGACCATCATGGCCGCAGACCGCTTTGTTCGGCTGAGTTATAACCTGAAAGCATCACCCAAATACAAAGATTCCAAACTTGCTCTTGCTTCTGTCTTCTCTCAAATACGCGCGATCAGTGTTCCTCTGGGAATGACGGACGAGAGCCGCCCAAACCTTTCCATGACTCTTTGGCGAACTGTGGCGGATCACGAAAAAAACATTTTCTATTTTGAGACGGCAACCATGCCTGCCATGTGCTGGATTGACCTCAACAAGGTCGATTTCGCCAAAGATCAAAAAGTCAAAAAAATTGCCATTTCAACAGACACAGATATCTCAGGAGAAGTCTCTGCCCTGTTCAAACCTGCCAAACCTTTCAAATGGTAAGGCCTGCCTCAAACACAAACAGCCCGGCCTCACATGAGGTCGGGCTGTTTGTGTACCAAGATCTGGCTTAACCATCAGTCAAGAAACTGCATATTCAACCCAAAATACAGTTGCCATTGCGGTTGAAGCTCGCCGTGGTGTATTGCGGAAAACTGTGGCTCAATAAAGAAATTAAAAACAGTCTTCCCTCGCTTGATAACTTGCCCGATGCCAACGCCCAAGGGCACATTGTAGTTATCATTTTCGATATTATAGCTCCAAATCGGAGCTGCACGCAGATATGTCCCCCCTCCGAGCTGATAAAATGCGAACGGCTGTAATGCTCCGATATTTACGTCCGAGCGGTCATCCTCTCCTGCAAAACTATGTTGCCACGTCAAAAGATAGCCATACTGAAATTTTGGCGAATCAGCATTAAACAGTACGTTAACAAGTCCTGCAGACCACTTTTCGCTTCCCAGTTTACTTTCCGTTGCTGTGGGCAAAGTTACTTGAGGACCAAAACCAAAACTTACTGCGGGATTCCCCGTATCAATGAGGTATGAGGCAAAGACATTTACGTCACCAAGACCACTCTTCACGGTCCCATCATTCCCCACAGGGTATGTATTAAATGGCAACGACGCTCTCAGTATCCATTTGGTATCCGCAACAGAGAATGGTTTTGCATACCTCAGCCAAGCCTGATTCCCTTGTTCATCTGAATCTGAAATATCTCCAATAAAATAATTTTGAATATTTAGCGCCGTCATATTTGCTAAAGGATTATTCGCCTGCGCGGCTGAATTTTCTGAAGTGGAATTCTCCGCAGCAGCCACATCACCCTGAGATTCCGCATAAACATGCTGGCAAAAGAAGACAACCACGCTCAGAGCAATCAGTACACTCCGAAGACAACGCACCCTTTCTTCTATACAAATCATATTTTGCGCTCCTGTTAAATATCCAGAATACTACCATCCCATTCATGCCCGCTCAAGATTCACTGACAAAAACAGGCAAGCATCGTTTCAATTTCCCCAAAGACTCAAAGCCTCCCTGCAAACAGGCACAGCACGAGCATCCTGCAAACGCCCGTTTTCACTCTCTGTTTGCTCTTCACTTTTCAGGATGACAGCCTGATTCCAAATTGCTAAAAGCATTCACAGAAAAGAGTTTCGACTCATTCGGAACAGACGAGAACCGAGACAATCTCCACCATGAAAAACAGCTTCATCATATCCAAAAAACTTATTCTTCTCCTTCTGGCATTGAGCTTCTTGTCAGCAGGAAATGGATATCTTGCAGCCAACAGCAAAACATTTGGTGGCAGCTCCCAACTTCTCTACTCTTCGCCTGAGTATATCTGTGCTACCGCATGCATTGCGGAAGGACATCAGAGCGCTAAAGTTACACGCCCTGACCCCGAAGACTCTTTCATCCTCCCACAGCGGACAGTTTCTCTAAACTGCTTTTGGATCGCGCAGTCCCGGCTTCTGGGCCTTCCTGACAGCGTTATCCTCTCCTGCATCCCAGAAACACTCTCAATCCGCGCCCCTCCGTTTTCCACAACTGAGCATTCCTAAAAGAAACAGATACCTGTCGAGGCATCCTTTGCCTCTGATATTTGCTTACTCGTTGTAAAAACAGAGGGTCTTATCCTATGCAAAATTCCACATCCCCTAGGGAAGAAAAAGACACAGCAAACACAGTCACAAGCGATTACACTCCAAAAGAATACACGTTCAGGGAGCAGCTTGTGTTTGGAGCAAAAATTGCTGCTGGCGCAGCGCTCTTCTTCTTATTCATCTGGTTCTACGAATCATAGCATGAAGCAATAAACAAAAGCCCCTTTGTGAGACAGCCTCTTGCAAAGGGGCTTTTCCCATCCCCCCAGCAGTGTCTTTCCTTCTTTTCCTAGCAAACTCATCTGCTCATTGATTCCTTACGGCAAAACAGCTAGAGCAGTGGGCATTAACTTATGAGGTTTTTATGAAAATACTGAATATTTATAGCTCACTGAATGGCCCGACAGCACGTGTTGCCGCCGAAATTAGTAAGGCCGCAAAAGACATGGGATGCGAGCTGACAGAAGTCCAGATTACAAAAGAAACTGAAGCTCTTGACCTGCTGGACTTTGATCTGAGCTTCTTTGGCTCTGGCGTTTACAGCTGGCTTCCGCCCAAGCCCGCTCTGAAGTGGATTGACAAGCAGATGGACGCCGCCAAAACTGCAGGACTTATTAAGCCTTGCTCGCCCCGCATTCCTGGCAAATTCGTCAGCGTATACACCACCTTTGGCGGTCCTCACACAGGCGTTGCCGAAGCCGTCCCCGCAGTCAAATACATGGGACAGCTCTTTGACCACCTCGGAATCAGCATTACTGACGAGTGGTACGTGCAAGGCTCCTTCATTCCGGAAAACTTTAGCGCAATGAACACAGCAGGCCGCATGGGGAACGTCGAAGGTCGCCCCAATGCCGCTGACCTGCGCGCCGCATACGAACGCACCTGCGGCACCATCCTAAACCTCCGCCCCGTCATAGACGCCCTGCCCTAACCCCTCATCATATTTAGAGGTCAGTACATGCTGGCCTCTCCCCGTTCTTCTTCGAGATTTCTTTTTTCTTCATACATGATATTGACTTTCAATTTCACACCAGCTACACATCTCTTCACAGGGTGAGACACCCGCCTCACTCGACGATACTGGACAAAAGGGGTCGCTTTTATGTCGAGTTCTCTTCAGGGCATACCTGAAACACTGCTCATTCCTTTGTGGGCACGCGCAGTAGAGTCTAAAAAGGCACAGCCAATCGTTGTTGACTCAACAGCAGCAGACATGCTGACGCACATTAATTTTGATTTCTCTGTGTTCGAAAAGGTGTGGCTCTCGCAGCTTGGAGTCGCCGTTAGAACCATGCTTTTGGACAATGCAGTGAGAAGCTTTGTTCGGGACAACCCCGACTGCGTCGTCGTCAATTTTGGAGCCGGGCTTGATACTCGTTTTCACAGAATAGGTAATGAAGCGATTCGCCACTGGTATGATCTTGATGTGCAGTCATCCATTGATTTGCGGCGCCAGCTGATTCCAGAAACAGAGCGAAACACATACATCACCTGCTCTGTTTTTGACCCTGCATGGGAAGAACAGGTCCAGCACAAAGATGCTCCCCTGCTCTTTATCGCCGAAGGCCTGCTTATGTATTTTTCTGAGCATGAGGTCCGAAGCCTGTTTATGCAGCTCACAGAAAAATTTCCACACAGCGATATTCTTTTTGAAATGCTGGCCCCTTTCATGGTGGGACGCGCAAAGCACCATGACTCCGTCAATAAACTCAGCACACAAAGTGAGTTTACGTGGGGAATGGCTCATTCCAAAGACATCGAAAAATGGAGCAAAAAACTTCAGTACGTCGAGGAGTGGAACTATTACGACTATTACAAGGCCCGCTGGAAATGGTGGGGGATATTAGCTCGCTTCCCGCTCTGGAAAGCGCAGTTGTCCAACAGGATTGTCCATGTGAAGGTACTCTAATTCAGGCTCAAGAGTACACCTCGTCATGCTGCGCAATATGCTCATATCTCATATTGCGCAGCATCACACCTAACCCACTGGTAGCTATGAATATTTTTGCACACCGTTTGCTCATTCCTCACTGTAGATAAGGCCAAGCGCCTCACCTGCACACATCGAACAGCTAAATTGAAGAAACGAGGTCATTATGAGCAAAGTCTTGATTGTTTACGGTTCCACAACTGGCAACACCGAAAGCGTCAGTGATGTCATTGAAAAAGAACTGAAACAGGCAGGTCACGAGGTAGACGTCAAAAACGCGGCCTCTGTTGAGGCCGACGGCATGGCAAATGGATATGACTCAGTCCTGCTTGGTTGCTCCACCTGGGGCGACTCTGACATTGAGCTTCAGGACGACTTTGTCCCACTGCTTGACGATCTGGACAAAGCTGGCCTCTCCGGAAAACGCGTTGCCGTATACGGATGCGGAGACAGCTCTTACGAGCATTTTTGCGGAGCCGTCGATGTCATCGAAGAAAAGGCCGAGAGCCTTGGGGCAGACATGGTCGCCGCCTCTCTCAAAATTGATGGCGATCCAGAAGATGATGATGTTCTTTCCTGGATTCAGGGATTCAGCGCGAAACTCTAAAAGAAACAAAAAACCCCCAGCGTATCCCGCTGGGGTTTTTCTCTTTTTCAACAGCTTTATTCACAATTATTCCTCAGGGCTTTGCACCATCCAGAACAGCGCTGTAGAGCACGGCATCTCGCGGGGCATATCCAAAATGCCGTTTAAACTCCCGGCTAAACTGCGAAGGGCTTTCGTACCCAACACTTCGGGCTGCAGCCCCTACTCCAGCACCCAGCACAGCAATACTTTTCCGTGCCTTTTCCAAACGAATTTTTTTGACATATTGCACAGGAGCCAATGAGGTGACTGCCTTAAAGTGCGAATAAAATGCGCGCTGAGACATGTTGGCAAGCCCTGCAAGCTCCGCAACATCAAGAGGCTTCGCGTAATCATCATGAATACGCCGCAACACCCGTGAAATACGAGCATAACTCGTGTCTCCACACGCCGCAGCCGCAAGCTGATGCCCCTGTGCACCTCTCAATAAATAATAATGAAGCTCCCGGATAATTCCAGGCCCCAGCACTTCTGCCTGCTCCTGTGTCCGCAACACATCCAAAAGCCTTGCGGTCGCATCGACAATCTCTTCCGTCAGAGGCTCAAGATACAGCCCGGGAGGCGAAAGCTGCTGTTCGTCAAATCCTGCGACACCCTTCATCTGCGTCAAGAGTTCCTGTATAGTCGTCAGGTCTATCGAAAGCGTCAGACTCAAAAGAGGCACGCCGTCCTCTGGGCACAGGTCTATTTCAACGGGCACGACCGTAGGAATAACCAACAGATCTTTCTCACCATACGTCAGCTCTGCATGCGGCAAATGGCAGACCTTATGTCCCTGTGCGGCAAGGCACATACTCTGGTCATACAAAAGTGGTACGCGAGCGCGGTGCTCGGAAATCCGCACCAGCGTGACGTTTTTGAGAAACGTCGTATTTGGACCTTCATGTGGCGTCATTTCCGCCAAAGCTGCGACAAGCCGTTTTCGCATGTTTTCCTCTCACACTCTTTTTTCAGCACGCTACCAAGTCCCAAGAAAAGCGCAAGCGCAGTGACACGCCTGCACAATTAGGCAAATCTTTTGCGAGAATGGCTCTATCACCACAGGACAAAAGACGTCATAAAGTGTGAAAACAGTCTTTAACCTGAGCGGAGAACTCATGCAAAAATTTACGTTTTTTAACCCAACCCAGATTGTCTTTGGCAAAGGACAAATGCAGGAACTTGATGCGCTTGTCCCCAAAAACGCCCGTGTGCTCATCACATACGGGGGCGGGAGTGCCAAGCGGAGCGGAGTCCTTGACGCTGTCAAAAAAGAACTCATGCAGTCTAACCGCACTGTCTTTGAATTCGGCGGCATTGAGGCAAATCCCAAGTTCCCAACCTTAATGAAGGCCGTTGAGCTGGCACGAATGGAAGACGTTGACTTCCTGCTTGCTGTCGGCGGCGGCTCAGTTATGGATGGAACCAAATTCATTGCCATCGCCATCCATGCAGAGCAGTTTATGGGCAAAGAAGAAGAACTTCTGCACTTTGGTTTCTCTACAGTTCCCGTGGAAAACGTCGTCCCACTTGGAACAGTTGTCACCCTGCCAGCCACAGGCTCAGAGATGAACAATGGCGGCGTCATCAGCAACGGAACAGACAAGCTCACGATCTTCCACCGGGACGCATTCCCTGTTTTCTCCATCCTCGACCCCGAGCTGACCTACACTCTGCCCAAAGAGCAGGTAGGAAATGGTATTGTCGATTCCTTTGTGCATGTCATAGAGCAGTACCTGACCTATCCGCAAAACGCGCCAGTTCAGGACCGCATTGCTGAAGGACTTTTGCAGACCATCATTGAAGTTGGGCCAACAACACTGGCCAACCCCACAGACTACGATTCTCGCGAATCTCTTGTCTGGAGCGCCACCCTCGCCCTAAACGGACTGCTCTCCGCTGGTGTCGTCCCAGACTGGACAAGCCACATGATCGGTCACGAACTCACAGCTCTTCACCACATTGCCCACGCCCGCTCTCTCGCGGTTCTGCTCCCTGCTGTCATGCGTCAGCGCAAAGACCAAAAACGCGAAAAGCTTCTCCAGTATGGAGAACGGGTCTGGAAAATCTGTACAGGAACCGAAGACGAGCGCATCGAACTCGCCATCCAAAAAACCGAAGAATTCTTCCACGAAGTTGGCTTCACAACACGCCTTTCAGATTATGGCGTCAGCAAAAGCGACATCCCTGCAGTTCTGGAGAATCTCGAAAAGCACAACATGACAGCCCTGTCAGAGCGTGGAGACATCAGCCTTGATGTTTCCCGCGCCATTCTCGAAGACAGCCTGTAATCCACACACCGAGGGGAGAGGCTCATGCCCTCCCCTTTTTCCTCCCGTAAGGCAGCATTTTTCCACAGCGTTTCACACTGGATATGCACATGGCAAAAATCGCCTTTCCTCACACCCCGCCCTCATAAAAGCACGTCCCCCTCCACAAAACACCACACTGAGCAGCCTCTGTTTTGTGAGCATTCGCTCACTTTGTTGCACTGTAAAACAGTGTCTTCTTCAACTATTTTTACCTCAGGCACGTCAAAATTCCTTCCATCACAACTCCCTTTCTTTGCGGAAAAGCCCTTTCTGTGACTTTTTTTATTTTATTGTCACATTTTCTGCATTTTCACGTTTTTTCCCTATAATAAAAGGCCTTTTCGCCGATATGAATGTTGTAAACACTTCGGTGTTCAAGTATCTTGTCTTTTCCAGATATTGACCTGTTATACTTAAGGATTCATTTTGAACGGAGGGAATTGTGGGGATCTTTCGCAATTTGAAAACAATGTACAAGATCATGTTGCCTACCGCCGCACTCATAGTCATCGCATTCATTGGGATCGGCTATACAACTATGCACAAAAGTTCTCGTGCAATTCGCGGCGTTGCAGAGCGTGAGATGTCAGCGCTCGTCGACAAATATGCGAGCAAAATTCAAGCTCACATAGAACTCGGGCTGAACCAGTCGGCAGCATTGGCTTCTGCGTTTGCAGGTATGCGTGCGCAAGGAAAAACAATGGACAGAGACCTTGCAATGACCCTTGTACGCACTGTTATTGAAAGCAATAAAAACTATCAGGGTGGTAGCACATGCTGGGAACCTAACACGTTTGATGGACGTGATAGTGAATTCGTCAATGCGCCGTATCATGATGAAACAGGACGTTTTGTTCCATATATTTATCCTGTAGGGAACACAACACGAGTTATAGCTCTTCCTGAATACGACGTACCCGGTGCAGGAGATTATTATCTTGTTCCCAGGGATACACGTCGACAACACGTTACACCGCCCTACCACTACAAGGTTGATGGACAGCAGTACCTTCTTGCAACGACAGCAACTCCAATCCTTGTCAACGGAAAAGCCCTTGGCGCGGTCACCCTTGACCTGAACATCCAGAAACTCAACGACCTTATCAAAAGCATTAAGCCCTACGGCACAGGCTATGCTTTCCTGATGACGAATAAGGGCGTCATCGTAGCACACCCAGACGAAAGTCTAATTTGCAAAAATCTTTTCCAGGTCAGAAGCTCTGACCATTATGAGACACTGCGGCAGGCAATGGCTAACACCCAGCCTCTCTCAGAAATCCACACTTCTCCATTCACTGGAGAAAAAACTCTTGTCCGCTATATTCCCATTAGTCTTGGGCAATCCGGCGAGCACTGGTATATCGGAATCAACGCTCCGCTGGACAAAATTCTTGCGGATGCCACCGAGTTAACAAACTTCATCATGCTCGCAGGCGGCCTGACTATTCTTGCCGTTCTGATTGTTATCTTCTTCATCGCCCGAAGCATTTCCAAACCAATGGGTGTCATGGCCGATGCGGCAAAAGAAGTCGCAGACGGAAACTATGATGTCCATGTTGACGACTCAAAGTTTGGTGGTGAAATTCGCGACCTGAATAACGCCTTCCAGCTCATGGTTGCAGGTCTTGTGGATAACATCTCCAAAGCAAAAGAAATGACAAAGCAGGCTGAGGAGCAGACAGACAAGGCACAGATTGCGCTCAAGGACGCAGAAGAAGCCAAAAAGCTGGCAGAAAATGCCAAACGTGAAGGCATGTTGCAGGCGGCAGAGGACCTGACAGGCATTGTCACTCAGATTTCAAGTGCAACAGAAGAGCTTGAAGCACAGATTCATGAGTCCAACAAGGGTTCCGAGGTTCAAAAGGACCGCACAGCAGAAGCTGCAACAGCTGTTGAACAAATGAATGCCAGTGTCTTGGAAATCGCCCGAAGCGCAAGCCACGCCGCAAACTCCGCAGAGCAGGCCAAGTCGCAGGCCAAAGATGGCGGAAGCATCGTGCGAAATGTCGTTTCCAACATTTCAGAAATTCACGCGATGGCAGGCAAAATGGAAACAGGCCTCAACGAACTTGGTACTCAGGCTCAGGACATTGGTCAGGTCATGAATGTCATTACCGACATTGCAGACCAGACCAACCTTCTTGCACTCAACGCTGCAATTGAAGCTGCCCGCGCTGGTGAAGCGGGACGCGGATTTGCTGTTGTTGCAGATGAAGTCCGAAAGCTTGCCGAAAAAACAATGACGGCAACCAAGGAAGTCGCCCAGTCTGTCAGCGCAATTCAGAACGGCGCTCAGAAAAATATCGACAACATGGGTCAGACGGCAAACGAAGTTTCCAAGAGTACAGGACTTGCAAAAGAAGCGGGTGAGGCTCTTGAAAAAATCGTAACCATTGTGGATTCCACAGCAGATCAGGTTATGGCTATTGCCACGGCCTCGGAAGAGCAGTCCGCCGCAAGCGAACAAATCAACAAGAGCACAGAGGAAGTCAACCTTATTGCAGGTGACAATGCACAGGCAATGGAAGAATCTTCCCGCGCAGTGACAGAGCTTGCAAACCTGACCGAGCAGCTCACGTCTATTATTCAGCAACTTCGTAACGCATAGCGTTTCACTACAAACACAAAGGCCCCAGCATTTGCCGGGGCCTTTTTTTGTTATCTTTCAATTAGCACTCATTCTTTTTTATCCACTGAGGGAGAGCTGTGTATGCCGCCTCTGCAACCATCTTATGCGTTGCAGTCATGGGGTGCCATCTATCCCACCACATGTACCCATCAGGATCGGGATAGCTGTATGTTCCACTCCACTGTCTGTCCATGACCCGGAAAGCCTGAGTTGCAATCATCTCATCAAACACACGCTGAGCATCAAAAAGATACAGAGTCAGTTTTTCAAATGCGGTTGCATCCTGCGCCAGGGCACGAATCTTTGTATTGACGGCGTACGTCAGTTCACGAACGGATTCTGCAATATTCGCATAATCTGTTCTGTATGCCGGGGCGTGCGTAATGTCTGGGACTGTAGCGAGCATCACATAACGGGCACCCTTCTCTTCCAGTTCCTGCAAGGCATTCAAAATATTTTCCACCACAGACTCAGGAGAGACATCACCATAGCACACATCATTGATACCAATCAGCACAGTATGGAGTGTCGACTCAATCTCGGACTCTGGTGCATAGTTCTCGACCTGCCATTTCAACCCAGACCAGTCCTTTGAACCAGAAACATTTCCCAATCCGCTCTGCGCACCACACCAGGCCCGGTCTTCCAAGGGGAGTTCGAGCTTTTTTGCCAGATACTCGACCCAGACCAGACCATTACTTAAACGATTATATCCACAACCAAAGCTCAGGCCGTTATCTGAAAAGCTGTCGCCAAAGGCCACAAGTCGCTTCACCATTCTTCACTCCATTAAACAAGGTCATAAAATAATCACGATTATTTGCGTGTCTTACGCCGTGCGGCTCAAGGGTGCAAGTCCAGCCTTGGCACAGCATAAAAAAAGCCCCGAAGCACTTCGGCTTTCGGGGACTCATTTCATGCAAAAATTTTTCTTAATCCTGAGGCTCATGCAACAGCTCTCGAAGAGCATCAAGCCCCACGCCAGTTTCGCAGCTCACAAAATATATGTCTTTTACCCCAGCGTTCCGAAGAAAACGCTCCGCAAGTTTGCGGTTCGCCCCTTCTCTTTCAATGCGGGTCACAATCCCGATAACCTTTCGGTTAAACATTGGGACAAACATTGGCGGAAACTGGCTGGTTTTTCTGGTGGCATCCTGCACAAGGGCAAGGATGGTGCAATCTGCAGCCGAAGTAATGAGTGCCGGGTAAAATCTTGGATTTTCCAAAAACTCACCGGGGGTATTGATAAACTGACCACAAAACTCAACAGCCATAGCCCGGCGTGAACGAAAATCCAGACCAGAGAGAGTACGAATCAAATCGCTTTTTCCGACTCCAGTCTCACCTGCCAGCAGCATCTTTTCCATGAATCAACCCTGCTTATGAACGGGTCATGTCCACGCAGGCATAGTGCAGCTGCTCATCACAGTATTCGAGCACAGCCCGCAAAGAGGACTCAACACTCGAAACATCACCAGTCAAAAGGAGTGATCCTCCGAAGCGGTCAAGAAAACCAATCTCAACATTCGCAGCCTTGGTCGCTACGTCCGCCGCGATGATGACACCTTCGCTTGGAGTAATGGTCAAAATTCCAATGGCGTCATTCCCCTCTTCCATACCCAGCTTCAAAAAGATGCTTGGGTGTGGGCTGGCCACAACATGGGCAAGAGTCACCTGCTTGCCGGGAACGTATTCCTGAATGACACGCTGCGTTGGCTCATTCATCATCTTTGACATCTCGACCTCCAAAAATACTCAGCCCGTTCCGGCCGAGAGCCAACCGGAACGGGAGCATTCACTAGCGAGCAGAAGGGCTCTAAACGATCTGCTCAATAAGTCCCTTGCTCGGGGACGGGATCACAACATGACTCAGAACAGGTCCACCGTCACCAACGCCAGCAACGCCAGCGTCGACGGATGCCTGAACAGAACTCACATCACCAGTCATGAGAACGAAGGCCTTGCCACCAAGACCGGCAGCCATACGGATCTCGAGAAGGTCAACCAGACCAGCCTTTGCAGCGGCATCAGCAGCCAGAATGCAGGAGGCAGTCGTACAGGTTTCGATAACGCCAAGAGAATCAACAGGCGTCACGATGGAGGTTCCGCTCAGAGCAGGAATGACCTGATAATGAACGCTGGGAATGGTGAACCAGTCAACGACCATGTCGCCGCCAATGGCTCGACCAACTTCAACAGAACTGGTTACGGCAGAAGTGTCACCGGTAACAATCGCAATATAGCGGCCGGGACAGGTGGGACGGGCCATAACAAGCTGAACTTCTGCAGCCTTGATCATTTCGTCGGCGGCATGGATGCCAACCGCAATGCTGTTCAGTTCAATGCAGCCAATTGTGCTCAATCTCATTTCTTCCCCCTATCGATCAGCTCTGATGGTCACTTTGCCGTCAGAGATAGATTCAACTACGCCATCAATGCTGGCGTGAACTCGTGCACCCATTGCACCTTCAGGAATTTCACCCAACAGGTCGCCAACCTTTACCCGGTCGCCAACAGCAACCACACACTGGGCCGGAGCGCCAATGTGCTGTCCGAGGAGCAGAGTAACGGAAGACGGAGTAAAGCTTTCACCAGTCTTGGGATGATCCATGTACTGGGTCAGACCAAGGCGCTGAATAAGGCGCGAGGTCGGAACAAAACGGCTTTCTCTAAACGGGCTGCTGACCAGTTCCTCTTTGGAGGACTCCCAGCGGACCTTGCCCTGCATCAAGACACGCTTGATCTGGGCGTTGACTTCACGAGGGGAAATCATCATGGGGCATGCGAACTTTTCGCACACGCCACACTCGGAGCACAAAAGTGCTTCTTTTGCGACCTCAGAATCAAGTTCATGAGACGCGAAAACCCGCATCAGCTTATGCGGATGCAGGGAGTGACCCAGAAGGTTTCTGGGACACAGATCCGTACACCGGGTACACTGGCAACAAATAGAATTTGTTATCTTCCGGATGCGCTCGGGATCTTTAATTTTGCCAGCAACAACGTTGTGCTCTGGCGGCAGAACAATCAGGCCACTGGTCGTCTTGGTAACTGGCTCCTCAATGGATGCCTTTACCCGGCCCATCATAGGACCACCGTCGACCACTTTATAATCCTGAATTGTCGGCCCGCCTGCATAGGCGAGCATGTCAGAAATAGCGGTGCCAACTGGAACTTTGACCACCATCGGGGTTTTCACCTCGCCAGTGACCGTCACGTACCGGTGCGTGACCGGCGTTCCATCCATGGCATGAGCGACGTTTAAAAGGGTTTCAACATTACTGACCACAGCTCCCACCTGGAGAGGAATGCCTCGTTCTGGGACCGTCTTGCCAAGCACTTCGTGAACGAGCACATGCTCGTCACCAGCCGGATAAAAATCCTTGAGTTCAAAGACTTCAATCTGACCACCGGGTACTTTGGCCACGGCGTCTTTTACCACTGCCATTGCGTGTTCGTGCTTGCCTTTCAGGCAAATGATGCCGCGTTTGGCACCAACACAGTCCATCATGGTCTGTAATCCACGAATCACCGTCTGGCATTCAGATTCCAAGAGATACGGATCGCTCATCAGAAGCGGCTCGCAGGAAGCACCGTTTACCAAAACGGTATCAACACTGGCGTCAGCCTTGACGTGGGTCGGAAGTCCGGCACCACCGGCTCCTACCACACCAGCTTCTTTAATCCGTGTCACAATCTGCTCTTTCATTGCACCCCCCTGCCGACAGTATAATCGGCCAGTATGCTACTCAGGTCCACATTGCGCACGTGCCCTCCGAAGCCGCAGTAGCTATGGCTCCAAAGGGCACGAATGGGAGCAGCCTAACTACCAGGCATGCTCCAAAAGCGTCTTGACGTCGCCAAGGAAAGGACGTCTGGGGTTACCAGCCGTACAAATGTCATCCAGGACATTCTTGGCGATTGTGTCCATGCTGTCCCGGTACACCTTTTCGGCGATCTGAAGACCGCTGATACGGTTCGGGATTCCCATGGACTCGTTGAGATCTTTGACTGCCTTAATCAGGCTAGCCACGCCCTCTTCCACCGTGGAAGCAGGCAAAGAAAGAAGCTCAGCGATTTCGCGGTACTTGACGCCTGCGTCAAACGCGTTGAAGCGGATGGCGTGAGGCAGAATCACTGCGTTGGCAAGGCCGTGAGGAATATGGAACAATCCGCCAAGGCTATGAGCAACGCCGTGGGTGATTCCAAGTCCGCTGTTATTGAATGCCATGCCTGCCATGCAGGAACCGAGCAGCATGTGCTCGCGTGCTTCCATATCGTCGCCACACACATAAGCGCGGAACAGATACTTAAACACGTAGCGCATGGCGTACTTGGCATAAATGCTGGTGAAAGCATTGGCATCCAAAGAAACGTATGCCTCAATAGCGTGAGTCAGAACGTCCATACCCGTTGCAGCGGTCATTTTGGCCGGAAGTGTACGGGTAAAGCGGGCGTCCAGGATTGCCATGTCAGGAATGAGTTCCTCGTCATTAAGAGGAATCTTCACGTTGTTCACTTTGTCAGTGATAACGGAGATGGCAGTCACTTCGGAACCGGTGCCACTTGTGGTGGGAATAGCCACCAGCATGGGCTTGGCCTTTTCCGGGCTCACCTTATGGGCAAAAAATGCGATTGCTTTTGCTGCGTCAATAGAAGAACCACCGCCGAATGCAATAAGCAAATCAGCGTTGTCCTTCATGAACAGCGACACGCCTCTGGTTACTGTCTCCAAAGACGGATCTGGCTCAACCCCATCAAAAACACGATGGCCAATGCCAGCGCGATCCAGATGGCTCTTAATACGATCGGCGAACCCGTTTTTGACCATAAAGGGATCGGTCACGATGAAGGCCTGCTTTGCAGCTACCTGCTCGAGGGTCTCCAGGGCATCTTCGCCGTAGCATATTTTGGTTTTTCCGTAGAATTGTGTCACCCTCGGATCCTCCACTCTGCTGAAACAAGAAGTTAATACGTCAGACGTCAGGGAAACATCAGGAAGAGATAATGCGCAGTAATTCTTCCTGAAAAGATCCCCGGCGACTCGGCTCTTTGTGATGAAAGGGCACCACGCCTTGCCGAAAAGGCTTTGAGCAAAAACTGGCAGTTTTCCCTCCTCTGGAAAAACTGCCAGCCTTGCTAAAAATCTGCTCCCTAAGTGCTGCATCCGGAAAATTGAGGGAACCGGAACAGCGTTTTTTTACGGAAAAGGCCGAAAGGGAGCATCCGGCCTAGTCCGAAAGCGGCATTATTTACCTGCGCGCTGGGGAAGGATGGTCTCCACTTCGCTGTGGGGACGGGGGATAACGTGGATGCTGATGAGTTCACCAACACGGTCAGCAGCAGCTGCACCAGCGTCAGTAGCAGCCTTGACTGCACCCACATCACCACGAACCAGAACGGTCACCAGACCGCCACCGACCTGCTCGCGGCCGATGAGTTCAACGTTAGCAGCCTTCACCATTGCGTCAGCAGCTTCAACAGCGCCAACGAGACCTTTCGTCTCGATCATACCCAGAGCATTCATCATACTCGTCTCCTTTTAACCGGTTACTTAGAGATTCACTTTAACGGTCATGACCACTTTTGTACTCAATGTGTACAAGGTGTTCAGATCGTTAATGCCATACTTTTCTTTGAGGACTGAAGCCACTGCAAGGATCAGACGTTCGTCTTCTTCGCTTGCGTCGCTTGCCTCGCCTCCGTCCTGCACGGGAGCATTAGCTGCATGAGCAGCTGCATGTGCCGGCTGGCCGCATGCAACACCTTCAGGCTTCGGGCCATAAACAACGGTAATGCCCCGCTTGCTGAGAGCATCTTTTGCTCCGGCGGTCAGGATGATAGAGCCATCAGCGTAGAGGGTGTTTGTGTCCTGGCAGATGTACTGGTCAAGATTTTCTACCCCTACAAGTTTCTTTTTCATCACTTACCTCACACCGCTTGTTAGGGCCCGAACAACCGAGATGTCGGGCCGGGGGATAACCACCGCGTCCAAAAGGTTCTTGCCAAGCGCAGTTTTTGCGGACTCAGCGGCCTCTCGAACAGCAGCAACATCCCCACCGATCACGAAATACGATTTTCCATTAATACCCTGTCCTGTCACCAGCCGAAGCAGTTCAATACTGGCCTGCTTCACGGCACAGTCAGCGGCATTGACTCCAGAAGAAACTGAGCGGCACTCAATAACTCCCAAAGCATCACCGAGTCTGGCTCTTTGGCTCTTCTTGAGCACAGCCGTCACCTGAGGTGAAATATTGGAGATAACAAAGCTGTCCTTGAGCGGACGTCCTGACTCGCGAGCTGCTGTAACCGAGGCCTCCACAGCCTCTCGGTCACCACTCACGTAGATCAGGTAGCGGCCGGAACAAATTGTTCCTGCCCGTACAAGCTCAACGTCGGCAACTTTGACCATCATATCTGCCAGCTCGGCACCAGCAGCTATGCCTCTACTCTCCACAACACCAAGGGTATCCACGTCTTACTCCTTAAGACGCCGTCAGCTCGTCGATAATACCGACGATGGCAGCATCAACAGGACTCTGTTCGTTGCGCAGGGCCTGTCTGGCAGAGCTTCCGGTTGTCACCAGAACCTGCTCGCCAATGCCAGCACCTACACAATCCACTGCGATAAAGCTTTCATGAGCGGCCTTATCTGCAAGGTCCACACGCTGAACAACCATCAACTTCAACCCGTTGAGGGTGTCTTCCTTGCGCGTGGCCCAAACGTTGCCGATAACCTTGGCGATAATCATATGCACACCTACAGCTGTTTCAGGATGTTCACACTCAGATTCTTTGCAGCTTCTGCTGCAAGAGGTGTAATGAGAGCATCAGTGGGTACGGCCAACGTGGATGCTCCAGAGTCTGCAGCCTGTTCCACGATTTTTTCAGTCACCAGAGACTCGCGGACACGCGTGGTGTCTGGACGCTTGAAGCTGAATTCTTTCAGCCCAAAGCCTGCGAGTGTTTTCTCATAGGACTCATACATGCTCAGGAGCGGTCCCGGAGCGGTTTCGCCATACTTGCGGTACTCAAATTCGAGCACCTCAACCTCTTTCCCCAGAAGGAGAACACGCAGCACTTCAGCAAGAGTCTTGGTAGAAGCGCTTCCGCGAGCGAGGTCGGCCATACCGCCAGGGCACAGGGAAGGAAGAATATACCGACAGGGAGTCCGATCTCCCATGTCCTCACCGAGGAAGTACAAATCAGCAGCTTCTTCAAGGCAGGATTCCACCTTGCTCACCAGGGACAGCTCGCGATTGGCGAGGACCATGACACATGGCTTCTGTACCTGCTGTTGCTGAAGCTGCTTCATCACCTCTTCGGCAATGGAGCGAATAAGTGCATCCACGTCCATGAATTCTCTCCTACGCGCTGCAGTTAAGGGCAATGCCAAGAGGCGTAACGAGGAAAGGATTTGCGGGCTTGTAGACAGGCACGCCAATCTCTTTTTCCATTACTTTCTCAATATCCTTGAGGCAGCAGGTACCACCGACGAGATAGACGGCGGAAACGTCACGGCCTTCAATGTGATCTTTGACAATCGTGCCCATCTTCTGAACAACCGGGCGGACAACAGGCAGAATTTCCTTCTGACGGTCCTTGGCTTTTTTGAGGTCTTCGGCCTCTTCAAAGCTCACCCGATAATTGCCAGAAATAACCAGAGTCAGATGCGTGCCACCAGTTGCTTCGTCAGCCACATACGTGACCTTTCCATCTTCGAGAACAGAAAGACCCGTAGTGCCACCGCCGATGTCGACGATGACACCATTCTGAAGCCCCAGAACAGCATTTGCGGCAGTCGGTTCATCCAGAATATTGGTGACTTCCAATTCTGCGGCTTCAACCACATACCGATGGGTCTTACAGTCGTTCTCAGAGGTTCCGGGAGGAACCGCAATGGCAGCATGAGTCAGAGGACGTCCGAGACGCTCCTCCAACTCCTGAACCAGTTTGCGAACAATTCTGGTGGCGCCAATGTAATCCACCACCAGACCGTCTTTAACCACCTGAGCAAACTCCATTGCGCAGGCCACGGGCTCTTTCTTCCCATTCAGCACCACGACTACAATGTAGGCGGTACCAAGGTCCACACCAACAAGAAGCTCTTCGTTTGGGTCCACCTCAACGGTGGTTTCCAAACACTGCTCCAAAGCGGTTATCTGCTGATCTATGGCAGTGAAATCCATATGCGGCACCCTACTTTCTCACAATTGTGCCAGTGACTTTCGGGCTCCAGCCACAGCTGTTGCCTTCGTCAGCATCAATGTGCATAGCCAGTTTGAAATTGTCGCCAACGCGAACCAGGACATCTTCGAGGATGACCGGACGGTCGCCATTAATTTTGACACACACAACGTCTTTGTCGTGCAGACCAAGGCGTGCAGCGTCTGCAGGACCCATGTGAATGTGACGGGAAGCCACAATCAGGCCCTCTTCGAGACCAATGATGCCATTCTGGGAAGCCAGGATGACACCAGCGGAACCCTTGAGGTCGCCGGACTGGCGCACGGGAGCGTCTTTGATGCCGAGAGAACGGGCATCAGTCTTGGACACCTCAACCTGGGAGGTGCTGCGAGAGGGGCCAAGAACAGCAACGTTGTTCATGACGCCCTTGGGACCGATGAGTCTGACACGCTCTTCTGCAAGGAACTGTCCGGGCTGGGAAAGTTCACGAACAGCGGTCAGGGGATGACCAAAAAGCTCAATGGCATCAGCTTCACTCAGGTGCACGTGACGTGCAGAAATTTCGACTGGAATAGGTCCAGTCTCCGTAGCGCAGGACGGGGATGCGGGAGCTGCGGTATCGCAGTGCATTTCTCCCATGACATTCTTAATAACCCCGTTCAGGATTTCTCTAATTGCGTTCTCGTTCATGCTCGCTCCGCTCACAGAGATGTACCGACATTTTGAGCATCATGCTGATGAACACGGTGCTGTCGTGTTAATTCGGGTCTCACGTTTGTTGCTTGCTTCACAGGTGCAAAACAGTGAGGCCCTGCTCTTTCTGCCAGAAACTCTGGCAGCTTTTTTTGAAAGGTGGTGGAGAAGGACATCTGCCCTCCTCCACCGTAACCGGGTAAAAAGCACTACATAACTGTAGTGTGCTCACCTGGTGCAGGAATATTATTCACCGGCCTTGGGAAGGATGGTCTCAACTTCGCCGTGAGGACGGGGGATAACGTGAACGGAAACGAGCTCGCCAACAGTCTGAGCTGCTGCTGCGCCTGCGTCGGTAGCTGCCTTGACAGCACCCACGTCGCCACGAACCATAACGGTCACGAGGCCGCCGCCAACTTTGGTCTTGCCGATCAGGGTGACGTTAGCAGCTTTGACCATTGCGTCAGCTGCTTCGACAGCGCCTACGAGTCCCTTGGTTTCGATCATTCCGAGTGCGTTAGAGCTCAACATGGTGTGTTCTCCTTATCTGATTAAATTTGTTTCTAAAGTGCAGAGTTTAAAAAATCTCTCAGCGAGATTAGGCCATTTTTTTCAGCTGCTCGAGGATCATTGCAGTGATTGCATTGACATCGAGGTTTGCGCCCTGACCGCAGGACTCGGAAGCGCTGGAAGCGCAGGAGCTGGGTGCAGAGGCAACAGGAGTGTTACCCAGATCATAGGCAACACGGCGAACGTTCATCAGGTTCAGCGGAGTAACGTTGTCGGAAGTAGCGCTACCACCCACAGTGCCACAGCCCAGAGTGAAGGACGGGAACAGGGAGGTGGTGATGCCAACAGCGCCCTGAGTGGACGGAGTGTTGACGAGAATACGAGAAACAGGCTTCTTCAGGCCGAACTGACGGATAACGTCTTCGTTCTTGGAGTGAATTGCCAGGGAGTGACCGATGCCGCAGTTCTTGAGAAGAGCGTGGCAAAGCTCGCAAGCTTCTTTCCAGTCTTCAACAACGTAGAAACCGAGCAGGCCGGTGAGCTTCTCTTTGGAGAAGGGGAATTTCTTACCTACACCCTTTTCGTCGGAAACGAGAAGACGGGTGTTAGCAGGAACAGAAATACCAGCCAGGCTTGCGATGTATTTTGCATCACGGCCAACAATTGCGGGGTTCATAGAACCGTTAGCGCGCTCCATGATAGCTTTGACCTTTGCAAGGTCGTCGCCCTCGAGGAAGTAACCGCCCTGTGCAACAACTTCTGCTCTCACCTGAGCTTCGATCACGGTCTCAGTCACGATGGACTGCTCGGATGCGCAGATGGTGCCGTTGTCAAAGGTCTTACTTTCGAAGATGCGTGCAACTGCTTCTTTCACGTCTGCGCTTCTTTCAACAAAAGCGGGGACGTTACCAGCACCAACACCCAGAGCAGGTGTACCGGAGCTGTAAGCAGCCTTAACCATGCCCGGGCCACCGGTAGCAAGGATAAGGTCAGCAATCTTCATCAGCTCGCCGCTACCACCGATGGTGGGAACGCTCATAACGCTGATGAGGTCTTCGCACACGCCGCAGGACTTCAGAGCGCCGCGGATGATTTCAACGGTGCGGCCAATGCATTTCTTTGCGCTCGGATGAGGAGTGAAAACAACAGCATTACCGGACTTCAGAGAAATCAAAGTCTTATAGATAGTCGTGGAAGTCGGGTTGGTGGAAGGCACGATACCGGCGATAACACCAACGGGAACAGCAACTTCAACGATCTTCTGTTCTTTGTCGTCGTTCAGGATGCCGATGGTCTTCATGTCGCGGATAACTTCTGCGACACGCTCACTGGCGAGAAGGTTTTTGACCTTCTTGTCCTGAGTCTTACCGTAACCGGTTTCCTCATGTGCAAGCTGACCCAGCTCTTCAGCGTGTGCTGCGGTTGCCTTTGCAACAGCTTCGACAACAGCGTCAACGCGAGCCTGATCCAGCTCTGCAAACTTTTCCTGAGCCACACGAGCTGCACGAACCAGTGTGCGGGCTTCCTGAATGGACAATAAATCCTTGTCTACCATAGGACTACTCCTCTATATTCCTATAGAATTTAGTAATAGCTTCAATCAGATCTTTCTTGTTGGTGGACTTAATCTCTTCTCGGGTCAGGGAAAGACCTGCCAGACCACGAGCAATCTGTCTCACCTTGCTCACTTTCATTTTTCTCAATTCAGAAATATTCGGACGCTGCACTTCTTCAGCCTTCACGTCTTTTTTGACGATCTCAGCTTTAGGAGCCTTTGCAGCGGGCTTTGTCTGAACCTCTTCGACCACATCCTGAGTTTTTTCTGCCTCATCCGTAACGGATTCCTGTTCCGGCTTTTCCTCAAGAACCTCTTCCTTGGCAGGTGCAGATTCTGCAACTTCCTCAGCTTTTGGTTCTTCCGGAGCCAGAACAGGCTCGGCGCATGCTGCTACAGCAGCTTCTGCGGCCTGTTTTTTGGCCTGCTCAGCTCTCTCTTGAGCAGTTTCAAAACTCAGCATGTTCGCAAGCTCAACATCCGGCCGGGCAATCACATGCTGTGAGCGCAGCAGTGCTCCCGGAAGACGGCCGATGGTTGCAACTGCGGCATCAATAGATGCACGAACAGCAGAAACCTCGCCCGCGATGGTGATGGTCACAAGGCCACCACCAACAAAATGTTTTTCCAAAAGGTGCACGTCGGCAGCCTTGAGCATCGCATCAGCGCCCTCAATGGCTCCAATCAGACCCTTCGTTTCAATAAGTCCAAGCGCAGACATGGTGTGCTTCTCCTTGGTTGCAGAAGACAGGTGCCAAAGCCTGTGTTAGTGGCGAACCACGCTCACGGGGAAATCGTATCGCTTGATACAATTCTCAATGCGACCCAAGTCTTCATCTGTCAGGGCCGGATCACCCTCGACCGGGTACTCCCAGTCAAGCTGGTTGTATTTGTTGACGCCCATCTTGTGGTACGGCAGCAAATCGATGCCTTTGAAATTCTTCATGTCCTGATAAGGCATCAGGAACTGAATAAGCGCGTCAATCTCAGCCTCACTGTCATTGACTTTCTTGAGGAGAGGCATGCGGATCTTCACGTTGTAGCGATTTTCCAGCAGCCATTTGAGATTCTGCAAAATGGTTTCATTGCGAACGCCGGTCAGCTCGTAATGACGATCAGAATTCATGGTCTTGACGTCATAGAGGAAAAGGTCAACGAAATCGGCAACCTTTGCCACGGCTTCGGGGCGTGCATAACCACAGGTTTCAATTGCGGTATTGATGCCACGCTGCTTGCAGGCCTGAAGCACACAGCAGGCAGCCTCGGGCTGCATGAGCACCTCACCGCCACCGAGTGTGATGCCACCACCAGAGACGTCGTAGAACGGACGATCTTCTTCGATGACTTCAATCAGCTCGGAAATAGGTTTTTCTTCACCCATAATCGCGATTGCATCCTGATTACAGGCGTCTTCACACTTGCGGCAGCCAATGCATTCCAGCTTGCGGTTGATCTGGTGCTTACCGGCTGCATCCAAGGTGTGGATGCCCTGCGGGCATACTTCAACGCATGCACCGCAGTTCACACAACTGTCTTTCTTGAAGAGCAGCTGCGGAGTCCGCAATTGCCCTTCGGGATTCGAACACCACTGGCAGCGAAGAGGGCATCCTTTAAAGAACACCAGAGTCCGTACACCAGGTCCATCATACATGTTGTACTTTTGTATGTTGAAAATCCGTGCTTTTCTCTCAATCATTATCATTCTCAGCTGCGTTAGAGGTTCAAATCCCGAAGGGCTTTCATTTCAAATCAATTAGAATTCATGCAGCATGGTTCTGCTGATGATCTCGTCCTGTACGTCCTTGCAGAGTTCTACGAAGAACGCACTGTAGCCAGCTACGCGGACAACGAGGTCGCGGTACTTCTCAGGATTGACCTGAGCGTCCAGCAGAGTCTTGTCATCAAGGTAGTTGAACTGCATTTCACCGTTACCGAGCATGCACGCAGTACGGATAAGGGTGATGATGCCGTTTTCACCTTCCGGAGTATCCAGAAGACCAGCCATGATTTTGAAGTTGTGCACCATGCCGATGTTCATGTTGTCGTTAGACATCTTGGACACAGACTTGATGATCGCAGTGGGGCCCTTGAAGTCAGCGCCCTGAGTGGGGCTGATACCGTCGGAGAGAGGCATCCATGCATCACGACCGTTAGCGGAAGCACCGAGGAGCTGACCGAACGGAGTGTTGTTGGAGATGGACAGAGTGCCATGGCTCAGGACGGAGTACAGGGTCTTGTACTTGCGGTGCTCGTCTTCAGTGAACTGAACGAGATCGGAAGCAATAAGGTCAGCGTAATCGTCGTCGTTACCGAACTTCGGTGCTGCGAGACAATCAGCCTTCACCTGCGGGTATCCCTCGAAGTTTGCCTTCAGAGCAGTGTTCAGCTCTTCCAGGGTGTACTTCTTCTCGTCAAAAACGAGGCGCTTGATGGAAGCCATGGAGTCAACGTACGTTGCCAGGCCACTCCAGATTGCACCGGGACCGAAGTTGTACATGGCGCCGCCAGCGGCAACGTCCTTACCGGACTCCATGCAACCTTCGTACATGAGGGACATGAGCGGCTTCGGTGCCAGGTCGCGGTGTACGCGCTGGGAGATAACCGTAGCAACAGCAGTCCACTTGGTGATGTATTTGATCTGGTCCTTAACGGCTGCTTCGAACTTCTCGTAGGTATCGAAGGAAGACAGTTCGCCGGAATCCGGGCAAACTTTCTTGCCGTACCACAGCGGTACACCGTGGTTCATGGCCAGTTCGATGCAGATAGGCCACTGGGTGTATGCAGTGGAGGTCCACTGATACAGACGGCCAGCTTTCTGAGGCTCAACGCAACCCATCAGGCAGTAGTCGCGAGCGTCTTCCATGCTGACACCCTTGGCGAGCATCATCTTGATGTGTGTGTCGTCAAAGTGAATGGCCGGGAAGCCCATGCCAGAACGGATGACGTCAACAATCTTCTTCAGGTACTTCAGAGGAGACTTGTTGTGCACACGGGTAGCCAGAGAAGGCTGGTAGATGCGGACGTGACGGACAGCGTCCATCAGCAGGTACGTCAGGTCGTTGGTTGCGTCGCGACCGTCACGGGTCACACCACCAACGCACATGTTGACGAAAGGCTGGTAGCCAGCAAAGAACTTGGAGCCGCCTTCGCTGGTGATCCACATCATTTCAGACATCTTGATGAGCATACAACCAGCGAGGTCAAATGCCTCGTACTCGTTCATGCGGCCAGCTTCGAGGTCAGCCTTGAAGAACTCGTACATGTACTGGTCAACTCGACCGATGGACATACCAGTCTGGTTCTCTTCGACAACGAGGAGAGACTCGATGGTCCACACAGCCTGAATTGCTTCCCAGAAAGTGCTCGGACGGTGAGCAGGCACGCGTGCGTTCACTTCGGAGATTTTCAGCAGCTCAGCCTTGCGGCGAGGATCGCTTTCCTTGGCAGCGAGGTCTGCTGCGTACTGGGAAATGCGCTTTGCGTAGATCATCACACCTTCGGTGGTGTCGATGATGGACTCGTAGAAGTAAATCTTGTCCAGATCTTCAGGGTTGCCGTAGTCCAGATCGTCAAGGTGAGCCTTGGCTTCGTTCTGGATGTCGATCATGCCCTTCTTCATCAGGATGACGTCGTAACCGGGGTTGGAGTCACCACCACCGTTTACAGCGTGGTAAGAGCAGTCAGAAACGAATGATTCGCCAGACAGTTCCCACAGGCCTGCTTCGCGGTACTGGCTTTCGCAGTACTCATCGACAGACTTGTCCTTCCAGTAAGGGAACAGCTCTTCGCGCATGACGCGCTTGTCTTCGTCAGAAATGTAGAATGGGTCCTGAGCACGGGTGGAGATGGTGTCAATCTCGTCTTCCATCCAACGCCATGCAATATCCGGAGAGAATGCACCAGCACGCGGAGCGCCGTTAGGAGCACCAACGATCAGTTCGTTGTCCTGAATGACCAAGGGAGCGGTCTCGCAGCAGTAGCGGAAGCTCTTTGCGCGCAGGAGAATCTTGGGCATGCCAGGATTTTCCTTAGCGATCTTGGTGATAGCGCGTGCACGGTGAGTAGTGATGCTCGGCACATGCTTCAGGAAGTTTGCTTTCAGCTTGACGTGTCTCTCTGTCGGACCATCAGGAATGGTGGTTCCCAGCGGTGCAGGTGCGCCAAGGTTGCTAATCGGGTTATCTTTGAGAATCTCGGCAGAGACACCCTCAAAAATTTTCTTCAGGGAATCTCTTTCCGAAGCGGTCAGATTCTTGGTCGCTTCAGCGAGCTTTTCGGAAAAAACGTTCAGATCCATTCTGCTTCCTCCATGTAACAAGTAATGGCAATCACTACTTCTTGGCAGATGCGGCGTTGATGACTTCGATCGCCTCTGTCAAAATCTGCTGCAATGTTTCTGCGCTAAGGGGGTGACTGCTTTCCGCACCAAAACAGCTTTCGGGGCAGGGTTTTTCAATCGTATTTGCACCACCAAGAGTCTCCATTGTCCGGACTCCGTAGCCAACCTTTCTGGTGTAGATAAGGTTCATTGGAGAAACGTTGTCTGCGGTAATGCCGCTACCGGCAGAACCACTTCCAAGCGTCATGGATGGGAAAAGATTCGTGGTGGCCCCCATGCCGCCAAAGGTGGCCGGGGTATTGACCAGCAGCCTGCCCACAGGTTTCTTGAGGGCAAACTGGCGGATTACGTCTTCATCTCTGGAGTGGATCACCAGAGTATGTGCATTTCTCTCATGCAGGAGAAGCTCGATGCACTTTTCACAGGCGTGCATCCAGTCATCCTCTTCGTAATAAGCAAGGACAGGTGCAAGAAGTTCGCGAGAATACGGATCAGACTCAGAAACATATCTGCGATCTGCAACCAAAAGCTTTACGCCTACGGGAACGCGAATACCGGCACGGCGTGCAAGGCGCTCTGCGCTCACACCAACCATTCCGGCACGACGGCGACCGTCGGGAGTAAAGAACATCTCTGCCAAACGCAGGGAGTCTTCTTCGGACATGAAGTATGCTCCATGCTTCTGGAAGGCCCGCTTCACTTCTGGCGAAATGCATGCATCTACCACCACAGACTGCTCTGCGGAGGGTGCAACACCATAATCAAAGGTCTTGCTCGCTATAATATCCTTTACAGCCTGATCAATGTCTGCCGTACGTTCGATGAACGCAGGACCATTTCCTGTGCCGCCATAGATGACAGGCTTTCCGGAAGCCTTGGCTTCTGGCAGCATGCCGGGAACACCAGACATCAAAATGAGCGATGTATTCTGGTGGTTCATAAGCTCGCGGGCACCACTTTTGGAAATGGGCTTCAGATATGCCAGACAGCCTTCTGGCAGACCTTTTTCGGTTGCGGCCTCGATCATAATGTCGAGGACCTTGCTCATACTTTTTTCTGCGCGCGGATGGGGAGAAAAGATGATGGCGTTGCCAGATTTAATCGCAATCAGCGTATTGTGAATCGTGGTGGACACAGGGCTGGTCACTGGGCAAAGCGCAGCAATGACACCCATAGGCACACCAATGTCCGTGATCTGCTTCTTGCTGTCTTCGGCAATGACGCCGACACAGCGCATACCCCAGAGGTGTCTGCGGGTATTGGAGCACACAAACTGATTCTTGACGTACTTGTCTTCCCATCTCCCATAATCAGTTTCATCATGAGAAAGGACGGCAAGTCCCTGCAGATGCTCAGCAACTGCCTCGGCTACGCCTTTGACGATCTCGTCCAGCTTCTCCTGAGGAAATGTCGCCAGCTTTTTCTGGGCCTGAAATGCGTTCTCCGCCAGGATTCGTGCCTGCTGAATGGAGAGTAAATCGTTATCAACTATCATCATTTACCCTTTTTCCCTCTCCTTAATGTCCCAAGTGCACACAAGGCGCGGCTATGGGAGCAGATTTTCCAGGGCGTACCGCTCTGTGATCTTGGCCAGGTCTGGGTGGGGAGTAGGAATAACCAAGGAGCTGTAAACTTCAGCGTCCATATTCTCTACGGCCCTGACGCCAGCTTCTACTGCGGACTGACAAGCCGAAACATCACCCTGTACCAGTACGGAAATGTATCCCGAGGCGACGTTTTCATAGCCGATGAGTTCAACATCAGCAGCTTTCATCATGGCGTCCGCAGCTTCCAGAACAAATACAATGCCAAAGGTTTCAATAAGGCCGATAGCTCGGCGGTCAGGTGCAGCCTGTGCCTTGCCAGCTTCGTCGTCCACTGCGTGAACTGAGACAATGTCTCCAACGCCGCGAATGGGCCGGGGCATAACGTTTTGGGCTGTCAGCTTGCCAAGTTCGGAAGCGGCAGCAGCACCAGCTTCCACCGCAGCCTTCACAGCGGCCACATCACCTTTCACCATGACGGCAACCAGGGTTGAGCCGATGTTTTCGTACGATGTCAGTTGCACGTTTGCAGCTTTGAGCATGCTATCCGTGCCACCAATAGCCGGAACCATTCCAAGAGTTTCGATAAGGCCGAGGGCCTCTTCGCCGTAATACCTCATGCAGTCTCCTCAACTACGCGGTTCAATCAGTCCTCAATAGATTACTAAAAAAAGCATCGCCTCCTGGTGCAGAACGGACCTTATAAGGAAGACCTGCCTGCACCGAAATTTACTCTACCCCTTCCCCCTTAGGGGAAAGTCAATGCAGTTTCTGGATTTCTCCACAATTTATCCAATATAATCTTAATTTTCAGATAGTTATGATAAAAAAGGTCTACGTTTACCCCATAGTTGTCCTTCTAAGAACTACGGTTTGATCCTTTTACAGGGGCAGGAGAAAATACACGCTAGGGGGAAGCTTACAGGGAAATGGCACGCAAGCTTTTTTGAACTCGCGTAAATAATCACAAAACCCTACCCTTCCACTTCCGGAGGGATGCTCTGGCAAAGATTCGGTTCGCCTATCGAGTTATTTGACTGTTTAATCAATCAAATTATGTAACCCTTTGATTTTATTTTCGTAAACAAATACAGCCGTATATACTCATACCTTTTTACTAGCCAAGAAAAAATATCCGAGTTAAGGAATACCCTCGAGTGGAACCTTTACGATTTTGATTCACAAGCTTCATAGTTCCCTTAAATTATTGTACTTTTTTCACAGCCTTCCCACAGGGTTCAGGTTATGAAACGGGTCAAAAAGACCCAGATTTCCAATGATGCCGACATCCAAAAGCCATTCTTTTTACCGAATACACAATATTCTGTTGACCTTCCCCCTACGGGAAGCATTAGCACAATCATAGGAGTACTCCGCCCACGCTGATGGAGCGTGAGCTTGTGTTTAGAGAGGATGGACTCTGAGGAAACGACATTCAAAAGGAGATAAACATGGGGCAAGCAGTAGGCGCTCTTAATCCGGCAGCAATTGCCGCGAAGAAAAAACTGGCCGCTGACTTTAAAACGAAGGGCATTCTTACAGCACTCCTGTCTGGTCTGCTGTATGGCTTTTACACCGCATTCATGACTCTTGGCATGTCCAAGGGTGTATGGGCTAACTGGTACGGCGAAAACTCTGGGCTGTCTGCTTTCGCTGTTATGTACCTGCTCGGTGCTCTTGGTGCAGCATGCACCGATACTTGTAGTGCTCTGTGGGCTACAAGCTTTGCAACCATTCGTGGTCGCTTTTCTGACTTTATTCGTACCATCAAGACCAAGCCCGGTATCGTGATGGTTGTTGCAGCAATTATCGGCGGTCCTCTGGCTAGTACCGCTTACGTTGTTGGCCTCCAGATGGCAGGCTCCCTGGTTGTTCCGATCGCAGCTCTTTGCCCTGCTATCGGCGCTATCATCGGCCACTTCCTTTTCAAGCAGCACCTGAACGCTCGCATGATGCTCGGTATTGGCATCTGCTTCCTCGCCAGCTTCATGATCGGCAGCACCGGTCTTGGCGACGACGTACCGGCTAACCTCATGGTTGGTCTGTTCTTCGGCTTCATTGCTGCTCTTTGCTGGGGTATCGAAGGCTGCATTTGTGGTTACGGTACTTCCATGATCGATCCCGAGATTGGCATCACAATCCGTCAGGTCACCGCAGGTTTCTCCAACCTGCTCATTCTGGTGCCTGTCTTTGCTCTCATCTCTGGCCTCAGCCCGGTCGAAATGGTCGGCACAGCCTTTGGTGACGGCGACGCCATGATCTGGTTCGTTCTGGCTGGCCTCAGCGCATACCTTACCTTTATGTTCTGGTACAAGGGTAACGGCATGTGCGGTGCTGCACTGGGTATGTCCTGCAACGGCACCTTCTCTTTCTGGGGTCCCTTCTGCTGCTGGATCATCATTGGTGTGATCTTTGGTCAGGAAGGCTGGAACATGCCTCCCATCGCATGGGCTGCGGCACTCGTCATGGTCGTTGGTATCTTCACCATCGCTATGAATCCCCTTGACCTCTTTAAAAAGAAGGATGCCTAGCATGAAACCGCTGAACTACGCCATTCTGAAGCATTTCACTAAAGTTGAAGAAGCTTGTGTACAGGACATCATGGAAGTTCTTCGCGCCGAGTACGGCAGCTTTAGAGCTTTCAAAAAGGATTCTATCCTGAATGCCCTGATGACCGCAGAAGCAAACGGCCTGCTCGAAGAATCCCGCTTCGACCTCGATGAAAACAACGAACTTCGCGTGTACTTCCATGCACACGAAGAAGGCGCCGCCACGATCAATACATACATCGCCGACTAGCGCTTTTTTGGGTGGAGCCTTCCAACACGGAAAGGTTCCACCCTTTTTTATACAGGACGTTGTTCCTGGTGTTCTGTGTCTGGATAATGGCTCATTTTTTGATGCCTTTTTTACAAGACAAAAATTGTACAAGCTGCTACAGCCTGAAACTTACTGAGGTGCACAGAAAAACGGGGAACGACAAAGCTTTTTAGAAAAACTTCTTTGGGAGTAGGATACCCCAAGGAGCAACGAAGGAGAGACGTTCTATGAAGTATAAGGGACGGTATTTCATAGGTGACATGAGTAAAATCTGTAACATTTCAAAAAAGGCGCTTCGTTATTACGACGAAATAAACCTTATTCCTTCTCACCGGCACGACTACAATCAGTACCGGTACTACACATACGAGTCCCTGTTAGCTGTACCTGTCATCAAGTATTACAAGCAGATGGGCTTTACCCTCGATGAAATGCGTAAGTTCATCGAAGGCAACACCGCGAACATCTACAAGACAATCCAGCACTCATTCCTCAAAAAAATTGAAGAGCTGGAGCAGGAACAGGAAAAGATTCGGCGCAAGCACCACTCCGTCAAAGACTGGTATGAACTGGTCGTTGAGGCTGAGATGGTTATGGAAAACAACATTCAGGAAGTTTCCATCAAATACGTGCAGCCGAGTAAATATCTTTTCCAGAACCAGACCTTTGAAAGCGACTTGATGGCTGCGATCATCAACATTGACTTTACCAAGCATGTTGAAGATCTGGACAACGAAATCACAGGGCCGGTCATTCTGAATTTCTCCTCATACAAAAAACGTCTGGAGAAATCCGAACAGCCGATACGAATTCTGCAAAAGACCCTCAAGCCCTTGGCTCTGGATAATCAGGCCAGCTTTGGAGGGCATATGATGGCAACCTGCTATCATATTGGTTCGCATGACGACATTGAGAAGACGTACAAAAAAATCATGCACTGGGCACAGGAGAACAACTACATTCTCCACGACAGTTCTTATGAACGCTACGTGACAGACTACTGGACAACCCGAAACACCTCTCAGTTTGTTACAGAAGTCATGATGCGCGTCTCCAGAGAAAAAGCTTCCGCTCGAAACTAGCTTTTCTCTAAAACAACACGTCGTCAAAAACATGAGCCGCTGACATGGGCTACGCACTGCGCGTAGCCCTTTTTTGTGCACAAAAAAAGCGCAAGGTTCCAAAAGGAAACTTGCGCTTTATCTTTTCGCGTCACCGTGGCTACAAATTCTTTGGCATCTTTTCGACGAACGCGCGAATTTCATCACGCACTCTTCGGTATGCCTCTAATGCCTCTTCTTCTGTTTTAGCATCCTGTGCCAGCCTGGGCGGGTCATCAAAACCAGCGTGTATCCGCTTCACTGCACCAGGGAAATATGGACAATTTTCATTTGCATGTCCGCACACCGTCACAACGACATCAAACAGCACCTTTGGCAGCTCACTCACAAGCTTTGACTCATGCCCAGAGATATCAACCCCGGACTCAGCCATAACCTGAACAGCCGTGCCGTTAAGTCCATGCTTTTCAATACCTGCTGACCACACGTCAATCTCATTGCCTTTCAAGGCACGGGTCCACCCTTCTGCCATCTGGCTTCGGCATGAATTCCCCGTACACAAAAACAGAACTTTCAGTTTTTCATTCGACATAGCCAGCGTTATCCTTTTTCGCAGCAGCTCACAGAACGGGTTCCCTCGGCGTCAGAGTCATGAAAGTATCGTCTGCGCAACCACAGGGCCACATTAACCAAACCAATCAAAACTGGCACCTCAACCAGCGGCCCAATCACCGCGGCAAAAGCTACACCAGAGTTGATGCCAAACACGGCAATCGCGACCGCAATCGCCAGTTCAAAATTATTTGATGCCGCAGTAAAACTCAGGGTTGCGGACTTGGAGTACCCCGCCCCAGCCTTCTTGGACAAGAAGAACGACACCAAAAACATCACAACAAAATAGATGCACAGGGGCACAGCAATGCGCAGGACGTCAAACGGAAGCTGTACAATATACTCGCCCTTGAGCGAAAACATGACGAGAATCGTAAACAGCAGGAACACCAGCGTCAGAGGGGCAATCTTTGGCAAAAAGACATTCTCGTACCATGCTTCCCCTTTGAGCCGAAGGCCAATGACTCGAGACAGGAAGCCCGCAAGAAAAGGAATCCCAAGGTAAATAAAAACGCTTTCTGCGATCTGCCCCATTGAAATGTCTACAACGGCGCCAGAGAGACCGAGCATCGCCGGAAGCTTGGTGATAAATATCCAGGCAAACAGAGAGAAAAAGAGGACCTGAAAAATCGAGTTAAACGCCACCAGCCCTGCGCAGTATTCCCGGTCACCGTCTGCAAGATCATTCCATACAATGACCATCGCAATACAGCGAGCCAGCCCAATCAAGATGAGACCAATCATGTACTCATGGTATCCAGACAGAAAGGTCACCGCGAGGACAAACATAAACACAGGGCCAATCACCCAGTTCTGCACAAGTGACAGAGCAAGAATACGCCCATTGCGGAAGACCTGTCCAAGCCGCTCATACTTTACCTTGGCAAGCGGTGGATACATCATCAGGATCAGCCCGACGGCAATGGGAATATTCGTGGCCCCAACCTGTGAGGCATGTATCAGGTCCTGTACCTGCGGCCATGTATACCCCGTAAGTACGCCCACCAGCATTGCCAGAAATATCCACAGAGTGAGATATCTATCCAAAAACGACAGTCGCCGTGTTTGCGTTGCCATGTTTCCTCCATGTATCCATTCCAGTGCAGTTCAGCAGAAGCTCTGCACCTTCAAAGTTTGGCTATTTGGCAAAACCGCCAAATAGAATATCTATAAAAAGGAGTGAGCAAAGCATCACTCCTGACTTTTACCGTGCGCATTCCCCACTGGACAGTGTACACGCCACTGCCGGGGAATTCAAAACCGTTGCATTCAGGCATTCCATAAAATCAGTCAGACATGAAATGCGCAGCGAGTAATACACGCAATTACCACGTTTTTCATCAGCGACAATTCCGGCTTCCTTGAGTACGGAAAGATGCTTGGAAACCGTTGACATATCTGAGCCAACAAGCGGCTGTAGCTCGCACACGCACAATTCGCCTTCGCTCAGTGCATCCACAAAACGCAAACGGGTAGGATGCCCGAGAGCTTTAAATATTTTTGCGCGGTCTTCGATATTTTTCTGTGTATGAGTCATATGTGCTCCTTGCGTATTTGGCAAAATAACCAAGAAGCGCGATCTGTCAAGTGACAATTTGGCGATTTTTTTCCCTTGCTGCAAGGGCTTGTCGAACTCACTGACTTTTTGTAGAGGAGGAACCGGAAACACTGTCGTGGGAGGACATGTGCTTAAGAAACTCTTTTCGAAACGGGCATCAGTACTTTTACTGCTTGCTGCGTGTGTCTGTCTTTTTAGCTACAGACTGTCTGGATCGTACATAGATGACAATGGAATACTTCACGAATCATTTGGATTCATTCCGCTTGGCTGGCTCTTTTTTCTGCTCAGTCTTGTCTCGCTTACCGGAGCGGCCCTGCGTCGCCTCTTCACCAAAAAAATCATTTAGCCGTGGGCAGCTCTGCCCATGATGTCGTAAACTTCTTTGAAAGCTGCTGCTGGCGCATATGCCAGTCCTTGGCGCCAAGCCCTGCGCTGGCGAACTGAAGGCTTCCACGTCCAAAGCGCTGATTAGCCGCATCCATAGCCTGCATAAGCCGTTTTTGTTCTTTGCGCTCATCGTTATGCAAAAAATCTGAAAACGTGCATTGTCGCTGATTTTCGGGACAGAGTTCCAAAAGAACAACTCCGGCTTTTTGATACAGAAATCCGGGGCGATAGATTTTGCGCAAGATCTGCAAGGCCGCAGTCAAAATATCGGGGGTAAACGCGCTTGGCGTGGGAAGCGCAGCCTGCCCTTTTCCAAAATACTGAGGGTCGTCTGCAAAACGGTTTGTCTGAATAACAAGCTGAACCACTTGGGCGACCAGCCCCTTTCGCCGCAGCTTCTCCCCTGCCCGCTGCACATAGCTTGTTATCGCTTCTTCCAGTGCCTCCAGGGATGTAACCCGCTGCCCAAACGACCGGGAACAGCTCACACTTTGTGCAGGCGGAGCCACCTGCTCCAGCTCAATACACGGAATCCCCCGAAGTTCCAGCATAGTCCGCAGTCCACAGACGGTCAGCATGTCTCTGACCCAGTCCTGTGTACGACGGGTGAGGTCATACGCCGTCCGAACCGAACGCGCCCGCAACTTATCCGCACTGCGCCGCCCAATGCCCCAGACATCGCCAATATCGATACTCTGGAGCGTCGTCGTTATTTCTGCCGGACTCTCCAAAACACATACGCCGTTTTTCTCTGGTGTCTTTTTGGCAACCCGGTTGGCAATCTTGGCCAGAGTTTTGGTTCTGGCAATGCCGACGCAGACGGGGATTCCAGTCCACTGCCCCACGGTTTTTCGCATCTCCTGCGCAAGGGCATGTGCCCGCTCGAGGCTCAGCTCGCCAATATCCAAAAAGCACTCATCAATAGAGTACGCTTCCAGACGGGGAGAAAAACGAGACAGAATGTCCTGAACCCGTGCCGACATATCGCCATACAGCGCATAATTCGACGAAAAAACCCGTACGCCATGCGCCGCAAAAAAATGCTGGAGCTTATGGGCAGGGGCACCCATGGGAATCCCAAGAGCCTTGGCCTCATTGGAACGCGAAATAATACAGCCGTCGTTATTGGAGAGCACCACAACGGGTAGCCCTTCGAGCACAGGCTGGAAAACCCGTTCGCACGAGACATAAAAATTATTGCAGTCGACCATTGCGATATATGGCAACCGATCTGCACTCACAGCATTCTCCGAACAACACCGCGCACCACGCCCCAAACACAAAACTCCTGTTCCTCTGCCACCCGTATTTCCGAATACGCAGAATTCTCTGGCTGGAGCACAAAGGCTCCGTCCTTGTGCAGCAAACGCTTTACCGTCAGCTCCCCATCAAGCACAGCAACCACAATGCGACCATGCACGGCCTCACAGGAACGGTCCACGATCAGCACGTCACCGTCACAAATGCCAGCGCCAAGCATAGAATCCCCACTCACCCGCACCATAAAGGTTGCGGCAGGATTTGCGACCAGATACTCGTTCAGGTCAAGCGCCGTTTCAATATAATCGTCTGCTGGTGAAGGAAAACCAGCTGAGATGCGCGACAGATACAGGGGAATCTGCGCCCCCACGGATTCATTCGGAACTGCACACGGCCCCAGAACAACTGGCGCATCTGAAAATTTTCTGTTTCTCATTGTCTGGCACCTCCCCGGCCGACCAAAAGTCCGGCACAAGCTACCACAAGCCGTCCAGTGGAACAACACACATCCCTAAGCTACGGGCTTCATCTCCATCTCACTGTGAACACTGTCCCTTTTCGTCACAGAGCATTACGCAAAAGAAGGAGCTTTTCCTTTAAGTTCTTGGAAAAAATGCTATTCCTTTTTTCAAAAAATCGTACAGTAAAATATAACAAAATGTCCGGTCAAAACGAACAAAAATATCCCAGCACCCAGAAAAAGCACTATGGAAAAAGCTGCAGCATGTGATATTTTCAGGAAGAAATGCGTCAAAACCTCTTGAGCTTTGCGAAGGAGACACTATGCTTCGCCACCTTCCACAATGTCCTCTTGCCCGCGGCAATGGATTTTTTAGGAACACACTCCTTCTTCTGGCATCCATTTCCGCAGTTTGTGTTCTCGCAGACATCTGGTTCTATTTCCTCAAAGACTATGCGGTCTGGATTCGCATTATCTCCGCATTTGTTTTGCTCTTCGCGGGCATCCCCATTGCCTCGCTCTATGCCCACTCCTTTAACCGCACCACCCTGCGCTTCGGCTGTGTACGGGATTGGCTTCGCTGGGTCTTCTTTGTTCCTCTCGCCCTTGTCCTCGGACTTATTCTCTCTCTCCCCATCTGGCTCGTCTTTTCGCATCTCCCACTCTGGCGCCTGCTTTCTGCCATACTCCACGCCCTAGGGACCTGCTGTCTCCTCCATGAACTCGCCCCACGCAACCGCCGTCTCGTGCTTGGAGCCTTTGCCCTGATTCTTCTCGCCAACGCCGCACACAGCTTTATCCATCCCTACCCGCCACGGCCAATGGACTTTGCAGAAATGGAACAGTTCCATTCCTTTGCCCTTCAGGCTTTGACCGCATGCGTCAGCTTTGCCATTGCCATATTCCTCGACAAAAAAAAGCCCCCGCAGGATATCCCGCAGGGGCCAAATGGCGAATCATAGACGTCTTATGAGACTTCGAGTCCGCACTGCTCCATAAGTGAGATACCATACTCAATAGGAACAACCGCAGAAATATTGGTATCCATTGCGCCTTCGCAGTACGCGGCACGGATTCCAGACCCGTCTCTCATGGGGCAAAAACGCCCCCAGATGATTCCCACGATGCGGGCATCGTCAACAGAGACCAGCGGTCCTCCCCGATCTCCCATGTGAACTCGTGAATCAATGAGAATCTCATTGTAGCCACCGGGCATTGTCACTTTTGAAGCAACAATCGACGAAACCGTCGCAAGGTTGTGCAGCTGCTGGTTTCCAAAAGGAAAACCAAGTCCCAGCACACTTGCGCCAAGCGGAAGCTGCTCACTGTTTCCAAGCAAATGATCTGGAGTATCAAAATGGGCGGCAGGGTCAAACTGCAAAAGCGCCAGGTCACTTCCTGCGTCCTCGGCAACAACCCGCACGGGGCAGGACGTGACCTGATCCCGAACAATGGGCTGAAAATCATCTGTGGACCGTGAAGAGACCACAAACAAATCTTCTGGATTCTCACCATACAGGTGCCTGACGGTCAGCAGGTAGCCCTTGCTGTGGCACACAAATGCCGTGCCCAAAAAAATTGCACCCTCGCCCCCATGCCGACGCATGAGCATCATGCAGGCATGCTGATATTTATGTGTTGCGTGTGTATACATGCACACTCCTTTCTGTTTGTCACAGGAAAAACATTTCAGCCCGTCTTTCCTGCGCAGGACTGCTAGCCCATTTTACTTTTGGTCAAACGGGCAATTGTCTTGGGGCTGGCCTTTGTTTTCAGCAGAACCCGCTTACGCGAACGCTGTTCAATCCGAAAACGCTGGGGGCCAACATACTCTGACAGGCCTTTGTACAGGCTCACGCACATGAGCAAAATGACAATCGCGAACGGCAAACCAGTGGTAATCGCCGCAGTCTGCAAAGCCACCAGTCCACCGCCCATAAGCAGCGCAGCAGCAACAACACCTTCGGACACAGCCCAGAACAGTCTCTGGAGCGGCGGCGGGTCAGGATTGCCATCGGCAGTGATAATATCAATGACCATAGACCCTGAATCAGAAGACGTCACAAAAAAGGTGACAACAACACAAATACCAAGAACACACGTGATGTCCGAAAGGGGGAACTTTTCCAGCAGCACGAACAGCGACACAGGGATGTTGTCCTGCACAGCCTGCCCAATGCCTCCGCTTCCAAACATATCAATATACAGCGCACTGTTTCCAAAAACCGTAATCCAGACAAAAGTCACAAAAGACGGAATCAGCATAACGCCGAGTACGAACTGGCGAATGGTTCGCCCTTTTGAAACCCGGGCAATGAACATGCCCACAAATGGCGACCATGCAATCCACCAGCCCCAGTAAAACACAGTCCAGCCATT
This sequence comes from Desulfobaculum bizertense DSM 18034, assembly GCF_900167065.1. Taxonomy (NCBI): domain Bacteria; kingdom Pseudomonadati; phylum Thermodesulfobacteriota; class Desulfovibrionia; order Desulfovibrionales; family Desulfovibrionaceae; genus Desulfobaculum; species Desulfobaculum bizertense. The sequence continues at coordinate 296,086 of NZ_FUYA01000004.1, forward strand.
CTGCCATGACGTATTTTCATAGGTTTCAGCCCAGGTGGAAAGCTGCGGAAGCTTCTGAATGTAAAAGCCCACATTTTCGATAAGTCCATTCAGGATGAACAGCGTCGGTCCAACGGCGAGCACAAAAAACATCAGCAGGAGAGCAATAATCATATTGATCTCTGAAAGCCGACGAATTCCGGCATCAAGCCCTTTCATGACCGAGGTTGTGGCTATTCCGGTAATGACAACAATCAGCAAAAGCTGAACAAGGTTGGTCTGTGGGACGCCAAACACGTGATGCAGCCCTGCGTTCACCTGCTGGACACCAAGTCCCAAAGACGTAGCGACACCAAAAAGCGTTGCGACGGTCGCCATAATGTCGACGGCATAGCCCAAAGGCCCATTCACGCGGTCACCAATCAGCGGCACCAGGACGGTACGAATGGTCAGCGGGTAGCCCTTGTTAAAAGAAAAGAAGGCCAGACACAGTCCAACGACCGTATACAGCGCCCACGGGTGAAAACCCCAGTGCAAAAAAGTCAGGTCCATAGCAAGCCGCGCAGCCTCTGGAGTTTCAGGCTTTGCAAATGGCGATGCCATGTAGTGGAACATTGGTTCTGCCACACCGTAAAAAAGCAGACCAATACCCATGCCAGCACTAAACAGCATGGCAAACCACGCGGGGGTGGAAAACTCCGGTTCTGCGTCGTCTCCACCAAGACGAACGTCACCAAAACGACCAAAGAGCATGACCAGGGAAAAAATCAGGGCAATGTTCATGGTCCAGATGAAGAACCAGCCACCATAATTGGCGATGTTTGATTGAAGAGTTCCGAACCAGTCTCCAAGAGATTTATGAAAACTGATGCTGAATGTAACAAAGAGGATAATTATTGTAGCAGATGTGAAAAATACTACGGGGTTTACTGTAAAAGCCTTCCAGCTATCTTTATTGACTGATGGTGAAGCTTCCTTCTCAAACAAAACGCCTCCAGTGTTCTGCCGACGTCTTTACAATGGTGGGTCATTGCTGCCTGCAATGGCCACAGTCGGCACGTTAAAATTTCAAAGTTTGGCACAGTAGCAGCATTTTTTGAGTTGATCAAGGAAGAGTAAAAACGTTTTCTTCACAATTTCACAAGCACTAAAGCAACCAACAAAATCATACCGTAACCATTTCAATTCATTAACTATTATTTGATTCCCCTGCTTATTTTTTCAATATCGTAAATTCAAAAACAGTATTTTTTTGTATTATAAAAGGAAAAGACTACAGAATTTCTCATGTATAAATATTCACATCAAAAAACCACTTTACTTTCAAAAAAAAAGGCATAGTTTCGCAGGCCTCTCGGGTAGAGCGTACACCGAGAAATATCCTAGGAGTTTTATCCTGTAATTCAGGAGACCTGCGACATGAAAAACACCAATGCACAGCCATCCTCCCTTGGCTTTCTTGCAACGCTTATGGCCTTCACCCTTTGGGGCTGTTTGACCGCGTACTGGAACTGGTTGAAAGACCTTGATATGTTTACAGTTCTTTCCCATCGCGCGATCTGGCTAGAAGTTTTTGTTTTTGTGACGTTAGCGATTCAGGGCCGCCTGCATGAAATTTCAGAAATTCTTGAAGACAGGCGCACCACTGCCCGCATCGCCATTTCTGGCATCATGATTGCCCTGAACTGGCTCTTCTTTTATTACTCTGTAGAATCCGGACGAGTTCTGGAAGGAAGTCTTGGCGAATACATGTCGCCGCTTATGACGATTCTTTTGGGCCGGGTTGTTCTCCGAGAAAAGCTCTCATGGCCGCAGTGCATTGCCGTCATGCTTCTTTGCGTTGCCATCAGCAACAGCATTGTGACACTGGGAGAAGTCCCGTGGCTTCCTCTTGCCATTGGCGCACCGTTTGCCCTGTACGGACTGTTTCGCCGAGGAGTCAAAGCCAAGCCATTGCCGAGCCTCTTTATTGAGACTGCAACAATTTTACCTCTCGCCATAGGCTACCTCATGTACCGCAAGGGCACCGGGCATATGCTTTTTGATGGCGCAGAGGGAAGCACCCTGCTCTTTCTGCTGGGTTCTGGCATAGCAACAGGCCTGCCGGTTCTGTTCTTTGCCTACGGCGCTCCACGCGTCAAAATGACCTCCGTCGGCATCATGCAGTATCTGACACCAACCCTCACGCTCCTTTTTGGTGTCGTCCTCTACAGCGAGCCTCTTTCCACGGAGTCGGCATGTACATTTGCCCTCATCTGGACCGGCATTGTCATCTATACACTCGAAAACCTGCGGCAACGACGGCGCTTTGAGAAAAACGCCCACCACGCCGGTCAGGCACACGCATAGCACACAAAAAAGGCCCCTTCCGGGGCCTTTTCTTATTCCGTCACGCTCGCAGGCATGAATGTTTCTCGAAAGACGGTCAGCTGCTCGCCATCGCCAACAACCGCAATTTGATCTCCCGGAGCAAAACGCTCCCCAATGTCAGGATTTACCATCAGCTGCCCTTCCCGAATATATGCCAACACAGAGGCACCTGTTTCACGCCGCACCTCTGCCTCTCCCAGCGACTTTCCAACAAGCGTGGAATCCTCACCAAGCTCCATCCAGCATAAATCAAACAGCCTGTTCGAAAGGCGTAAACTTCGGGGGACAGAGTTGTCTTCCGCATCTTTGTTGCGGAATGGTGCGTAAACTTCATCATGAATGGAATCCGTCACCCGAATAATCTCTTCGGCGGAGACGTTGAGCTTAAGAAATGCCTGACGGATAAACTCAAGACTCGCCTCCAGACTGGGTTCAACGACCATATCCACACAGCATCGGGAAAACTCCTCCATCTGCTCCTGCCCCTCAGCGCGACCAATGATCGTCATGTCCTCTCGCCTTTCCCGAACCAGCCGGACGACTTCACGGGCGACAGAAGGAGCAGGCGTTGTGACAAGCACAATCTGCGCTGTGGCAATATGCGCGGCATCAAGCACAATGGAATTCTCCGCATCGCCATAGATCACAGGATGCCCGTCTTCACTCAGGGCTTTCATATTATTGTAATCAGCTTCAATCACCACATATTTGTGCCCGTAGCGCGCAAGCGTCGCCGCAATAAAGCGCCCGATGTTATCACCACCAACAAGCACAACATGATTCTTGAGCCTTTCATCACGGAGATTAACCGTCTGGAGCGTCGGCATCGCAAAAAAGCGTTGTTTCAGGCGATACAAGGGGGCGGTCGATTTCGCGAGAACAGGCGTCAAAATCATGCTCAAAACTGCTGTAGCAAGAACAAGTGAATACTGATGCGGAGTCAGGGCACCCGCCTCCGTCCCTGCGTTGGCAATCAAAAATGACAACTCACCGATCTGAGACATTCCAAGAGCTGTCGCAAGCGGGATAACATTCCGATACCGGAAAACACGCGCCAAGACGCCAAAGATAACGCCCTTCCCCACAACGACACAGGCAAGCAGGGTCAAAACGGTTGCATAGTCCTCAATAAGCACCTGCGGATTGAGAAGCATGCCAACTGAGGCAAAAAAGAGCAGCCCAAAAATATCACGAAGCGGCAAAATATTGTTCAGCGCCTGATGCGCATATTCCGACTCGCTCAGCACCATACCTGCGACAAAAGCACCAAAGGCAAAAGACAGCCCCACAAGATAGGTCAGGTAGCCAATACCAAGCCCAAGAGCACAGACTGTAAGCAAAAAGAGTTCACGAGATCCACAGCGGGCAATCCGGCTCATCAGCGGCGGAATCACATAGCGCCCCGCCAAGACCATGCCGACAAGGAAAACCACTGCCTTGACCGCGGCCAGCCCCAGCACGCCAAGCTCTCCGCCAAGATTCCCAATCTTGGGCAAAATAATGAGCATCGGCACAAGGGCAAGATCCTGAACAATGAGCATACCAATCATGACACGACTCGATAGTGTTCCCATCAAGTCCTGACTCTCAAGAGTCTTGAGCACGACCATTGTACTGGAAAGAGAAATAATTGCGCCAAGCCAGAGCGAAGGGACTTGTTCCCAGCCCAGCATCTGCCCGACACCAAGCCCAAGAACAATACAGATCACAATCTGGAGTGGCGTCCCAATGAGCGCAACCCAGCGCACAGGGCGAAGTTCTTTGAATGAGAACTCGATACCCAGCACAAACAGCAGCAAGGCAACGCCAATCTCAGCCAGAAGCTCAATGTCATGAACTTTGGTTACGGTGAGTCCGCCTGTAAACGGACCAAGGATAATACCAGCGGCAATGTATCCTAATATGAGAGGCAACCCGATACGGCGCGCAATGAATGCGCATCCAAGCGCAGTGACGACGATAATAATAAGGTCAGCAGCAATACCCATTCTTTCTCCAAGTACACATTCTGATTACAACGTCTGTTTTCTATCCTTTTGCAAGGATACCGTCATTTTATGCGAGGTCAAGGAGGCGAGGGAAAGGGGAAATAAAAAAAGCCAAGGAATCAAATTCCTTGGCGTAAAAAAGAAAAGAAGACTCTCAGCTCAGCGCACACAAAGTCGGCGCTCAACAAGCTTGGAAAGGAGTGTAATACTCACAGTCATGAGCAGATAGACCAGCCCAATAGCGAGATAAATTTCAAACGCCCGAAAGGTCCGGGTGTAGACAAGCTGTCCAACACGCGTCAGCTCTGTAATCGCAAGGACGGAAACCAGCGAGGTTTCCTTGAGCATACTCGAAAAAATATTCATCAGAGGCGGCACAGCAACGGTCATAGCCTGAGGCAAAATGACATGCCGCATGGTCTGCGCCCAGTTCATGCCCAATGCATAGGACGCATCCCGCTGCCCTTCCTTAACTGACATAAGCCCGCCCCGGATCGCTTCGGAAACATACGCGCCTCCGTTCAGCGTTAGCCCCACAATCGCTGCCTGAAAACTGCTCATGGTAATTCCTACCGTGGGCAAACCGTAGTAGAGAAAGAACAGCTGAATCAAAAGCGGTGTGCCCCGAAATATCTCAACATACGGGAAAAACAGAAGCGAGAGTCGTCGGGAACGGGAACGCAGGACGCCAATCCCAATGCCAAGGCACAGAGCAAGTGCAAACGACAAAACGGCAATTTGCGCAGTAATAAGCGCCGCCTCCCCAAGGGCAGGCAGCGCTTTGACAACAATATCAAGCTGAAAGCTCATAACGCGTCACTATTTTGCAGCGTGAGTGCTCAGCCACTGGTCAATGATGCGATCGTATGTGCCGTTCGCCTGAAGGGCTTTCAGCGCATCATTCATCCGAACAGTAAGGGCATCTGCCCCTTTAGGCATCACAGCAACAATCTCAGCCTCGGTCAGAGGCTCGCCAGCAATTTCATACGACGAATCAGCCTTGATCTGAAGCACAGCAAAGGCGTAGCCCACCAGCACAGCATCAATACGGCCAAATTTCAGATCGTTAAATGCTTCGGGATTGTAGTTATATTTTTTGACGTCCCCAAAGCTCTCAGGGTGCTTGTCTGCAAAAATTTCAGTTCCGGAACCGAGCTGCACGCCAACAGTACGACCCTTAAGAGATTCCAGTCCTGTAATCTTCTTCTCACCCTTTCGAACCACGATGACATCAGGCAGACGGTAATAGGTTGCGCTCATGTTCACAGCCTGACCACGAGTCTCAGAGCGAGACATACAGGACATCAGCACGTCGTAATCGCCCTTGTTCAGCCCGGCCAAAAGGCCCTGCCATTCTGCATCAAAAAATTCTGCCTTAACGCCCATCTCCTGAGCCAAGGCCTGCCCAAGGGCAACGTCAAAACCTTCCAGTTCTCCGGCGTCATTACGCGACTCAAACGGCGGATACTGAGCGCAAAATCCAATGCGAAGTGTCTTGCTCTTTTCTACGCGACGCAGAGACTCATCAGCATGTGCCACACTCATCAGCATCGTACAGGCACAAAAAACAGCCAGCAAACAGCTCCCAAACAATCCTTTCTTCATTTTACCCCACCTTGTCAGTTGCATCGTCCTCCGCCACCAGGGAGAAGAACGGGACATCAATTCCCACGCTTTGGAGTTCCTCTTGCAAAAGCTCCATAAAGACACCTTTTCCTGCAACAGGACCAGCACCCGAACACTGGGCCGCAACGCGCTCAGGCGTCACGTTTCCCCCAACATAGCCAGAGCAGGTCTGGGCAATGCCACAGTTAGGGCTTCCATCTGTGCCAGCAACACCCAGAATTTTGTAGCCCTCTGCGTGAAATGCCCGGATTTGCAGGAGGCTAGGTTTCAGCAGCTCCTTGCAAAAATCCCGAAATGCCGGAGTATCATACTGTTCATATGTCATTCCCCATCGCTTCATTCCAAGCGCACAGGTTTCTGGACACGGAAGCTGGACAAGACCGGCTCCCTTGTCCACGTAGCCCTGAATAGAATCAGTATAGACGCCCCCGGTCGCGGCAAGCGGGTAAATCTTGGCATTACTGTTCAGCAGGCAATGACACACAACAAGAATTGATCGGCTTCTCTTCATGGTTTTCCAAAGTCCAAATTGAGTTGATATTCATAGAAATTCAAAGAATTTGTATAGTGAAGACTCTCCGCCGTGTACAATAGGAAAACATGAAAGCCCTGCCCGTCTCGTATTGACTTTGGCTATAGCCAGAGCACTGCGCATAAAAAAGCCCAGCTCCAAAAAACGAAGCTGGGCCAATGTTTTGTTTTATACAAAGCCTATTTATGGACAACTCTTTCATCCGGATGCCGGAACCAGTTATGAATATCCTCAAGGATCATATACAGCGATGGCACAAGAATCAGGGTCACTGTCGTGGCAAAGAGAATACCAAAGCCAAGGGAAATCGCCATTGGAATCATAAACCGGGCCTGTCGGGACGTCTCAAAAATCATCGGAGCCAAGCCGCCAAAGGTGGTCAGGGTCGTCAAAAGAATAGGACGAAAACGATAGATGCCCGACGCATGGATAGAGTCAAAGGCCGTCATTCCCCCCCGGTGCTTTCGGTTGGCGAAATCAATCAACACAAGCGAGTCGTTCACAACGACACCAGACAGGGCAACCACACCGAAGAGACTCATCAGACTCAACGTATACCCCATTAAGATGTGACCACCCACCGCGCCGACAATACCAAACGGAATACTCACCATAATGATAAAGGGCTGCGTATAGCTTTTGAACGGAATAGCCAGCAAAGCATACACAGCAAGCAGAGCGAGCAGCAGACCAATGACAAGACTTTCAACGCTGTCCTTGATGTCTGCCTGCTTTCCTTCAAAGCTAAAGGTCAAGCCCGGGTACTGAGCAACAAGGTCCGGCATAATGTTCTTTTTCACCTCTTCAACAATCTGCATTGCCTGTGAGGCTGGCGTCACTTCTGCCGTCACCGAAATCACTCTCCGACCGTCCCGACGGTTAATGCTGGTATAAGCACGTCCCGGTATCATTGTCGCCGCATCGCGCAGCAGGATCTCTTCACCATTGGGTGCCCGAAGCACAAAGTTCTCCAGACTGGATTCCAGTTCCCGCTCTTCTCTGGGCAAACGAACACGGACTGTCACTTCATTCCTGCCCCGCTGCTGTGACAGAGCCTCTGCCCCCTGAAAGGCAAAGCGCACCTGATTCGCAACAGAACGGGAAGTCAGCCCAAGCCGCTCTCCAGCCGGAAGCAGGCGGAAGTCAAACTGCCGCTTGCCAACAGCCGAACCATCGTCAAGATCCGAAACATTGGGATAGTTTTCCAAGGCCTTGGCAAGATCACGGCCCGCAGCGTCCAGCAACTCCTTGTTTCGATGTGAAAGCTGAATGGTCAGGCCCTTGCCAGAACCCGGTCCCCCCTTGTCTGCAAGAAAGCTAATGCTTTCCAGACCGGGAATATTCCCAGCTTTCTCTCGCCACAAATCCGTGACGGCAAACGTGCTCAAGGGCCGAACTTCCGGGTCCGTCAAAAAAATACGGGCCTGCAGGACGTTCTTCTCAACCTTTGAATAAATGCCTGTGGACAGCCTCTCACCGCCATTTTCTGCAACAACTTCTTTTGCGGCCTGAACAAGCTTGTCTTTGACCTTCTCCACCCGACTCATGGGAGAGCCATACGGCAACGTCACCTCAACAAAGGAAAAATCAGACTCGACCTTTGGGAAAAGCACCAAGCCCATCCGTCCAGAGGAAATATAGCCTGTCGTGGCAATAAGCAGCGCCAGCCCAACAGCAACAACCCCGTAGCGGTAACGCAGGGTCCAGTCCAAGAATGCGCCGTAACGGTGTGCCACAAGGTTTTCAAAGCCTTTGCTAAACTTCCGCTGCCAGCGCTCAAAGCGTTCAATTGGTCCCCACAGGCGACCATTCCCACTGTGGCCAAGGTGCGACGGCAAAACATACAGGCTCTCAACCAAAGACACCGCAAAGACACTCAGGACAACGATAGGGATAATACCAAAGACTTTCCCCATAATGCCGGGGACATAATACATCGGCAAAAAGGCAACGACGTTCGTCAGCACACTAAAGGTCACGGGCATAGCGATTTCGCGCGCACCCTCAATTGCGGCCTGAAGCGGAGGTATCCCCTGCTGCCGTTTGTGGAAAATGTTTTCGCCAACAACGATGGCATCGTCGACAACGATACCAAGCGTAATAATGAAGGCGAACATACTAATCATGTTGATACTGAAATCCGTGGCAGGCAAAAGCAGGAAAGAGCCAAGGAAGGAAATGGGGATACCAAGGCTAATCCAGAATGCCAGCCGGATTTCGAGAAACAGGGCCAAAAAGACAAACACAATAATCAGGCCCATGTAGGCGTTCCGCACTAGCAGATCGGCACGCTGTCCAAAAATTTTGGACATATCACGGCGAACAGAAAGCTTCACCCCCTCAGGGAAAGTCTGATTCAGTCGCTCGACAACGCCATAGCTTGCGTCTGCCACTTCCATTGGGGTCTGGTCACCAACACGGAAAACATTAATGAGCACCGCAGGTTCACCGTCAAACTCAGCCCACGTGTCAGACTCCTCGAATGAATCACGAACAACAGCCAAGTCGCCGAGGGTAACGACACTTCCATCAGCTTCTGTCAGGATAGGAATCTGGGCATATTCACGCGCATAGTTTCGGCGATCCTTCATGCGGACAAGAATTTCTCCGCTGGATGTTTTCAGGCTACCGCCACCGAGTTCAACAGAAGCTGTCTGGATAATCTGCGCCACATCACCAAGTGTCAGCCCATAACGGCGCAAAATTCTCTGCGGAATCTCAGCAGTAATTTCGTAGTCCCGAACACCCTCAAGCTCGACCTGCGTAATGGCACTCTGCTGCAAAAGCTCATCCCGAACCTGCTCGGCAGATTCGCGCAGCGTGAGTTCACTCACAGCGCCATGCAGAGCCAGAGTCATAACCTGCCGCTTGGAGTCAATAATCACAATCTGTGGATCTTCGGCTTCATCGGGCAAGGTCGTAATTCTATCAACCTCGCTCTTCACGTCCTGCCACAAACGCGTAATGTCCGCGCCGTCCAGAGCTTCAATCATCACCGAAGCACTGCCTTCGTTTGCAGTAGACTCGACCTTTTTGATGCCTTCCAGTCCCTGTACAGCTTCTTCAACGGCGAGAATAATACCGTCTTCCACTTCTTCGGGACTTGCTCCAGGATACGCAATCGTTACCGAAACCATATCCAGAGTAAATTCAGGGAAAACCTCCTGCTTGATCTGGGTTCCGGCGACAATGCCACCAACAAGACAAATAATCATAAGCAGGTTCGCGGCAACAGAGTTGCCAGCCATCCATGCAATGGGTCCTTTTTTTATTTCCTTTGGCTGACTGCTCATTACCTGGCCTCACTCTCAAGCGTCAGCATCATGCCTTCTACCGGAGCAGCAAGATCAGACAAAACAACCGTCTGCCCAGCTTTCAGCCCATGGGAAACAAAGACCTTTTCCGTTTCCTTCCAGACAGGAGTGACCTTCTGGAATTTCAGGCGACCTTTTTCAGCAAGCCACACCACATTGCCATCACGCAACGCAGTCCGGGGCAGGACCACAACATTCTCAATAGGCTTTCCTGTGATGGACACAGACACATAATCACCAAGCACCAGAGGAAGCTTTCCTGCGGTCTGTTTCAGATTCAGAGGATCATCAACAGCAACCAGCACTTTGGCCATTCGGGTATTCTGAGTCAGGGTTCCGGTCATGCGGACCAGACGCCCCTGCCACATGGCAGCACTCGCGGCAGAACGGACCTCGACCCTGTTCAGCTCTGGATGCGAAAAATCCAGATACTGAATGCGATCAAGCGGCACCGCGAGTTCAATATAATATTCATCCGTCCCGACAAGACGGCCAAGCTCAGTCTGCGTGCTGGGGGTGGAACCAAGGTTCACCGCACGGGAACTCACCAGCGCATTAAATGGCGCGCGCACTGAACACCGAGCCAAATCAAGACGGGCCTGCTCATAGCTTGCGCGGGCCTGATCAATTTTGGCCTGAGCCTGTGCCAGCTGAGGCTCTCTCAGTGCCAGAGAAGAATCTTTCACCACGTCTGGAGCAGTGAGCTGCATATATTCAAGTTCCTTGCGCGCGACTTCCTGACTGCCCATCTCAAGACGATAGTCCGCCTGAGCTTCTGCATAGGCCCCTTTGGTTTTCTTGAGCGTCAACGAATAGTCCCGCGGATCAATACGCAAGACGACATCATTCTTTTTCAAAATACCGCCGGGTTCAAACTCAGGAGAAAGCGCAACAATCTTTCCGCCCACCTGTGCCTGCAAAGATATTTCGCGAGACGGCGCAACAGTACCCATAGCATCAATTCGCGTATGAGCATCCTCATGCTCGACACGCTGGACCGTTACAACCGGGCGATGCGCCTTGATCTCGGCTTTTTTGGCCGTCGGCTTTGTCAGCTTAAAGACTGCGGCTACAGCAACACCGACCAAAATAATAAGAAGCGGCACGATGATCCGGGCAAATCGAGATTTATGTGGCATCTCATTCTGACTCTGCATTATCCCTCAATCCTTTTTAAACACGGGGCAGCATCCTGTGCGGCCCTGTTTTCCCTGTAGAGTTAAGACGCTGAAACGTGTGTTTGAGGAGCAAGCCCCTCAGGAGTCATGCGACGTGTCCAGTCCCCGCCAAGAGCACGATACAAATTCACCCGGTATTTCACGAGCTTTGCTCTTTCCTGACTCAAATTTCTTTCCAGAGACTGCTCATTAAGCAACTCTGTCAAAAATCGCAGGTAATCGCTCTGCCCCATCAAATACCGCAAGCGAGCTTCTGAGAGCGCTTCCTTTGAAAGAGTCAGGCGCTGCTGCAACCGGTAAATATATTCGCGCTGGTGGTGCTCATTGGCCATGCTGTCTTCAACTTCCTGCACAGCAGACAAAACCGTCTTGCTGTAGTTCGCAAGGTTCTCCTCTGCGACGGCACGGGTTCGGTCGACCTCTGCCCGGCGCAGACCAGCATCAAATATTGGCCCGGTTAACCCTGCGGTCAGGCTGGCTACCCAGTTGTTAAACAAAAGATCAAAACGTCCACTTTCATATGCTGCCCGCCCCGTCAGACGAAGCGCAGGCAAACGATCTGCACGGGCCACAGAGACCTCCCAGTCCGCAGCATGAAGCCGAAGTCCTGCGGCTCGCACATCAGGACGGGACGCAAGCAAATCAGCCGGAAGTCCTGCCTCTGGCAAACCCGGAAGCTCTGGAATTTCTCCACCACGCACCCTCAGCGTCCCTGGCGCCTTCCCCACAAGCACTGCAAGCTTGTTCAGCAACACGCGCTCCTGAGCCTGCAAAAGAGGCAATTCTGCCTGACTGCCTGCAAGAATGCCTCGCTGCTGCGTCACATCAAGAGCGCTAGCCATAGATTTGGCAAAACGCAGCTCCTGCAAAGACGACAGCATCTCATTCACCTTGATCTGCTCAGCAAGGATAGAAATCTCTGCCCGAACAGCCATCAGGTCCGTCCATGTTTCCACAACACTAGCAGCAACGGTAATCCCCGCAGCTTCAAGGTCTTCCCGGCTTGCCTGTGCGGTCAGCTCTGCGGCCTTCTCAGAGGACGCAATCCTTCCCCAGAGGTCCAGCTCATACTGGGCTGCCAGCCCAAGCGAATACTTTTCTGTTTCAGAAAGGACATGATCTGCATCCCGGGACGACTGCTGATAACTCCGCTGTCCCGTGTACCCTCCATCCAGATCAAGAGACGGAAGGCGTGTTGCCCCACTCTTTATGGCAAGGGCACGTGCCTGTTTCAATCTGGCCCACGCCACCTGAACATCAAAGTTTCCAGAGAGAGCCGTTGCAACAAGACTGTTCAGCTCTTCGTTCTGAAAAGTCTGCCACCACTCTTCTGGTGCGCCCCTGCTTGGCTCATACAGCGAATATTCCTCAGGCAGAGGCACAGGGGACTGTGTTCGATCTGCCGGGCTAAATATCGCGCAGCCAGAAAGCACAACTGTGGCAAAAAGCATGAATAATGTTTTCTTCATCTGCTCGTGATACACGTAAAAATTTTATTGGTACAAAACGATAAATTCCGAAGCCGCCCTGCTCTTCTCCTCAAAAATCCATTCTCTCCCGCAGGGTTCTGCGGGAACGGACCAGCAGGGCCTCCACTGCGGAAACCGTTGTTTCCAAAGCTTCGGCAATTTCCGCATAACTCAGTCCCTGATCGTGTCGCAAAACAAGCGCCTTGCGTTGCTTGGCCGGAAGTCGTTGCACCAGCTCCCGAACCTGCTCCAGCTGCTGACGGTGCCCCGCCTGCACGGCGGTATCATCACCTGCTGGTGACTCGGGCAATTCAGGCAAAAGCACTGGTTTTTTCTTACGCAAAAAATCAATGCACAGGTTTTTGGCAATTTGCATGAGAAACGTTGAAAGCTTGGCCTCTGGTCTGTACTGCGAGGCCATACGGTAGAGGCGCAAAAATGTTTCCTGCGCAATGTCTGCGGCCTCGTCCCTGTCTTTCACATAGCGACAGGCAAACGAATAGACCCGGGGCTGATAACGCCGCAGCACTTCATCAAATGCAGCGGAGTCCCCCTTTGCTATGCGCTCTACAAGCTCGCTGTCTCCCATCCGGGAAAACCGTTTCAAAAATCCCAGCATGCTGGCGACTCTTATTTATCCCTTCTGTGGTGCCTGACCCGTGACTCCAGTCTCTTAAACAAGACTGCGCTCTGTTCTGGCCCCAGGATGTCCTGAATGCGGTCGAAATGCAGAAAAAGCGCATCATTACGCTTTCTTGCCAAATCAATCAGTTCGTCCTCAAGCTCTCGAAACTCTGGCCCGTCTGTCTTCTCTGCTGCATAAAGCCGGAAAACACGCCTCCACGCAGCACGGCGCTCTTCCCGCATGCTATGCCGCTCTTTCTCAAACATTTCCCAGTCATTCCGAGCAGCCTGCCGCACATCCTCTGGCAAATTCATTTCCGAAAGAATCTGTCTGTCAGGAGCATGCCTCAAAAAATCACGAGGAGGATGCTTCACAAAAAGAGTCACCGCAACAAGGATAAAACCAATGTTGAGGCAGACGGAAAAAATAATCAAAATGCGTTTGCTTGAAAACGTCATGGTAACTCTCCAACGTTTTCATCCAAAAGCGCAACATAGAGAAGAGAACGGTCTGAGGTAGGTGTCAGTGTTGCACTCAGCGTTGAGCCAAGGGCAACCCCAAGGAGCAAACCCACAACAGCAGTCGCCATGACGCCACTGCGTAAGCCTGTGGACAGTGAACTCCACCACGACGGGACGGAATTCTCCTGCACTTCTTCCTGAAAGGCCCGAAGTGTTTTTGCCCGAAGTACCTCAGGCACAGCAAACTCTGCCGCAAGCCCATCTTCTTCAAACATCTTCGACACGGCCCTCAACTCCTCAGCCTGATGTGAACACAGCTCACAGTGACGTTCATGCGACGCAAAACGCTCTGCGTCCACGTCGGCCAGTTCGCCATCGAGATAGCGATGGATGTTTTTCTGAAATTCTTTGCAATCCATATCTTTTCTCCACAAGGGAAAAACCCTTTGTATGAGCTTGAACGCCACAGATCCAAAAAAACTGCGAAATTTTCTCTGGAACTTGTCTTTTTTTTCAGATGCTCTCCGCCAGCACAGGACCGCAGCATAAAAACTGCTGTATCCCGCGCCAGTCATAGACTCCAAAAGACGCATACTCGCTTTCCTTAACTCCGTACAGACACGCCTCGCGCCTCAAACAATAAAGCCCCCTGCCGGGGGCTTTTTTTACTGTGCCTTTCGCAAAAACAAATAATCTGAATCCGCGACAGCCTGATGACAGCCAACACATCCACTGGGTTGCCCCTCAGCCTGTACCGTTCCGTCTGGCGCATATTTAGCATAAAACCAGTCGCCATTTTCTGGCGCATAGCCGTCAACCTTATACATAACAGTCAAGGCGGTGAGTCGCTTTTCCTCATTATAATTCGCTTTGACCACAATCGCGCCATCTGGCAGAGGAAGCTCTCTCGCATTCAGCCCCAGAGCATTCACATGAATGGAGTGAAAAGCCCCATGCGGAGACTTGCCGGGATGCATTCCTGTATGCCCCGGCCATCCCTGCCACCCCGCATAGCCATCCAGCTTGTCCCACAAATTTTCTGCACTTGGACCACTGACAGGCGGAGCAGCTATGGCAATTGCTCCAGCAAGCAAAAATGCACCAAGCACAGACACATAAAACTTTTTCATGTTCCCTCCAAATGTTCATGAGAAGATCCAGCAGCTGAGGCGTCTGGACCTTGTGGCTTTTTCGCAAAAAAGCGTTCCAAAAGCGGTGCGATCCATTGAAAAACACGTGTATTAAACTTTGCAAACGGAATAGACACCGCATAGCTCAGCGTCAGAGCAAAAAGCACAATCACTGGCAAGCTGAGCATCCCGTCAAAATAATGCAGCAGGATATGCAAAATCGCGAGGTGGACAAGATACAGCTCAAGCGAAATTTTCCCTGTGTAGCTGAGGAGCGCACGGAACAGGTGCATCCGAAATGCCAACACAGAGAGTCCACCAAATGAAAGTAAGGCAAAATAGTCATTCACAGCCTTGCCGTATGGCACACCAAAAACCAACGCAGCCATGATTGCCGTCCCTATCAGCCAAATCGACAGAATAAGCCACAGTGGACCTTCCCAGTATGGTGCCTTTTCCTGCCGAAGCCTGCGGGCCAAAATCATACCCAGCATAAATTCCCAAATGAACTGCAAGAAAAACGAATTCCATGCCCGCTGCTCCATAAGGTCCATTCCGACCAGAACAGCATTCCAAAAAAGCGACGCAGACAGCCCAAGCACAAAAAATTCCAGATCATCGTCCAAAATATCCTGAATCTTCGCTAGAAGCGGATAAACCAGATACAGCTGGATCAATGCAGACATAAACCACATCTGCCCGCCGTAGCTGTTCATAATCTCGCTATCAAACATCTTGAACAGAAAAAAATGCCCGGACAAGGCGTACCAGTCAAAGGGCGCGGCAAAGACAAGGAAGCTCGCACAGGCAATCACCGCGATGGCTAAATAATATGGCAGGAGTACCCGAGCCAGTCGCCGGGCATAAAATTGCAAAACACCGAGCTTGCGGCGGCTCAGGGTCAGCCCAAAGCCAGACAAGAGAAAAAAGAGATGAACACCGGAACCGCCAAACTGAATCAGGGAATTCAGGGGACCGGGCAGGTTCATTATCATGAAATAATGGAAGAGAATAATTGCCAGCATGGAGAACCCACGGGCATAGTCAACGTAGGCAATTCGACGAGATGCGCCAGCTCTTGTGCTCATGCTTTTCTCCAGGTCTCAGTACTCATCACATCAGTGCCTTCTCGTTTGATTTTGGGACGCAAAGCATCTCATACAATACGCCAAAATTCCTGCCCTGTCTTGCCCCACACAAAAAGCCCCTCACCACGTGGTGAAGGGCTTCCTTGAGGGGATGTGTGCTTTTTTTCGAAAATCCGTGTCTACAGGCGAATCACCTTACCGGGAGCAGTGTCGCGCTGCTCGCCGTTTTCGACAACATGTTCTCCGTTTATCAGCACGTGACTAATGCCAACAGGGTACTGGCACGGGTCAGTAAATGTTCCTTTGTCTTCGATGGTATCAGGATCAAAGACAACAATATCTGCAAAGTTGCCAGGTGCCAGCACACCGCGACCTTCAAAAGAGAAGACCGAAGCCGTGCGACCTGTCATCTTGTGGACAGCATCTTCGAGTGAAAGAGCCTTTCGCTCACGAACGTAGCGGCCAAGGACTCTGGGGAATGCGCCAAAGACACGAGGATGCGGTTTGCCACCAAGCAGACCGTCTGTGCAGACGTTCATTTCAGGACGACGCATGAACCCTTCCACGTGCTCTTCCAGACCATAGAAATCAACCATACCAACAGCGTTGTCTTCCTGAAGCAGCAGGTCGAATGTCGCTTCGTACGGGTCCTTGCCTCGCAGTTCACCAAGTTCAACAAGGTTCTTGCCGATGCAGTCCTGATTACGTTCGCTCTTCACGTCAGTCACAAAAATGCCATCAAGGCCAGCAAACTGAACAAAGTTGTCCCAGCCCTGAATGCCCTTTTCGATGTCCTGAACCATGCGACGGCGTGCGTCCCTGTCACCAAGGCGTTCCAGCAGGCGGTCAGTACCACCATCATGTGCCCACGGAGGAAGGATAACACCAAGCATGGTGGAGCCTGCAACGTAAGGATACTGGTCAAAGGACACCCGAATGCCCTCTTCCTTGCACTTGTCGAGCAGAGCCAAAACTTTTTCATACTTGTCTGCGTTGTTTTTGCCGCAGACCTTAAAGTGGGAAAAATGAACCTTTACGCCGGACTCGCGGCCCATCGTAATAACTTCTTCCATTGACTCCAGAATGGTATCAGCCTCACTCCGCTGATGAATGACCAGCGGGCGGTCAAACTCCGCAGCAGCTTTGCACAGTGCGATCATTTCGCGGGTGTCACTGTATGCGCAGGGCATGTAAATCAGCCCTGTAGACAGGCCAGCACCACCAGCTTCGAGATCACGGCGCAAAACGTCCTGCATGCGTTTCAGGTCGTCGTCAGTTCCCTTGACGTTATCAAGGCCTAAAACTTCCATACGAACGTTTCCATGGGGGACAAGGTACGCTTCGTTTGGCGTACTGCCGTTTTTCTCCAGCAAAGACAGATAGCCGTCAGTGGTCTCATAGCTCCAGTCCAGCTCTTCAACGTCGCCGTCCAGACCAGCAAGATTCTTGCGCCACGGGCTTTCGTATTCACGAGGCATGGGGGCAGCTGAAATGCCGTCCTGCCCCAAAAGTTCTGTTGTGACGCCCTGCCGCACCTTTGCCGGAACTGTTTTGTCCCGGAAAAGAAGCAAATCTGAGTGGCTGTGTGAGTCAATAAAGCCGGGGCATACAACCTGCCCCTTGGCATCAATCACAGAATCAAAATTCCCTTCAACCGTATCACCGTGAATCACATCCAGAATGCGTTCGCCTTCTGTCAGCACACAACCCTGAAATGCCGGAGCACCAGTTCCGTCAATGACCTGTGCGTTTTTGATAAGCGTCTTCATTTTTACTACTCCTTGGGATTGCAGCTTTTTCGGGCAGTCCCAGACTCAGACAAGAGCGTGGAAATTTGATGTCCCGACAGCCGGGACAGGGAATGGAAGGGAAGCGAACGCCTCCCCTCCTGAGTGTTTTTTATTCTTCTGCGGCGGCAGCGCGTTCGTGCTCTTCCGTAATAGCCAGAGGAGCAGGTTCAACGCCGAGTGCGATTTCAATTTTGGAGATAACAAAGAAGGAAACCGTACTCACTGCGGCACCGAAGATGATTGCCATGATGCCCCAAGGCTCACCAGCCTGCTGCCATGCAACGGCAGCAATGGAGCCAAGGATGATGGAGAACAATCCTGCGTGAGCGGTTGCAGGCTTGTAGATCAGGCCAAAGACAAAGGCGGCAAAGGGACCTGCTGCGCGCATGGTGAATGCGAGGATAAGCAGAGAAATGATTGAGTAATTGCCAAGCGCGATGCCGATGGAACATGCACCGACAAACAGGATGGCTCCCTTACTCCACGCCATAAGGTCTTTGTCTGTTGCGCTGGGGCGCATATACCGCTGGAACACGTCTTTTGTGAACAGGGTCGACACGGCCAGCATGTTACCAGAGGCACTGGACATGGTCGCAGCAACAACCGAGGCCAGAACAACACCAGCGATCAGAGTCGGAGCAAAGTTCTGTGCAGCCATTGGCAGTGCGCTGTTGGGGTCAATATTCGGGAAATGAGCAAGAGCAACCAGGCCAATGACTGCGGGAATAAAACCGTACAGAGCCATCAGGCAGGAGCACATGAAGGATCCTGTTTTGGCAACTTTTGCGTTACGCGCTGCAAAGTAGCGCTGGACAGCTTCCTGACCAGTCGAGAAGGTCATGAAGTACATGAGAATGAGGCCAAAGATGGTTTTCCAGCCAACATTGTCCAGGCTCATCTGGTGAGCAGGCAAGGTGTTGACGAGATGACTCCATCCCCCAGCATTGTGCAGAATGATGGGCATGGCGATCGCCATACCAACGGTAATGACGAGAATGTGTACAATATCGGTGAACGCAACGGAAACAAGGCCACCCATGAGGGTATAGGCCGTAATCACACAGCCAGCGATGATGATAACCATCGTCAGATCCATGCCTGTCACAACGTGAATAATAGAAGACGTTGCAATGACCTGTGCAGCGGTCGCAAAGAACAGGGCTGTGATGGACAAAAAGGTTGTGATGATGTGCGATGCGCGGCCATAGCGTCGAGCCAGAATTTCCGGGACGGTGGTCGCCATCGATTTACGAAGGTACGGGGCAACAAAAGACACAAGGAAGATACCAATACCGGCACTTACAACATACCAGCCAGCAGAGAATCCCCACTCACCATAGGCTTTGGACGCGACGCCGAGGGTACTGCCGCCACCGATTTCGGCAGCGGCAAGAGTCCCTGCCATCATGAAGGGTCCGAGCTGACGACCCGCAAGCAAAAAGTCCTCTGACTCACGAATCTTCCGTTTGGCAACCCAAAGTCCAATTCCGACCATGACTGCCATGTAGGCAATAATGACGTAAAAAGTACTTGTCATGGCAGGTCCTCCCCTATTTCAGCAAAGAAGTGCTAATTGCAGTGTATCCCGCGACGGCCTTGTAGAGCTGGTCCAGTTCGATGTACTCGTCATCCGTGTGGGCAAGCGTCTCAAGGGATGGGCCAAAGCCAAATGTTTTGATGCCTGCCTCACCGGCGTAGTGGCTGCCGTTGGTGCAGAAAGCATAATGATCAATCTTCGGGGCCAGTCCAATTTCGTGCAGGCCTGCAAGAGTCTTCTGAATAAAGTCTTCGGACTCGTCATAACGCCATGCAGGGAAGAAGCGCTCGGCGCTAATGGTTTCTCCGGTGTGGCAAGGAGCGGAATCAACAGCAAGGCTCACCTTGGCGCTAAACTCGCTATCCTCTGCGCTCAGCTCGTCGATAACCTTCTGAATGGGAGCAAGAATGCTTTCCTTGGTCTCACCCACCAGGAGGCGGCGGTCATAGGTCACGCGGCAGCCAGAAGGAACAACAGATGCACCCGGGTATGGTGCAGACTTGATGTCGGTCAGCACGTTTGTGCCAAGCCCCAGCACGTCCTGCTTGGGCGGCTCAATAGCCTCAACCCGACGCACGAGTTCCATCATTTTGTGCACAGCGTTAATGCCCTCTGCCGGAGAAGCAGAGTGTGCAGGCTTACCAATGGTTTCCAGCACGATTTCTGCGCGGCCACGCTGCGCAATCTTGAGGTTCAGCTGAGAAGCTTCACCAATCACAACGACGTCAGGCTGTACGCGGGCGCTAATCTCGCGACCAGCGACACCCTCAAAGCATTCCTCGTGGACAACACCAGCAACATAAATCACGCCAGCAAAGTCACGGTTCTCGGGCAGAGCCATGTGTGCAGCAGCCACAGCCATTGCCGCGACAGCGCCCTTCATGTCGGAGGTTCCACGACCATACATGCGGCCGTCTTCAATCTCTGCCCCAAAGGGTTCCTTGGTCCAGCGGCTTGCGTCCACTGGAACAGTGTCGATGTGTCCATCAAACAGAATCTTGGGACCGGGCTTGTTGCCTTTGACGCAACCAAGAACACTGCCGTAGCGATCCATAACAACTTCATCGAAGCCGTTTGATTCCATAAAGCTTTTCAGGACACCGGCAACACCGGCCTCTTCACCAGACACGCTCGCCTGACGAATCATGTCCTGACACAATGTAACAACACTGTTTTTCTGTGCTTCATCCAACATTGAGCCTCTCCTCTCTCCTTTTAGTCCTGCTCAGGATACGCACCGTACCAGGTGATGCGGCGGTACATGTCTGGGTCAGTATCTCCCTCGGTGCTGATGACCATCACGCGGGAATGCTCATCCATTCCAAGTTTTTCTCGGATCTCAACCAAATCGGGGCGTGTCATCAGGCACTCCACAATGCCAGTGGTGACAGCACCGGATTCGCCGGAAACTACCTTGGGATCGCCATGTCTGGGTGCAGCCAGAATACGCATACCATTAGCAGCAACCCAGTCCGGGCATGAAATGTATCCATCGCTATAATCACGCAAAATGCCCCAGCCCACGGTATTCGGTTCGCCACAGGCGAGACCGGCCATGACGGTGTTCATGTCACCAGTCACAAAGTGGGCCTTGCCGTCAGCAGCTTCCGCAGACCGGAAGATGCAGTCAGCAAGCTCGGGCTCAACAATCACAGTCTTGGGACGCTCATCACCGAAAACAGCAGCGAAAAGCCCCTGAATGCCACCAGCAAAGGAACCAACGCCAGCCTGAAGGAAAACATGCGTCGGACGCTCCGCCTTCAGTTCTTCCAGCTGCTCCAGTGCTTCATAGGCAAGGGTGGTGTAGCCCTGCATGATCCATGCAGGAATCTTTTCGTAGCCATCCCATGCTGTATCCTGAACCATGACCCAGCCTTTTTCCTGCGACTGCTTCCAGGCAAGTCGCACAGCGTCGTCGTAGTTCATGTCAGTGATGCTTGCTTCTGCACCTTCGGCCTGAATGTTTTTCAGGCGGCTCTGTGCAGAGCCTTTGGGCATGTAAATGACTGAGCTTTGGCCCAGATGCTTGGCAGCCCACGCGACACCACGACCGTGGTTTCCATCAGTCGCAGAAACAAACGTCACTTCGCCAATGGCCTTTCTCACTTCTTCCGAACACAGCTTTTCCATGCTCATTTCAGAAATGGGCATATCAAGCAGCTCACAAATGTGATTGGCAATGGCGTAACCGCCACCCAGTACCTTGAAGGCATTGAGGCCAAAGCGCTTGGATTCGTCCTTCACATGGAAACTGGCAATGCCAAGATCCTGTGCAAGGCCGGGGAGCGCCACCAGCGGAGTGGGTTTGTACCCTTCAAAAGTGCTAAAAAAATTGCGCGCAGTCTCTGCCTGCTCGCGAGACAAAAAGTCGAGATCGGCTTTCTGCCCTGCCTGCCGGGCTGTTGTGTTTTCGATAAATCGTGTCTTGCTCATTTTTTCAACCTACAGATCTGCAATGACCTCAATCTCAACCAGGGCATCCTTAGGCAGTGCTGCAACCTGAACGCAGCTTCTGGCCGGGAAATCGCCCGCAAAGAACTCCGCATACACAGCATTCATTGCTGCGAAGTCTTTCAGATCCTTCATGAAAACGCCGGTACGAACGACCTTTTCGAGGGAGCTTCCAGCTTCTTCCAAAATGGCCTTCACGTTAGTCAGACTCTGACGAGCCTGAGCTTCAATGCCTTCAACCAGCTCACCGGTTTTGGGGTCAACAGGAAGCTGACCAGAGATGAACAATGTGCTGTCCTTGATAACAGCCTGGGAATATGGACCAATTGCAGCCGGAGCAGCATCAGTATGAACGATCTTTTTCATAACAACCTCCTGAGGTTCTGTATTTTCTGAACCCACTACAGCAAGGAGGATGCCAAACACGAGAAAAACAACAAAGATCACAATTTTTCAATGACTTAGAGATGAAACTCTTGTCATTGACAGTCGAATTGATATATGAAACCTTCTCAAAATGAAAAATTTTTATCGCTTTGAGAAAAAGCTCAAATCCTAGAAAAATGCCTGTCTGGCGGGGAAGAACTGCACACTACCAAAAATAAATCCGTCGGACAGCAGACATTTCATTCGAGAGACCTTCTCAAAATGAGAAACAGGAGCACAGGATGTTACGGAGTATTGCGGCATCGCTGAATCGGATCGCCCACGTCATTGCCATTGTTATTGGTCTGGACGTAGAAATCGTGGATGCCTCGCTCATGCGTATTGCAGGAACGGGGCGCTATTCAGATGGGGTAGGCAAAAGCATTGGAGAGGAAGGACAGGTCTACGGTCACGCGCTCAAGACCGGAAAATCTGTGTACATTGACACACCACGGCTTGATCCCATTTGTCAGGGGTGCAAGCACCTCGACACCTGCGAGGAAGAACTAACCATGGCCGCCCCTATTCTTGTGGACGGTTTTCCCGCCGGGGTCATCGGCATTGTCAGCTTTACACAGGAAGATGCGCAACGCATCAAACAGAACAGAAACACTTTTCGTGAATATCTCAAGATGATGGCAGGCATGGTTGCTGCGGCGGCACGCGACCAGCAGCGCTTCGACGCCATGAGCGAAACGGTCAACACGCTGCAACGTGTTGTCGACGCTTATTCTGATGGTGTCTTTATTTTTGCTCAGGATGGCACTCTGTCCTACGTTAATGAGCAGGCAAAGCGCGAAATGCGCATAGAAGAAGAAATTCAGCGTTCGGCTGTTGAGCTGGAAGAAACGGGCAATCAGGTCGGCGATTCACAGGAATTCGAGCTGCGCTACAAGGACTTTGACCTCCTTGTCATGGGGCGCAGCGTTGAACTTGGTTCTGATGACCCCCGTTTTAGTCGCATGGTCATTTTTGAGAACCAGAAAGACTTTACCCGGCGCATGTCTAATTTTACTTCACACAGTCACAGTGACGGGCTTGGGGCAATTCTTGGCTGTTCACCAAAAATCAGGAAGCTCAAGGAGCGCGTTCAAAGCATAGCAACCTCCTCTTCCACAGTACTCATCACTGGCGAAAGCGGCACAGGCAAGGAACTTTTCGCCCGCGCCATTCATAAGGAAAGCAATCGCCGGGATCAGCCCTTCATTGCCATTAACTGTGGCGCCATACCCGACACACTCCTTGAAAGTGAGCTTTTTGGCTACACAAGTGGAGCCTTCACAGGTGCCCGTTCCAACGGACGCATGGGCAAGTTTGAACTCGCCAATGGCGGCGTGCTCTTTCTTGACGAAATCAGCTCCATGCCGCTCTATCTTCAGGTCAAGCTGCTTCGCGTTCTTCAGGAACGAACAGTCATCAGGCTCGGCTCAAACAAGCTTATTCACGTCGACATACGGATCATTGCCGCCACGAACGACAAGCTCAAGGACATGATAGCCGCGCACCGTTTTCGCAGTGACCTCTATTATCGACTCAATGTCATTCCCTTTGAAGTGCCCCCGCTTCGCGAGCGTCTCGAAGACGTCGACCTGCTCACCAAGCACTTTTTCCAAAAATATGGAAAACGTTTCGGCAAGCACATGACGCGCATGGACCCAAGCTGTCTGGAACGACTGAAAAGTTATCCCTGGCCTGGGAATATTCGCGAATTCGAGAACGCTATCGAATTCATCGTAAACATGATGCCCTCCTCAGGTGTGGTGACACCCGAGCTGCTTCCTGCCTTTTTGCAAGAAAAACCCGTCAACTTTACCGAAGAAGACGGACTTCGACCGCTTTGGGAAATGGAACGCGAGGCAATTCAAAAAGCGCTTCAGCGATTTGGAGACACCACGCATGGAAAAAAACTCGCCGCAAAGCGGCTTGGCATCGGCCTCGCCACTCTCTACAGAAAAATTCAACAGTATGAGATACATAAGATGTCGCAGGCATGACAGCCCCAGCTTGCCCCAGATTCCTATCCGTGATACCCGGTGCAGGCGTTTCTATTACCATGCCGCGTTTCCCCAAAAAGCGCGGCGACTATACTGCACAAAACGGTGAATACATATGACTGATTTTCATTCAATTTTTACACAAAACAAACTGAACAGCCTCTTCCCCCCAGAACGGACTGCTCAG
The DNA here is from genome assembly GCF_900167065.1 of Desulfobaculum bizertense DSM 18034. Lineage (NCBI taxonomy): Bacteria > Pseudomonadati > Thermodesulfobacteriota > Desulfovibrionia > Desulfovibrionales > Desulfovibrionaceae > Desulfobaculum > Desulfobaculum bizertense. Next base: position 320,231 of record NZ_FUYA01000004.1, read on the forward strand.
TTCTTTGATGCCCTCTTCGGCGACAACGAAGAAGGAGCTTACGACATCTCTCTGAAATTTCAGGGCGAGCACAACGGTATTTTTGAGTTTGAATTCGAACTGCATCAGCGCCCCGGTCGTTGCCTCGCCTGCAACCTGACCTATGGCCTGCCTCAGGTCTTCTCCCGCCACCCCATTATCAACGTGGCTCAGCTCGCTCAGGACATCGCAGGGAGTCTCGGCAAAGACGAAAACTCCGTGACCTGGAACCTCGGAAAAACAAAAGAGTACTCCACGGCCCTTCACGCTATTCCACTCTCTGTGAGCATGAGCTAGCTCTTTAATTCAGATTCTCTCTATCTCATAAAAACAGCAGAGCGGGGTCCAGAAAACTGGATCCCGCTCTTTTGTCGCGGTAACCGCCTTACCACGACAACCGCCAATAAATATTTTTCTAAGCCCCTGCTTTTGCAGAACTCATCTTGTTTTTTGTGTAACAGCTCCCGTTGTACATCCCCTGCTTTTCTTTGGCAAGAAATTTCCTTTTTTCCGCAGCAACACATTATGTTAATTACGCGTTTACGGGATACTAGAACGCTGTCCCCACCCCAGCAAGGGCTTTGGGGTGGGTGGAGGTACGAGACTCCGTCTCGTGCTCTGCAAGGGGCGCTGCCCCTTGACCCCGCCCAAGGACGAGGCCCTTGGGAATCCCGCTATCGCTCAAAAAATAAGGCTGAATGGGATGAAAGCTTCGCTTTCCTCTCCATCAGCCTTATTTTTTGAGCTAGGGGAATTTCCTCAACGCGTGTTCTTCTGCCTTTTCCAGACCGCACTTATTCCTTTTGAACGCCGAAAGGCGTTCAAAAGGAATGGTGGCAACTCACGGGAAAGAGAAAGAGGCTCTCGACGCTAGCCCCATTAAGTTTAAAAGCCGTGCAAGCGAAGCTTGCAC
>NZ_FUYA01000005.1 GCF_900167065.1 Desulfobaculum bizertense DSM 18034
GCGATTCAGGCTCTTTGGATTTTTGGTCGGCACTCTTCCTGTGGGGGGATCGGGGGGCTAACCTGACCCAGTGCCGGAAAAAAAGACGAAAATAAAAGCATCTACCGCTTGAGTTCGCGATTGATGCGCATCAAGACCCCGGCGGGCGACTGCTTGGCTTGAGCAGCTTTTTCAACGGCCCGGCGAATACCAAGTGAGGCCACATGCAAAATATCCCTCGTGCCTCTTGTAGCGTCCGGGTGATCAGCCATTTCACCCAGGAGCCGAAGCACGTGTCGCTCGTACTCGCGAAGAGAAATGAGTGGGATTTGCATGTGGCCTCCATTTGGGGGGTCGGGGTCTCAAGAGGCGGCGGGAGCAAGGGTTAAACTCCCGCCTATCGCGCCTCAGGATCAGTATGAAGGAGCTGGCCTCTTGAGACTCCGAAGAGTTGGTGGACCGGGACTTTTTTGCAGTGATGGCTCTTACGTTTTTCGTTATCCCTAACCGGTGCCCGGTCCATGTGGTTAGCTACAGAATCGTGTCTCGCTACGAACAGCGAACAAAAAACTCTGAATAGCGGTAATAGCCTGATAGACCTCCTTTTCTACAGTCCGAAACTCCTGTTCAGTAATAACCATGTCATCAATTGCCTTGTTGTATTCACCAATCGCCACGCCCAAATCCTGAACAGCTACGAGGGCCTGAGTTTGGCTTGCCTTGTGGTCCAAGCAGTTTGCATCCGGCACCCGGACGAACACACCACCCATAGCCCGAGCCAACTGCTCCCGCGAAGCTTCGGAATCACTCAATTCAATAAGCTTCAGGGCATCGCAAACTCCAAGCTTATGAGTTGGAATATTCTCGTTGAACTCGCTCATGAGAGAGGAATACGACTTGCCAAGGCAATCGGCGGCAGCCTGAGCACCTAAGCTCTCGCACACGGCATTCTTTAGCGTTTCGATAAATGTGTGCCCTATTGTCATGACTGCCCCCACGGTAAAATCTCTGAACGTTATCATTTACTTACGAAAACAACTGGGAAAGACTTTTCCCATACAACAAATTCTACTGCACAGCTTGAGTACGCAGCGTTTCCAACTCACAGAGTCGCTTTTTCAGCTCGCAGTTCTTTCGGCGTAGACAGAGCACAATAAAAGCCAGCCGAACAACTGCTCGAACTCTCTGATTAGATCCCCTTCTCGCGGTTTTCCAACCTGAGACGGAATATCCACAGAGCCTCGCAATTGCTCGCTGGCTTCGGTACTCCTCACGGAGTAATTCAAGCTGTTTTGCAAACCGGATTGTTTTCATGCCTTTATGCTAGACATTTATCGGCGGTTTTAGCAAGGGGAATTTCGGCTCTTTTAGCTAGAGTAAAAATAGCCTATAGATATAAATATGAAGACAGGTTTAGATTTTGAAAGAAAATTTATCGAAGTGATAACCGAAATGGTTATTCTAAGTGGTATGAATCATACAGATTTTGCCAAAAAGACCTTCGGAGAGACCGATGGTTCCGTTGTCAAATGGCGACGCATGCGAAACGCATTTTCGGCAACAGGCCGCCCCCAAAGGCTGACCGTAGGAGAGGCGTGGCGAATGGCTGAAGTCTTGGGCAAAACCTACCCAGAGCTGTGTTTCACTGTAGAACAGCGACTTAAGGCAGAAAAATAGGGAACAAAGATAGAATCTTAGTTCCCTATTAGGTCACGACTTCTTTTCAACAGGTGCTTCAGTCATTTGCGCCTGCATCATTTTTATTTGTGCCGCCCAAGTTTCTTTTCCCTCTAAATCTTGGGCGATCCTCTTCAAATATTCCCCCAGTAGCTCTTCACAAAGCGCTTTCCCTTCAGAGCCTTTCTTAAGCTTCGACAACATTTCCATTGCAGACGCAACTCGCAACAACTCCAAAATGGGGTCCAACATCAAAAAACTCCATTTACGCTAAGATTTAGAGATTCAGATCAAATGTCGAGCGAAACTCAATAGCACCCTTTATCTCTAAATTCCAAGACGTCATGGACCTCGTGGGGACTTTTTAAATCTATCAGGCTTTTCTTTAATGAGTTAGACTTGTTGTACTCATCTTCTCTTTGCCTTTTTATCAAATCTTACATTTCCGGCACTGAGCTTTCTCACTAAAAATATTACCTTTTATCAAATTTTTTATTTTTCATAAAAAGTTCAATTATTTTTTTTACTCAATTATTCGCCGAGAATCGGCCCTCCAGATATTGCATTACGGCCGATTCTCGGCTATCGTCTCTTCATCAAACAGGCTGAACCTAGGCCGTAGCCAAAAGTCCGCGGTACGCCCGGCAAGTAGGCAAAGACCTTTGAATGGCTTGTTTCACACAAAAAAATGCGCACCGAAGAGCATATTCGAATCTTTGGTTGGAAACACCTTCACGGATAGCCACGAGGTCAAACATGTTTGCTTGCCCAGAATGCGAGGGAGTGACGTTTGTTCGCCGCACAAAGACGAATGAATACAAGATAGTTCGCAGGCGGATCTGCAAGGAATGTGGATACAGGTTCACCACGTGTGAAACCGAATGCCAGGACGCCAGCACCACGAGGAACAAACATGAAGATACACGGGAATGAGGATATTAAGCAGGCGATAAGCGACGCGTTTCTCCATGCGGAGAAGCTCGAAAAGCTTATTCAGGATCACTTTGATCAAGAGAATCAGGCGAACATCAACACCACTCGCCTCTCCAAAATCATGACCAAAGCCATTGAAAAGAGCTTCTCCCGACCTGCTCGGCTTGAAGAGCTTTCACGGAAGAAGATGCTCACAGCGAGCGAAGTCTTTGAGCTGTATGGCATCCGGGCCAACACGCTGAGCCGCCGAAGAAACAGCGGAGAACCGCCAGAGTATTATAAAATAGGTGCGGCCTGCCTGTACTCGCACGAAGGGATTGTCGCTTTTATTCGGCAGTGCCAAGTCAAAGTGTACAATAGATAGAGTATGCCCAAGGTTCATACAGAAAAAAGCCATGCCCTTCGCAAATGAGGGACATGGCTTTTTCGTTTCTTATCGTTTCCGCCTGTAGTGAGACTGGACAATCGCGTCTAAAAAGACCTCGCTTTTGACCAGCTCAAATTCAAGGTGCTTGGAAAGCGCGCCGAACAACGGAACGCCGCCCCCAAGTAGCACAGGGATCTGCGACACGATGAGATCATCAATCAAATCCTCGGCCAAAAGGCTTTGGATCAACGTGCCGCCGTCCACATAAAGCTTCTTGAATCCCCGGGCGTTCAAATCGTTCACCACATCCCGAACATCCCCAGAGACTATTTCTAATTTCCCGGCAAGAGCTTCCGGAACCGCCTTCATCGTCGAGCTGAGCACAAACACAGGCTTAGAGTACGGCCACGGCACATCAAAGCTGAGTACGGCGTCCAGAGTCTTTCGCCCCATGAGCAAGGCGTCCACACTCTTCATAAGTGGGACAAACCCCAAATCAAGCCCTTCTGGGTTGGGAACTGTCTCAAGAAAATCAAGCCCACCGTTTCGGTCAGCGATATATCCATCCAAACTCGTCGCAATAAAAACCTTATTTGGCATAATTTCCTTCTCTTACGGGCTTATTCCTACGCTCGCTACGTGTTTTCATTAGCGCCCATCATATGGTACAGCTTCTTCAAAATACAGAAGCAATAAAGTCATTTTTCCCAAGACATTACCCGCTCTTGCCTCTAGCACAATATCGACGGGCTTCCACACTTCAAGTTCCTTTGCAAGCCCCAAAAGAGAGACTCCATGCGAAAACTTCTCCTCACCTTCTTGGTCGCGTTCTTCTTGAGCCTCAACTTGGCCGCCCCCCTCAGGGCGAATGAAATCGCACCATTCGAAAACGAGATCTCAGGCCCCATCACGATTGCAGGACATACCTTTGTTCCTCATGTCCTCCAGCGTGAACTCATAGCTCAAGTACATTACAGATCCTACACATCATTAGTTCAGAGAGCGACAAAGAAAGCAGAGAAAGACCACTGGCCCGACGAACGGCTAAGGCGTGAGCTGTGTGAGCTTAACTTTTTGTTCAACTATGGAATCTTCTACGTTTATGCCCACGGTTCAACTCCTGAATCTGTTGCAGGGCAACGCGTCTTTGCAGCTCTCATTCAGGGAAATGATGCCATTGAACTGCACGTAACACGCTGGAAAAACGCCGCAGGTCCTCTCCAGAAAGGATTCGGCCAAGGACTTTGGTGGAACAAAACACTTCTTGGCACAGCCATGACCGACCTCGACCTCGACCAGTCTTTTCAATTGTGGATCATGGACAGAGAAACGGGCAAGGCCACGAAATACCTTTATGAAGCAAGCGGTCCCACACTCGAACCCCAAAGAACAGGCCGCTTTGAAGCGCTGTATCAACTTGCTTTTAAACTCCGCCACAAATTTCGCGTAGGCTTTATGCACCTTAGCGGTCATCTTGACGAAAGGCTTCGAAAAGACCTGCAAAACCACTTGGGCAAAGGTGAAGCACATTTCACTATCTAAGCCCAAAAGAGAGACTCCATGCGAAAATTCCCCATCATTTTCATGGCCTCGTTATTCTTGCTCTCCAGCTCAGCCGCTACCCTCAGGGCTAATGAAATCGCACCATTCGAAAACGAGATCACAAACCCCATTACGATTGCAGGACATACCTTTGTTCCTCATGTGCTCCAGCGTGGGCCTTTGACTCAAGTTATCTACAGTCCCTATACAGATCTCGTTTATACCCTCGCCAACGATTCTTACGAGCACCACTGGTCTGACGAAAAACTCAGGCGCAAACTCTGCAATCTCAATTTTCAATTCAGCTATGGACAGTTCTATGTCTATACTTTCGGCAAGACCCCTGAGTCTTTCACCAAGAATCGTTTCTACACAACCCTCATCCAAAATCAGAATACCCTCGAAAAAAGAGGCGCATATCGAAAGCCTAGCAAGCCATCCGGGGGTGGAGTATGGCAAGGCCTCTGGTGGAATGCTGCTATCCTTGGCGGATATCTGACCGATCTTGATCTGAATCGTTCCTTTGAAATATGGGTTGTCGACAACTCCACACACAAAACGACAAAATACCTTTACGAAGCCGTCGCTCAGAAACCTACCCCTGACGACGATTCAGGTCTTGAAGAAGATCTGTACCAGCTTGCCTTCTATCTCCGGCAAAAATTCCGCACGGGCTTTATCCGCTTTATGGACTTCTGGAAAGAACTGAATGGCGAAGCTCGAGATCCAAGCGACTACTTAGGATTTGAGTCTCTTTAGGCGGTAAGCCTACTCCAGCGACACCACGTTATTCAAAAGATCAATGGCTTCCTTTTTGGCCTTGGGCATCAACTTTGCGTAGCGCTCTGTCATCTTGATCGTTGAGTGTCCGAGCAGCTTGGAGATCGTATACAGCGGGACGCCTTCCGATGCGAGCCACGCCGCGAAGGTATGCCGCAGCGAATGAAAGACAATCCGATCCCGCGCGTCCTTCACTCCCCGGTTCAGCCCAAGGTGCTCAACGGCCCTGTCGAAGGTTGCAGGAACCCAGACCCGTTTTCCGCCACCACGGGCCGGAAACACATAGCGTCCTCTGCGCAGTTCCAGCTTTTCAAGCATCGTCTTCACCGCATCCGACATATACGCAATCCGAGACTTCCGGTTCTTGGGGTCCCGGATGCGAATCGTCCCGTCCTCAAGGTCGACATCCTCGCCCTTCAGCTTAAATATTTCCCCTGCACGCATTCCAGTATTCAGCGAGAGCAGCGCGACGCGGTACGTGTCTTCACTCCGACTCCGCAGCTCATCCAAAAGGACCTTTGCCTCTTCCCGTGAGAGGAACCTGTCGCGTTCATTATCTATATAAGGAACGACAACGCCATAGGTTGGGACCTTGCCCGCATACAGCCCCCAGACGATCATTTTGTTATAGACGCTTCGGATAATGCTTAAATAATGGCGAATAGTCGCCGGGGCACGCTTGCCCGTGAGCGAGGTAGCAAAACGCTGGAGATCAAAGGTTGTGATCTGGTGAAGCTTGCGCCCCCCAAAGGTCTTTTGAACGCTCGCTTTGTACATGCTCACAATCCGGGCTTCACTTTTCGTCGTAACAAGATGATTTGCCCGATAGGTCTCGAATGCGTCATCCAGCGTCAGACTTCTTAATGAGGCAATGGAGCCTTTCTGTCGGATCTCCAGCACCCGCTCGGAACGAAGCTTTGAAGCATACTGTGCATTCACACCTTCGCTCTTCCAGCCGACCATTTCCCACTTCTTGGAGCGGCCAAGGGAGTACACAATATCAAATGCGACATCTGGTCGGCCTGCGTATCGGCGTTTCGTGGACATACGGGAATACACCCCCGGAAAACGCGTTTTCACCCTACCTTTTTGGATCTCTGTCTCTTTTTCTTTCACTGCTACTTTCCGTGCTATCTTTTATCGAACTTGGGCCTTTTTTTGAGGCCGGGGCTTTACTCAATTTCAATATAAGTATATCAAATAAAAGAACTTTCTTCCCTGCACATCTACCGCCCCCAAAAAAAAGATTCTCATAACCGGATGGTCGTAGGTTCGAATCCTACCTGGCCCACCATTGACCGCAAAGGGTCCGCAAAATTGACAAGAATTCTGCGGACCCTTTTTGCTGCATTTTGACGCAAGACCACGGCCCAGAAACCTCCCTGTCTTCCCCAAAAATCCTCGTTATGCTATGCTATGAGCCACTATTAAAAAAAACGAGGAAACGCATGGACAACACATCAAAATTTCTCATCCTTGCGGCCGCAGGCCTTACTCCTATTGCACTCTCTTATGGTCTGATTCCCTCTGTCTCCCTTGGCTGGCTCTTTGGAATTTCTATAGAAAACATCAATGGTCGCCATATTTTCCGCGCAATCATGGGCCTCTACCTTGCCCTGAGTGCCCTCTGGCTTCTTGGTGCATTTATAAAACGCCTCCAGCAACACGCTCTCGTCTCTCTCATTGTCTTTATGTTTGGCCTCGCAGCCGGACGACTTCTCAGCATCTCCATTGATGGTTTCCCCCACTGGCTTCTCTTTCTCTATACGCTTCTGGAAATCGCTTTTGGTTCCGTTGGGCTTTGGCTCTATTTACGAAACAAAAAATCTCACAAGGAGAAGACCTTATGAGAAAATATATTCTTTTCTTTTTGCTTTTTTGCAGTATTCCGTTTTGCGCTTATGCAAAAGATCCTGTCCCCAATATTATTGTCATCTTCACTGATGACGTCGGCGTCTCAAATGTCAGCGCCTACCACAGGGGACTCATGAGTAGCCAAACCCCACACATAGACAGCATCGCAAAACACGGCATGCTTTTCACAGACTACTATGCTCAGCCCTCATGCACTGCCGGACGCTCTGCCTTTTTGACAGGCCAGTATCCTGTCCGCACAGGCCTCCACACTGTTGGCCTGCCAGGAAGTTACGTCGGACTCACTCCCGACACTCCCACACTCGCAGAAGTTCTCAAAACATTAGGGTACACAACAGGACAGTTTGGAAAAAACCATCTTGGTGATCGCGATGAATTTTTGCCCACCATGCATGGCTTTGATGAATACTGGGGATGGCTCTACCACCTCAATGCAATGGAATACACCATCGATCCAGACTGGCCGGCCAAAAACCCACAAATCAAAAAGTTTACTCCAAGAAATCTTATCCACTCCTGGAGCACGGGGAAAGGGACTCAAAAAATCGAAGACGATGGTCCCCTACCTCCAGAACGGATGAAAACGCTTGATGACGAAGTCAACAAACACGCATTTCGTTTCATCCGAGATGCGGTTGAGAATGAAACTCCATTTTTTGTCTGGTATTGTCCTTCCCGCGGCCATGTCTGGACTCACCTCTCCTCACACTACGAAGCAATGCTCGGTCAAAACGGCTGGGGGCTGCAAGAAGTTGTCATGAAAGAACTTGATGACCATATCGGCGAACTTCTCCAGCTCTTGGAAGAACTCAAGATCAAAGAAAATACCATTGTTGTTTTTACTGCTGACAACGGTCCGGAAATTATGACCTGGCCCGATGGTGGCATGAGCCCTTTCCATGGAGAAAAAGGTTCAACATGGGAAGGCGGCGTCCGAGCACCCATGCTCATCAGCTGGCCCGCACAAATTCCAGCAGGCACCATTAACAATGGTATTTTTGACGGCATGGATTTCTTCCCAACACTGGTTGCTGCTGCTGGCGGTCCTCAGGACATGAAAAAAAAGATGAAGGAAGGATACAAAGGGTTCAAGGCCCACCTTGATGGTTATAACCAGCTTGAAACTCTGACACAGGGACAGGCCTCCAAAAGAACCGAAATCATTTATTACGAACGCGACCAACTTCAGGCCGTCCGTTACAACGACTGGAAGGCACACTTTATTGTCCAGCGACACGGCTGGGCTGGCCCCAAGGAACAACTCAACGCCCCTTTGTTATACAACCTGCGCCGCGATCCATTTGAAAGAGCTGCGGACGAATCAGGCATGTACCTGAATTGGATGGGGAAAAAGATGTGGACCTTTGGCCCGATTCAAGAAATTGTCCGACGCCATCTTATGACCTTCAAGGAGTGGCCTCCAGTAAGCTCAGTTCCCAAAGAGCAACAGCAAGCTCCTGTAGATGCTGATGGAATTGGCCGTTAGCCTCACCTTTCGCTGAACAAAAAGGAAACGCTCATGCTCTTGCGTGTTTTTCTTGTTGTGTTTGCTGCCCTTTGTGCTGGGTCTCCCGTCATGGCCGCAGACTCAGCACCCACGTTTGCGGGAGCCAAAACATGTAGAGAATGCCACTCCAAAGCATATACGCTTTGGAGCACATCGCATCACGCATTAGCAATGCAAAGCTTTACTCCGGAATTTGCTACAAAAAACCTTCGCCCTCAAAACGGTCTAATTCCGGTTGGCAATGCTCAGTACATATACGACGAAACAGGGTGCATCAGCGAATGGCAAAACGGTAAGCGCTTAGCTCGTTATCCCATAAAGTATGTTCTTGGGGGCAAATACGTTTATTATTTCATTACTGAGCTAGAACGAGGGATATTACAAACCCTTCCTCTCGGTTTTGATACGCGGCAACACGAGTGGTTCAATATTCCCCTCACGGGAATTCGCCACGCGCAAGATTCCCCTGTCTCATGGAAAGACCCAATCTGGCGATTTAATGCGTCCTGCTCCCGCTGCCATGCAAGCCATGTCACGACACAATTTTCACTCGAAAAAAAAGCGTACACGACACACTGGGTCGCTCAAGGTGTTGCCTGTGAAAGCTGTCATGGACCAGCATCAGAACATAATGCCGTGTGCCGTCTCTCTGAACACGCTAGGACAAACCTCCAAATCAAGGGAGGCAACACACAAAGTTCCCCCCAAAGGCAAACAGAAGCCTGCGCCAGTTGTCACGCCAAAAGCATGGCACTAACAGCCCGCTATATTCCTGGCGAAGCATTTTATGACCACTTTGATCTCGTCTGCATGGAAGATCCTGATTTTTATCCTGATGGACAGGACCTCGGAGAAAACTACACATACACCACGTGGAGCCTTTCTCCCTGTGTTCAGTCAGGAAAGCTCCAATGCCTGCACTGTCATACATCAAGTGGCCGCTTCCGGCAGAAGGATAATCCCAACCAAGCCTGTGCCCCATGCCACAAAAAATACGTTCAGGCTCCAGAACAGCACACGCATCACCCTCACTCAAAAAATTCTCCACAGTGCATTTCCTGCCACATGCTCAAAACTCAGTTTGCGCGCATGGACCGCAGCGATCATTCTATGCGCGCACCTGCGCCAAAGCTCACAACGCTCTGCGGCTCTCCCAATGCCTGCACGAGTTGCCACGCCAAGCAAACTCCACAATGGGCATCCCGCCAGCTCGAACGCTGGGGCAAAAACACACGAATCAAAAAACGTCTGCATCTCGCCCATGTCCTTATATATGCACGTGCTCAAAACTGGGAGCATTTCGAGGAGATGCTGAGCTACCTTTCAGCTCCTGATTCTGACCCCGTCGCTCTCACTTCTCTTATTCGAATCCTCAGCCGCTCATGCCCCTACCCTCAAAAATGGGGACCTCTTTTGGCGCTTACGAAGCACAGTTCCCCACTTGTCCGTGCTGCCGCAGTTCATGCTCTCGAACTTTACCCAGCTCCCAAAGACATTCTTCCGGAGCTTCTTCATGCAGCAAAAGACCCAACCCGCCTTGTTCGCATAAGAGCGGCGTCTGCTCTCACAGGAATTGCAGGACTTTCACCAAAGCAAACCCAGCAGCTCCACACAGCAAACACAGAACTACAAACCATGCTTTGTCTGCGCCCAGATACATGGAGCAGCCACTTCAATCAGGGCAACCACGCTCTAAAAAAAGGAAACATACCCAAAGCTCTTGAAGCATACTCTTCAGCACTTTGGCTCGCTCCAACAGCGATACCTCCCTCCCTGCACAAAGCTTATCTTCTCGCTCAAACAGGGAAACCCCACGAAGCAACAACGCTTTTGAGCCATGCTCTTTCACTTGGAGGAGACAAGCCCGAACTCCATTTTGCTCTTGGGGATATCAGCCTCATGGAAAATAACTGGCATTCAGCTCACGGCCACTTTCTGCGTGCACTAAAAATCGACCCGCAGTTCTGGCCCGCAACGCTCAAACTAGCCCAGATGAGCATCCCAAGCTCAGTGCCACAGGCTTTGGTTTATGCCCAAGACGCGTACACCCATGCCCCAACACTCAGCGCGACCCTGACTCTCGCACAGTGCCTTGCCGCATCTCAAAAAAAATCCGAAGCATTCGAACTCCTTTATGCCTCTACCCAACACTGGCCAGCCCAGACGGCCCTGTATCTGAACATGCTTCCCAATGTTCAGACCCAACAGGAATACACACGCCTCCAGAAGAAAATTGCCCACGCTCTTCCGCTCATGTCTTCCGCAGAACAAAAACGACTTCAAAAAGCTCTCGCGCCTCCGCAGGGTTCTCCTCCAAAATAATTCTAACACGACGCCATCCTTTTGAACTTTTTTACACGCAGTGCCAAGCAGCACCCAGAGTTCTTCCTTGCAGGTTGATAAAACCGCTCAAAATAAAATATACTAAACAGGATACTCTCTCTGTTTTCATTTTTTTAAAGGAAGGCACCCATGCAAAAATCACAACTTATTCTTTCTGCAGAGCAGCTTGCACCGCCACCGCCAATCGCGGGACAGCTTCTTTCTTCAAAAAGCGACTACATTGCACAGTGCCTCAGTCAATCTCTCGCGGCTCATCCTGAGCTGGAGGCACTTATTGGCGAGGGGAACTTTGACCTTATGGAGTCATATCACCGGCACCATATTCACAATCTTTCCGCCATTTCAGAACTTTTTGACGCAAAATCATTCGTCGAGAACACCATCTGGGACCTCAGAACCCACCTTGCCCGGGGCTTTCAGCCCCAATACTGGAGTACCATGTTCCCGGAAGCCGAGAACTACATCCTCTCGGAACTGGACACGCAACTCTCCCAGTACGTCGCGGCAATGTACGAGTGGCTTATTGACAACTTAGACCACCTCGTCCCGCTCTGTTCTGAAGAAATCTCATTTTACGAAGCTCTTAGCCCCTTGAAGGAATAGGAGTAGCTCATGCAACAGAAATTACAGGGATCTGAAAACCTGACCCAGCTGGCAAACACACTGATTCATCTTCTGCTCACAGCACAAAAAGACAAAGCCTTCAAACTTGTACTCGAAACTCTCGAGTCTGGAATTTCCATCAAGGATGTCTATCTGCACATACTCCAGCCCGTCATGTATGAAATTGGACGACTCTGGCAGATTGGCAAAATCGACGTCGCGGCAGAGCACTACTGTACAGGCATTATTCAGCTTCTTATGGCCCAGCTCTATTCCTACACTCAGACCAATGAACGTAATGGGCACAAAATGCTTGGCTGCTGTCTTGGTTCAGAACTTCATGACCTTGGCTTGCGCATGGTGAATGATTTCTTTGAAATTGAGGGCTGGACAACGTCATTTTATGGCGCGGCAACCCCACTCAAAGACCTGCTCAATGCCATTAAGCGTACAGAACCAGAAATCATCTGCATCTCCGTAACAATGTCTCGCGGAGTCCCCCAAACCAAAACGCTCATTCACGAGCTTGCCAATCGGGATCTTTCCGTACAGCCGAAGACGCTTGTTGGTGGCGTTGCCTTTCTTATCAATCCTGATCTGAGCGAAAAGGTCGGAGCAGATGCAATGACCTACAATGCCCAGCATGCAGTCGAAACTGCGGAGCGCTTCATCGCGTGAGCCAAAGAAGGACACTATGGACGAGTCATGTGCTTGCATTCAGTGCTCCTCAAAAGGAGAAATCACCTGTGTACTTTTTTGCGACATTAAACAGCTCAAAGACTCCGTAGGGAAAAAATTCGTCGAATTTCTCCACCCCTCTTCCAGATACGCATTCTTTACTTTCTGGAAAAACAGCATCGCTTTTGGCATCAGCACGGCGGACAAAATCCGTTTTTTTCAGGACACGCCCAGTCCTGAATATGCCCTGTGTGGAATCCAGACCCAAGACGCTGTGTATGTTTTTCTTATGCAGAACAAGGGTACCGCTTTTTCTCTTCTGTCGTCGTTTCAATCCGCACGAGAAAAAATCCCGCATCCCTCCTTATGTGCCCAAGAGCTTCCACTGCCAGCCCCCAGCACAGGAGATGCAGAAAAATTCTTGTTCCAGATCATGAAGCTGAACAATGAGATGGCCAAAATGCAACGGGAGCTAACGCAAAAAAACAGGGAACTTCAAAACGCATACGAAACCATCAAGGCACAGAGCCAAAAAGATTCCCTCACTAATATTTCATGCCGAAAGCATTTCATGACTCGTGCAGAAGAGGAAATCCACAGGGCAAACCGCTACGGATCTCCCCTTTCACTCATGTTTCTTGACCTGGACAACTTCAAAACGATTAATGACATCTACGGACACAAAGCCGGAGACAGCACGCTTCAGCTCTTTACTGAAAACTGCACAAAAGAGCTTCGGCAAAACGATCTTTTTGGACGCATTGGCGGTGAAGAATTCGCAATTCTCCTTGTTGAGGCCGACTCTGACGGTGCGCTTAGCGTTGCCGAACGAATCAGAAAACGCATTGCCCAGCTGTGTGTTCCAACAGAAGAAGCCTGCAATCATTTTATTTCCGTAAGTATAGGGCTCGTCACCCTCCAGAAAGGAGAAACGCTTGCAAGCGCCTTGCACAGATCAGACATGGCGCTGTACCAGGCCAAACACAATGGGCGAAACCGTATTGAACGCGACTTGACCTAGCGCTCAGCATAAAAACTCACACGACCAAAACCACGCGCAATTGCTCCAGGATTTCCCCTCTTGCAATCTTGACCAGTACCCCAAAACTGTGGCATAAATTTGCTCTGTTTGGCTCTTGAGCGTGAGACTGAAGTTTTTCAAAACTCCTTTGGCTCATTTTCTTGCAAAAAAATACAGCCTCTGGTACTTCCTCTGCGCGTTTTCGAGGTCTTTCCTCGAACGCACCGCACGCTTTTGAACATGCCACTCGCATTATCAAGCCAGGTGCTTTCCTCCCGCGCTGAGTGAGGAAGCGCCTTCTTTTTTGAAGGAGCGCAAATGCATATCACGGATGTTCTCTCCCTCATCGAAGCAACAGCACCGCTTTCTGGTGCAGCTTCCTGGGACAAAAGCGGCGTTCAGATTGCTGGAAGCGTTGATTCAGTAAAACGGCTTGCAGTCACCCTCGACCCCACTCCTCATGCCATTCAAGAGGCACTGGACTGGGGGGCTGATTGCATTCTGACGCATCACCCATTGGCGATGTCTCCTCGTTTTCTGGATACTCCCGGCCCGTTCCTCGATGTTGCCCGAATGGTTTTATCTCGCGGCGCGTGGCTCTATGCCAGCCACACTTCGCTGGATGCACAGCCAGATGGCCCTGCGGGCTGGCTGGCTCGTGAGCTTGGACTGCTGAACCTGAGTGTGCTGGAACAAACAGATCCGAACAATGCCAACGTTGGTTTTGGCTTTGTTGGTGATCTTCCAGCTCCCCTTGCATGGGACGACTTTGCCAAAGAGCTTGGACACTGTGTTCCCCGTGACTTTTGGGTCACAGGGCGTACGCATCCCGAGTTCATACAGACCGTGTCATACTGCACCGGTTCTGGAGCATCCCTACTTGATGCGGCAAGCGCCGCAGGAGCAGACGTTCACATTACAGGCGACGTCAAATATCATCAGGCCCTTGATGCCTCTCTCTTCTTCGTGGATGTCGGACATTTTTCCCTCGAAGAAAAGATGATCCATATTTTTGCCGACGAGCTGTCTGCCTCTCTGTCCGAAAGCGGCATCAGCGTGCATTTCATTCCTGGCACTGAGCCATTCGCTCTTCACGCCGGGAACTGATATGCTTTCTTACTGACATCAGCCCCTATTGGGGACTGCATACATTCACGGCAGCCGCCAGACGGCCGCCAAAGGCTACTGCCGAGGAGGAAACCCCATTGAGTATGTACCTCAAGCAGATTGAACAGCTCATTGTTCTGCAAAAAGTCGATGACGAAATCATCATTCTTGAAAAAGAACTTGAGAGCCTTCCCAAGGAACTCTCTGAGCTGGAAGAAAATAATGCCCTCATCAAACAGCAGCTCGACAATGCAAAAGATCGCGCTGAGGTTCTGAGCCACCAGAACAAAGTTCTGAGCGAAGAGATTGAAGGCAACGAAGAAAAAATTCAGAAGAGCAAAGACAAAATGATGCTCGCAGGCAATACCCGCGAGTACCAGGCTGTTGTTCGCGAGATGGATAATCTGGAAAAGATCAACCGCGCCCGCGAGGAAGACAAGGTCAACCTCATTGGCGAAATGGAAGAGCAGAACCAGGTTGTTATTCGCCTCGAAGAGCAGTTCGCCACGTCTCAGAAGGAAGTTGAGGAATTTGCTGCGACCCTGAAAAAGCGCACCACTTCCACCAAAAAACGCCTGAACAAGCTTCTGAAAGAACGTAACGCTGCATGCGAAGTTATTCCTCCCCGCATCCTTGGCCGTTACGAGTTCATCCGCGCACGCATTTCTCACCCGGTTATCGTTCCGGTTGAAGAATCCGTGTGTACTGGCTGTCACATCATGATTCCTCCGCAGGAATACAATGAACTGCAGAAAGGTGAGCAGATTTTGAGCTGCCCCAACTGCCAGCGCCTCATTTACTGGGGAAAGAAGTTTTCTCCTGAGACAGCAGAAGACGACAAATAAAACGTCCGCTGCGCATGCGTAGCGTTGACACATATATTCGGGAGTCAGACAGACTGTCGCCGCGGCTCATTGAGCCGGGGAGGAAAGTCCGGGCTTCATAGGGCAAGACGCTGGATAACGTCCAGGTGGGGCGACCCACGGACAGGGCCACAGAAACAAACCGCCAGCCTCGGCTGGTAAGGGTGAAAAGGTGGGGTAAGAGCCTACCAGCTGTTGTGGTAACACAGCAGGCTAGGTAACCCCCGTTTGAAGCAAGACCAAATAGGAAAGCGCTTGAGGCCGGCCCGGTCGAAGCTTTCGGGTAGGTTGCTGGAGACCACAGGTAACTATGGTCCTAGAGGAATGACAGTCACCCGCAAGGGGACAAAACCCGGCTTATCGTCCGACTCCCTTTTTTCCAGACGGCGCAGAGGTTCATCCTTTGCGCCGTTTTTTTACACTTCTCCGCAGGATACCATCATGTCAGTCTGGACCATTATCCTTGCCGCTGGCCAAGGCTCTCGCCTTGCTCAGGCAGGACTCGACACCAAAAAGCAGTTCCTTCATCACGAAGGTGCCCCGCTCTACTGGAAGAGTGTACGGACGCTGGCAAGCGTCCCTGCAATCAAAGGCTTTGTCTTTGTCTTCCCGCCAGAAGAGCTGGACGCCTGCACCAAAGACGTCGAAAGCCTGAGTTCTACCGATGACCTCAGCATGCCCTGCCTCTGTGTGGCAGGTGGAGCACGTCGTCAGGATTCCGTTTTTTCAGGTCTGCAGGCTCTCCCCAAGGCATGCAGCAAAGTCCTTGTTCACGACTCGGCCCGCCCTTTTGCCTCTGCAAAACTCGCGCAGGCGCTCATCTCTGCGCTGGAACACGGTGCAGAAGCTGCCATCCCCGGCCTTCCCGTCACAGACACAATCAAAGTCATTGACCAGGACGACACCGTCACCCAGACGCTCAACCGTAGTGAGCTTCGCGCGGTCCAGACTCCACAGGCATTTGACACTGCGGCGCTTATTCGCGCCCACCTTGCCTGCGAAAAAAAGCAGCTTTCCGTCACGGACGACGCATCCATGATTGAAGCGACAGGTGGTACTGTGCGTATCGTTCCCGGTGAAGCCGGAAACATCAAAATTACAACCCCCGAGGACCTGTCTATGCTTAACGCTCAGGCTCCCCAGACCATGCTTCCCTGTGTCGGCTGGGGCTATGATGTTCATCGTTATGGAGCAGGCCGCCCCTTCCGCCTCGGTGGGATTCCCGTCGACACAGACATTGAAGTCATTGCCCATTCCGACGGTGATGTTCTCCTCCACGCTCTTGCAGATGCCCTGCTCGGCTGCCTTGGCCTTGGCGACATTGGCAAGCACTTTCCCGATACTGACGCAAAATTTGAAGGCATTGAGTCTTCCATTCTGGTCAACGAAGTCTTACAGGAAGTCGAAAAAAAGGCTCTCACCATCACACACGTAGACCTGACCGTCATCGCCCAGCGTCCAAAACTCGCCTCCTACCGTGAGCGAATTCAAAAAAACGTGGCGAACCTGCTGCGCATAGACAAATCTCACGTGAATTTTAAGGCCACGACCGAAGAAAAGCTTGGATTTACCGGTGCAAAAAAAGGCATTAAGGCTGTTGCCTGTGTCAGTGCCATGTACCCAGCGAACCAGCAGGCATAAAAAGGCTTTCCCCTCGCAATCTTTGACGAGATGAAACATTTGGTGCACAATACACCCTTGCCCATAATGATGGACAAGCTTCTTATATTACTCAAATTTTTGATAAACCGAGTGAAAACGGAGTACAGCACATGCAGCTCTACAACACAATGACACGCAGCAAGGAAGAGTTCACCCCTCTCGACGATAACCATGTCCGCATGTATGCCTGTGGCATCACCGCTTACGACTACTGTCACATTGGACATGCTCGTTCTGCTGTCGTTTTTGACGTGCTGGTGCGTTACCTCCGTCACGTTGGATACAATGTTACCTTTGCCCGCAACTTCACCGACGTTGACGACAAAATCATCAACCGTGCAAACGAAAACGGCGAAGATCCCCACGCCCTCGCAGAGCGCTTCATCGGCGCTTTCCATGAGGACATGGACCGACTGAATGTGACCCGCGCGGACATCGAGCCTCGTGCAACAGAATTCATCGAAGAAATGATCGCCCTCACTCAGAAACTCATCGACATGGGCCATGCCTATTCCACTGAGTCCGGTGACGTCTATTTCCGCGTTCGTTCTTTCAATGACTACGGCAAGCTCTCTGGTCGCGATGTTGACGACATGCGTTCCGGCGCCCGCATTCAGCCCGGCGATGAAAAAGAAGACCCACTTGATTTTGCCCTGTGGAAAGCTGCAAAGCCCGGCGAACCCAAGTGGAAAAGCCCTTGGGGTGAAGGGCGCCCCGGCTGGCACATTGAGTGTTCTGCCATGAGCGACAAGCAGCTCTCTCTGCCCTTCGACATTCACGGCGGTGGTCAGGACCTTATCTTCCCCCATCACGAGAATGAAATCGCCCAGTCCGAAGCCGCATCCGGAAAGGACATGGCCCGTTTTTGGGTGCACAATGGCTTTGTTCAGGTCAACTCTGAGAAAATGTCCAAGTCTCTTGGCAACTTCTCCACAATTCGCGACATCCTCGACAGCTATCAGGCTGAAACCCTGCGCTACTTTTTGCTGACCAAGCATTACAGAAGCCCAATTGATTTCACCCCTGAGAACATGCTCGATGCCGAGAAGAACCTAAAGCGCATCTACTCTGCAAAGCAGGACGCACAGCTTGCTCTTGAGCGTGCCAAGTGGTCCAAAGCAGAGCTGCCCGCCGAGTTGGTCGAAGAACTCAAGAAGCTCGAAGCCGACTGGAATCAGGCAATGGCTGACGACATCAACACAGCCGCAGCCCTCGGCCACGTTTTCGGCCTCATTCGTCTCATGGGACGCGTTGCAGAGAACAAGAGCTGGAAGAAATCCGAAGGCGCTCAGAAGCTGTGGACCAAGGGACTTGAGCTTCTCTCCAGCTGGGGCGAAGTCCTCGGTGTCTTTCAGCAGGACTCTGCTGACTTTCTCGCGGAGTTGAAAGCAACTCGCGTGAAGCGTCAGGACATCGATCTCAGCAAGGTTGAAGAACTTTTGGCCCAGCGTCTCGAAGCCAGAAAAGCAAAGGACTTCGAACGTTCCGACGCCGTTCGTGACGAACTCGCCGCTCTCGGCATTGCCGTTAAGGACTCCCCCGCTGGGCAGGAATGGGACGTGTTATAATCGTCGCATATGTTTTGTTGGGCGGGGACTCTGTCCCCGCACCCCTGCAAGGGGCGCTGCCCCTTGACCCCGCCCAAGGACGAGGCCCTTGGGAATCCCGCTATCGCCCAAAATTAAAGGGCCGGATGTGTGAAAGCCGTTGGCTTTCCCTTACATCCGGCCCTTTAATTTTGGCCTAGTGGGCGTCCCGTGTGTTCTTTTCTTTGCACTCTAACCCTTTCTTTTGAATGCCATATGGCATTCAAAAGAAAATGGTGGCAACGCATGGGAAAGAGAAAGAAGCTCTTTACGCCTTCTCACCCAAGTTTGAATTTCATTCACGCGAAGCGTGGATGGAATTCAAACTCGATGAGGATACGTAAGGGAATCATTCCCTTACGCAGGGGTTTGGGGGCTGGCCCCCATTACTTTCGCCCACCGCCAAAGAGTCGGTTCTGTAGCTCTGCAATAGTGCGAACGCCGGAGCCTTCGGCATAGGGGGCAACAATAGGCCCATAGCCAAGACGCTGAGCCTGCTTCATGCGGATGTCGTGGCTGCTAACGGGTCGCACCTGCCCATTGAGATCGATCTCGCCCCAAACGACAGCGGCTTCTGGGAGTGGCTTGTCATAAAAAGACGAAAGGACGGCAGCGACGATACCGGCATCAAGCCCGGGGTCTGTCATGCGCATCCCGCCGCCAATCTTGGCGTAAATATCGACCTGCGACAAATTAAGGTGCAACCGTTTTTCAAGCACAGCAAGCAAGAGATGCAGCCTGTTCGCGTCAAAACCCAAGGCCGTACGCCGGGGAATGGCGAGAAACGATTTGCTCACGAGCGCCTGAATTTCGACGGCAAAAGGACGCTGGCCATCTGCAGCCATGACAAGCGAGGTCCCGGAAAGATGAGGATCGCGATCCTGAAGGAAAAAGGTAGAGGGGTCGTCAACGACCTGCATCCCAGAACTCAGCATCTCAAAAACGAGAAGCTCGTGACAGGGACCAAAACGGTTCTTCATGACGCGCAAAATGCGAAAAAGATGCTGCCGGTCACCTTCGAGCGAAAGGACAGTGTCGACCATGTGCTCAAGGAGCTTTGGCCCGGCAATTTGTCCATCTTTTGTAACATGGCCGACCAAGACTAACGTCGTGCCAGTTTCCTTGGCCCGTTCAATAAGGGAGGTAGATACAGCACGCACCTGACTTACGGTGCCAGGCATACCGTCAATGCCTTCGGAAGACAAAGTCTGCACAGAGTCCACCACCATGATCTCGGGGCAGTCAGGGCTATCAAAAATGCTCAGGACATCTTCCAGACGTGTTGTCGACAGCGCAAGAAGGTTGTCGGACAAAAGCCCTAAACGCTTGGCGCGGGCCTGAACCTGCCCAAGCGATTCCTCAGCGGAAACATAAAGCGCAGAATGGCCCATGGCGCCAACACTCCCTGCGAGCTGCAAAAGGAGCGTGGACTTACCTATGCCGGGATTACCTGCCATAAGAATAGCACCGCCGGGCATAAGGCCTTTGCCTAAAATACGGTCAAGAGCGGACAGGCCAGAACTATACGGTGTTGCATTCTGCTCGGAATATTCCGAAATGGGGACGGGATTACGAAAGGCGTGGAGGGGGGCGGAGGCAACTCCGGGGCGAGATGAGCCGCTTTTCTTTGGAGCGGCTTTTTCCTGCAGGCAGTTCCAGGCACCGCAGTGCGGGCACTGTCCCTGCCAACGGGGGCTAATGCCCCCGCACTCAGCACAGACAAAAATTCGTTTCTGTTTCATGACACATCCGCAGACCCGAAGATTCAGAAAGGAACGGAATCGGTCGGGTCTACAGATTCACATCCTGAACGGAAATAACGCGAACCGCAAATTCAGAAACAGCATCAGAGGGAGAAAAGAAGACAGCCATAAATGGCACCTGCTGCCCGGGGCGCACATTGACGTTGTTGGAGCCAATGCCTGCCTTGTCATCAAGGGCAGAGATGATGTCTTCCTTGCCGAGCATCTGAAGCTGGAAAAGGGACAGAGTGTTGCCGCACAAAAAGCTTTTGGTCTCAAGAGCCGTATTCTGAGCGTCAAACAGACTCGCTTCGACCTTAATCAGCTCAACGGCTGATTCGCCATTGTTCAGGGCACGCCCTTCGACGACAAAAATCCGTCCCGTTTTTTCATTATCTACGTAGTACTGGCGAACGTCCTCAAGAGAGATACTCTTGATTCGCTCCTGCATGACGGCGGCAGATTCTTCCTGTTTCTGCGTTTCGGAACTTTCGATGAAAGGAAAGAGTGAGCTTGGGAAAAACTGTGGAGCGAGAAAATAGGTTCCAAACCCAGCCACAAGCACGAGCAAGATCAGTGTCAAAAGTAAGACGGTGGTCTTGTTGCTTTTTGCTGATGGAATTTCTGTAGCACCAATGTCGAGCGAACTTTTGGTGTCTTTCTCTGTTGAGAACTTTTCCTCAAACGCCCTGTCCTTTTCAACGTCTGTCTTGACTGGAGTCCCTTCCGGGGCTTCCTGAACCTCATCCCCAACAGTGTTGGAGGCCGGCTCAAAAACGTATTCGCACACGGCACACCGTACTTTAGCTCCAGAGTTTTCCTGTTCCTCGGTAAACCTGTAGGTGGTATGACACTTCGGGCATTCAATGACCATATGCGAAACACTCTCCTTTCAACCCGTTGTGGGCAATGCAGTCAGCAAGAAAAAACCTGTGTCAGCTAGTCCACAAGCTCGTAGATTCCATCCAGTTCGCGGTATTTTTCAGCAAAATCCATGCCGTATCCAATGATAAAGCCTTCGGCGAGGTGGAAGCCGTAAAAATCGACTTTCACGTCAGCTTCGCGGCGCTCATGCTTGTCGACAAGAGCAGCAAGAGCAAGACGCTTGGGATTCCGCTCATCAAGGGTACGGAGCAGGAAGTCCATAGAGTGTCCAGTGTCGACAATGTCTTCGACGATCAGAACGTTTTTGCCCTTGATGCTGGTCTCGAGGTCTTTGGAGAAAACGAGTTCACCGCTTTCCGTGCCTTTTCCGTAGCTTGCGAGGCGAACAAAGTCTAACTCAAGATCGAGCTTAATGCTACGGACGAGGTCAGCAAAAAACAGGAAACCACCTTTCAGAACACAAACCACAGTCACGGGTTCGCCCTGAAAATGCTCGGTAATTTCCGCACCAAGCTCGTCGATGCGCTTTTGAATTTCTTCGGCAGAAACAACAACTTTCATGTTGGGGGTAAGTTCTTTCACCTGAATCCCTCTGTTTTGCAGTCTTTTCAGACTTCCTTATCTACTGTTGCCACACTCTACATTTTGATGAGCATGGCGGTTTCATCACAGTCCGGAAACTTGGGGCAATTAAGACAATCTGCCCAAATTTTCTGCGGCAGGACTTCCTTCTCCACCTCTTCAAATCCAAGGCGGGCGAAAAAGCCGCTGACATACGTCAGGGTGAAGACCTTGTAAACCCCCAGCGTGACAGCTTCAGAAAGGCAGGCTTCGACGAGTTTTCGTCCTAAACCATGCTTCTTGAGTTCTGGGCTTACTGCAAGCGAACGAATTTCGGCAAGATTTTCCCAGTAAATGGTCAGGGCACAACAGCCATGAATTTCTTTGCTCTCCTTGTCCACGAGCACATAAAAATCTCGCAGATGAGAGTAGAGAGAATTTAAAGACCGAGGCAGCAGCTGACCAGCAGAAGCACAGTCCATAAGCAGCGCATGGATGTTTTTAACATCCTGCATTTTTGCTTTCCGAATGTAGAAATCCATTCCATTTTCCTTTGCTCTTTGCCCTGAATCGTCTTTTTTTGCAGAAAAGGTCCGCAGGACGTCTTCAAATATAGCGTAAAAATTCCGTTCGCCCAAAGCCAAAAGGCTGCACGAAAAAATTCGAAGCAGCCAATAATCGCCCGGCCAGAGTCTTATCTGGACCGCAACGGGAGATGGACAAAACAAGCGGGGAGAGACCACGCCCTCCCCAGCCCAAAGTATTTTTCTAAGCGCGCTGGCTCAGTTTCTTTGCAATCTTGACGGCTTCTACCGCGTCACGAGAGTACCCATCCGCACCAATGCGATCTGCATACTCTTCCGTAACCACAGCACCACCGACCATAACCTTGCAGTCAAGCCCCTGCTCTCGCACCAAAGAAACGGTCTCTTCCATGCGGACCATCGTGGTCGTCATAAGCGCAGACAGGCCAATAACCCGAGCGCCATGCTCCCGGGCCGTCGCAACAATCTTCTCGGCCGGGACATCCTTGCCCAGATCAATGACCTCAAAGCCATTGTTCTGCAACATCAGCGTCACAATGTTCTTGCCGATGTCGTGAATGTCGCCTTCAACCGTTGCCATGACCACACAGGTCTTTTCCTTGGCCCCACCCTCAGACTCCAAAAGCGGACGCAGATGCTCAAAAGCCGTCTGCATAGTTTCGGCAGACTGGAGAAGCTGCGGCAGGAAGTACTCTTTTTTCTCGTACTTTTCGCCCACTTCAGTGATGGCAGGAATCAGGTCAGAGTCAACGATGTCAAAAGGGTCACGCCCCTTGTCCAGCTCGACCTTGACCAGTGCGACAACTTCATCCTTTGCGCCAGTGATAACAGCCTGTGACGGTGTTTCCACGGCAACAGAGGACCTTTGGCCATTCATGTTGCTTTCGCGCCCCGGCAAAGGACCACCAGAGGGCTTCCACTCTGCATAGTTCGCGACAAAGTCACGAGCCTGCGGATCACGATCCAAAAGGACCTCAGAAGAGGCACGGCTTTCCATCAGGCGCTGAGAACCGGGGTTTGCAATAAAGGCTGACAGCCCCTGCGTCATGCCCATCACAAGGAAGGAGGCATTCAGCAGCTCACGGGCAGGCAGGCCAAATGAGATATTCGACAAACCACACACAGTCGCCAGCCCCCACTCATCACGGCAGTGACGAATAACCTCAAGGCAGGCCTTTGCGGCTTCCGGCTTGGAAGAAACCGTCAGAACCAAAGCATCCACCATAATCAGGTGACGGGGGATACCCAGTTCATCAGCTTCAAGAAGGAGTTGCTCAATCACCTTGAGACGATCTACAGCCGTCACAGGCAACTTGCGGCCAAGCAAAGGCAGCAGAATAAACGGAGCACCGTAATGCTTGCACAGCGGTCCAAGCTTCTGCATGCGTCCGGGTTCTCCACTGATGGAATTGACCAGCGGGGAGCCGGGATACACATTCAGCGCGGCCTCAAGGGCGTCAATGTTTGTCGAGTCCAGACACAAGGGTGCCTGAACACGAGAGCCAAGAGCAAGCGACAGATCGGGCAAAAGCTGCGTTTCGTCGACCATAGGCGCACCCACGTTCACGTCAAGGATGTGGGCGCCACTTGCAATCTGCTCTTTGGCAAGACGAAATGCTTCGGTGTACTGCCCCGCCTGCAATTCCGCAGTCAGGACCTTTTTCCCTGTCGGATTGATGCGCTCACCAATAACTTTGCTGCTCAGGTGCGGCGCAACGGCCACAGACTGGGAACGGGAAGTCACAACAAGGCAACTCGGCTCCGGGGCCTCTGGCAGGCTCCATGCACGATCGGCAAAGACACTACAGGCACAGCGAATGTGCTCTGGCGTTGTCCCGCAGCAACCGCCAACAGCTTTTGCGCCAGCTTCCACCAGTGGCTTAATCTGCTCGGCAAAGTCCTCCGGTCCAAGCCGGAAAACGGTCTGATCGCCTTCCAGCTCAGGAAGGCCAGCATTTGGCTCAACAAAAAACGGTGTACGCAGACGGGGAAGCATTGCCTCAACAACTTTGAGCATTCCCTCAGGTCCGGCGGAGCAGTTGGTACCAATAAGCTCAACGCCGAGGTTCTGCATGGTGTCAACATACGTGAGAGGTGTGGTCCCTGTCAGGCTGACACCCTCTTCAAACGTCATGGACACGGCGACAGGCAGATCACAGACCTCACGAGCGGCAATGACTGCGGCTCGACATTCAGCGAGGTCAAACTGAGTTTCCACAAGGATAAGGTCAGCCCCTCCCTGCACCAGTCCTGTTATCTGCTGCTTGAATGCCTGGACAAGCTCCCGGAAGTCATATTCACCAAGAGGCTTGCAAAATTTTCCTGTAGGACCAACATCACCAGCAACAAAGGCGTGATCTCCAGCTGCCTTTCTGGCAGCGGCGGCCATCTCGCGGTTAAAGTGGACAGGGTCGAGACTTGGGTCTAGCTTAAATGCCGTTCCGCCAAAGGTATTGGTCGTTACGACTTTTGCGCCAGCCTGAATGTAGTCCCGGTGAATACCGATCACAACTTCGGGGTTCGCAATACCAAAGGATTCCGGGGATTGCCCCGGCTGAAGGCCTCTGGCCTGCAAAAGCGTTCCCATGCCGCCATCAAAGGCGAACATACGGTTTTCTTTTAAAAAGCGACGGAAATCAGGCAAGGCTCTACTCCGGTTTTATGGATAGCTCACTGTTTATGAATTCCCCTTGTACCGCACATTGTGGGGCCTGTGGGGTTCGTGTTCAGTACTTAAAAACATTGAAAAGAACAAATAAAAACTCTATAGTTGACACATATTGAACCGGGTTTGACAGTTTTCACATAAGTGGGAGAAAACTCTTTGCTTTTTCACCGGCAGGCGCGCTGGCAACTTTGTTACGCGCTTTCGCTGGTTTTTCTTCTATGAACACGGGAGAGGATATTATCATCGACCCCAACGATATCAATGTTGACTCCGAGGAGCCACGGGGCGAGTGGGAACACCCTGACGATTTGCATGAGCACGTCCTCAATGAAGAGACACAAGAACTCCACGAAATTCATGATATAAACGACGCGCCCAAAGCCAAGAAAAAAGGCAAGGGCGAACTCATCCTGAAGCCTGCAAAATCCTCGGACATCGCCCCCCGCGACCCTCTGCGGATGTACCTCCGCGAAATCAGCCGTTTCCCCCTGCTTGAGCCTGACGAAGAAAAAGAACTCGCCAGACGGGTCAGGGACGAAGGAGATAACGAAGCGGCCTTCCGCATCGTGTCTTCACACTTGCGCCTTGTCGTCAAGATTGCAATGGACTTTCAGCGCCGCTGGATGCAAAACGTTCTCGACCTCATTCAGGAAGGAAACGTTGGGCTTATGCGCGCTGTCCAAAAGTTCGACCCTGACAAGGGTATCAAATTTTCATATTACGCTGCTTTCTGGGTCAAGGCGTATATTCTCAAGTTCATTATGGACAACTGGCGGCTGGTCAAAATCGGCACCACACAGACCCAGCGTAAGCTTTTTTATAACCTGAACAAGGAACGGCAGCGCCTCCAGCGACTCGGGTTTGACCCCGACCCCGCAACCCTGTCCAAAAACCTTGGCGTCTCAGAAGAGGTCGTCATCGAAATGGACCAGCGCCTTGCCCGGCAAGACATGTCGCTCAACGCTCCGCTCAGCACCGACGACAGTGGCAGTGCCACCCGAATGGACTTTTTGCCCGCGCTCGAACCGGGCGTCGAGGACAATGTCGCTCAGGACGAAATTTCTCTGATGATACGGGAGCACATCAAGGCCATTCTGCCCAAGCTCAATGAGAAAGAGCAGGATATTTTGAATCAGCGCCTCCTGTCCGATAATCCCGTGACCCTACGGGAAATCGGCGAAAAATATGGCATTACCCGGGAACGGGTTCGACAGATTGAGGCCCGCCTGCTGCAAAAACTCAAAAAGCACATGGCGGAGCACATCGCAGACTTTTCAGACGAATGGATTCATACGGATGAATGACAGCACTCTTCGAAAGATGAAAAATGAGGCCAAGGCAGTAACGGCACAGTATACTCTTCCCCGGTTCTACCGGGACTGTTCCTCTGAGCTGAATTTCTGTTCCAGAAGCTTCTTCGACCACCCTGATCTGCTTCGCCTTCAGGGAGACGTAATTCCTTTTCTGTACGATGACGCCAGCTATGGGGTCTATCACGCCAAAAAAAGTGCCATCGAAGCAGGAGCAATCATCCTGCACGAAGCACCAGAAAACGACATCGCACACCATCGCCACCTCGCCTATCTTG
Organism: Desulfobaculum bizertense DSM 18034; assembly: GCF_900167065.1. Classification (NCBI taxonomy): domain Bacteria; kingdom Pseudomonadati; phylum Thermodesulfobacteriota; class Desulfovibrionia; order Desulfovibrionales; family Desulfovibrionaceae; genus Desulfobaculum; species Desulfobaculum bizertense. The sequence goes on from NZ_FUYA01000005.1 coordinate 26,513, forward strand.
CCCAGTTCAGCGGGCTTTTGCATGGCACATGCAGGCTGGAGCAGGAGCACGGAGAAAAAGGCGCAGAAGTCGCACTGATGGTACTCAAAGAATACGAGATCAGTGATGAAGATCGAGATCTTGTCGCCTTTGCCATCCGCGATCACAGACCTTTTGAACCCCGCCTCCCTGCCCCAAACAAGGACGCAGAGATCATTGCAAACGCGCTGTACGACGCAGTCAATTTCCGCTGGGGACTCGACCTCTACTCAACAACCCTGTGGGAATTCTCCGACTACAACGAGCTTGAGTTTGACGAAGCGCTGGCTCTTTTTGAAAAGAGCGGAGAAATCATCAAAAAACTTGATGACACATTCCGGTCCAGTACAGGCAAACTGTATGGTCCCGAATTTCTTGAAATCGGCACCAAGCTTGTCACAGAAATCCCTGCTCACCTAAACGAAAAGAAACGGGACATTCTGAGTCTTTAAAATACCCATTGGGGCGTGTCCTTTGCGGATGCGCCCCAATTCCAGTATTCTGTATTTTACTCCCACAATCGCACTTTGTGATGGTGGTATTTCTTCGCCAACTGCATGAGGAATATCCTTTCAAAACGGAGACAGATGCCTATCATGCCCCGATTTGCCTCGCCACTTGCAAGCGCCGCACTCACTGCCCTGCTCTGCTCCTGCGTCCAATCCCAACCAACTCAGGCTGTTGCGCCCGCCCCCCAGCAAAAAATTCAGTGGGATCTGACTGGTGCCGCTGATTCTACGTTTCAGTATCTCCGTTTTCAGAGTGCCCTTATGCAGGAAGACCCGCAGGAATCCGAAAGCGCACTGGAAACCCTGCTTAAAGGTCCACATAGCCCCCAGCTTTTTCTGGAGGGTGCCAATTTTTACTGGCGACGCAACGACATTGGTCGCACTCGCGAAGTCCTGAAACAGGGCATTGCCGAATTTCCAGACAGTCTGGACCTCGTTTTGTCCCTGTCTACGACTTACTACGCAGAAAAGCGCTACCCGGATGCCATTCTGACCATTCAGGAATTTTTACGCGACCACCCGAAAGAATGGATAGCCTACCGTGAAATGGCGGTTATCTATCTTGCCGATGGAAAAAGTCCTGAAGCACTCGAAGCCATCCAGAAAATTCCTCACGACAAGCAGACCGCAACAAGTCTGTATTACGGTGCCCGGGCTTCTGCCGGACTGGGAAAAACCCGGCAGGCAGAAAACATGCTGCACCGCGCGCTCAAGCTTGACCCTGACTTTTTGGACGCCCTGTCTGAACTGGCGGTTCTGTACGAACGCGAAAAGAATTTCGTTGCCGCCGAAAAGACCTATGGAAAACTGCTTGAAAAAGGCGTGTCTGAAAAAGACGTTCGCCTGCGCCTCATTGGCCTGAACCTCAAGATGAACACCCCTGACAAGGCTCTTGTCATCTTCCAGCAGGGACCAGCCACTGACACCCAGTATGCACTGGAAGCAGCAACACTTTTCCTTGAAGAAAAATTTTACGATCACGCCAAAACGGTTCTCGCACCGCTTCAGAAAGTCAAAGGAACCCCACAGCGCCTATGGTTTTACATGGCGGTTCTGGCCTACGAGGGAGACCGCAATTCCCAGAAGGCTCTGGACTACCTTGAGCGAATCCCTGAGGACTCCCCTCTGTATGAACGCTCGGTTCGTTTCCGTGTTCAGCTTTTGATTGAGCTAAACCGCAAGGATAAGGCCCTGTATCTGATTCGACAGCAGAAGCAGGAGAACCCGGACATTCGTCCATACTGGACTCTGGAAGCGCACCTTCTTGAGAGCGCAGGCCGACACCGTGCCGCGCGCCGGGTTTTGGAACAGGCCATTACCAAGTGGCCTGACGACACAGAACTGCTGTACGCCCTTGGCGTGATTTATGACAAACTCCAGCTTTCTCAGCGAAGCCGGGAAATCATGGACCAAATTATCCTCAAGGACCCAGAACATGCTGATGCCCTGAACTTCCTTGGGTACAGTCTTGTTGAACAGAACAAGGATCTGGAACGGGCAGAGGTGCTCATCAAAAAAGCCCTCTCCATTGATCCTGAAAACGGATATATTATTGACTCACTGGCCTGGCTCTATCTGCGCATCGGGCAGTTTGAAAAAGCATGGGAGCAGATTCAGCGTGCGGTGGACCGGGTGACCGACGACGCGACCCTCTGGGAACACTACGGCGACATCGCCCGCTCACTAGGAAACAAAGACAAGGCCCGCGAAGGCTACTCCAACGCACTGGAACTCGCTCCAAACAACTCAAGCGTACAGGAAAAACTTAAGGCCTTATGAAAATACACTGTCTCGGCCCGAAGAAGCTTCTTCGGGCCGCTTTTCTGCTCTGTATAGGCGTCTTTCTGCTCGCTGGCTGTGCACAAAAAGCACCCCAGACTCCTCTGGTTGGACCTGGCCTAAATGCCGAGGCGCTCTGGTCACAGTTTACACAAACTCACGCCAAAAATTTTGTTCCAAAGACACTCGACGCCACCGCAAGTCTCCAGTACAAAGGGCGTCGAGCAGGACGGGTCAACGTCCGGTTTTGGGGAGATTTTTCCCGACCACTGCGTCTTGACCTCTCTGCTGGATTTGGCACCACAGTTGCCCTTGTTCGCGAAGATGCATCCCGTCTCGTCTGCTACTACCCACAGGACAAACTTGCGCTCTACTCGCATACAGGCCCACAGGCAGCTTTAGACGCTGGACTTCCCCTGCCTTTCACTCTTCAGGATCTTGCTCTGCTCATGGCTGGTGCATACCCCAGCCTTGCCGCACAAAAGTATTCCAGGGCCGATATTCAGCCCAATGGAAACTGGAAATATTTCTTTAGTCATGGAACTGTCGCAAGCATTACACTTGACTCCATAGGCCAACCTGTGGAACTCACCGGGCAGCACAAAACTCTGGGCTGGACCCTTCTTCTTGGGCGGTATACAGACGAAGAGGGTCAAAGTCCTCGTCCCAAAAAGCTCGAACTTCGCCTTTCTACCGGTGATATTGCGATTTTACGGACTAAAAATTTCTCGCTTGATTCCACACAGTGGAATGCCAAAGCCCTTGCTCTGGAGCTTCCTCCAGAGACGCTTCTGCGGCCTATGGATTCTCGTCTGCAACCTGAAAATTGACCTGCAAGGAAGTATGACTATGCCTCAATCCGACAAAACATCCGAGCACTCTGCCTCCGGACTTTTTGATACACTCAGGACTGGCCTTTCCGTCCTCGGCGACGAACTGAAATGGATATGCATCAAAGCTCTGCGCTCCATCGAAATCCGCCAGATGGAAAAACGCCTCGAAAAAGAGTACACCGCCCTCGGAAAGGCGATGCACAGTGAGCTTTCTCCTGAAAAGGCTTCGGATGCTGAGGCCACACAGACTGTCGCCATCAGCTCCGACATGACTCTCTGCCTCAAGCAGATCGAGTTCCTTCAGGAAGAAATTGCGTTCTTGCGCAAGGAATGCTCCAAAAAACGAGAGTCTCTCGTTAGCGAAAGAATTTCCAAAATGAATTCCTAGGCTCTGGCCAACGGACTTCGTAAACCCTTAAACCATTTTCCCAAAGGGTGGCAAAATGTCACAGAAAACGGTCGCCATCGGCTCCGACCACGCTGGCTATGCACTGAAGGTAGTGCTCATCAAGCATCTTGAAGAACGCGGCTATGCAGTCAAGGACGTTGGTCCTTTTGACACCTGCAGTGTCGACTACCCCATCTATGCAAAAAAGCTCTGCCAGCACGTGCTGGAAGAAGGCTGCCCCGGCGTGCTCATCTGCGGCACCGGCATTGGCATGTCCATGACCGCGAACCACATCCCCGGTATCCGCGCAGCTCTGTGCACCAACAGCTTTCACGCTCGCATGACCCGTATGCACAATGATGCAAACGTCCTCTGCCTTGGTGAACGCGTTACCGGTCCCGGCGTGGCAGTGGAACTGCTCGACATTTTCCTCGACACTGAGTTTGAAGGTGGACGCCATCTGCGCCGCATCGAACTCATCGAGAACGACAAGTAAACATTTCTGTTAGAGGGTCGCTCCCCTCTTTTCATTCAAGCCCGCAATCGCGGCGCAAAGGAATTTGACCACCATGAAATCTCAGGTGAACCCCGAAATGGACGCCAAAGCAGTTAACGTGCTCAAGGCGCTTGTCATGGACGCCACCCGCAAGGCTAACTCCGGCCATCCCGGCGGCCCCATGTCTTCTGCAGATATGACCTACATCCTGTTCAAGGATTTCCTTCGCTTTGACCCCAGCAATCCTAACTGGTTCAACCGCGATCGCTTCATCCTTTCCGCAGGTCACGAATCTTCCCTCCTGTACGGTCTGCTGCACTTCTGTGACTACCTGAGCGTTGAAGACCTCAAGGGCTTCCGCCAGTTCGGTAGCCGCACCCCCGGCCATCCCGAAATCGAAATTCCCGGTGTCGAAGTAACCACCGGTCCTCTTGGTCAGGGCTTTGCCATGGGCGTTGGTGAAGCTGTTGCAGAAGCTCTGCTTCGCAACAAGCTCGGCAAAGACGTTCAGGATCATTATTCCTACGTTCTCGCTTCTGACGGTGACTTCCAGGAGCCTATCGCTCTTGGCGCAGCTTCCCTCGCAGGCCTCTGGGGCCTCGGTAAGCTCATCGTGATGTACGACAAGAACGACGTCCAGCTCGCTGGTCCGACTTCCCGTTGCGACTGTATCGACTACGTTAAGGTTTTCGAGGGCATGTGTTGGCAGGTTCTCGAAATCAACGGTCACAACCATGAAGAAATTCGCGAAGCTGTCAAAAAAGCACAGCTTGACCCCCGCCCCACTCTCATCATCGGCCACACCGTGATGGCAAAAGGCACCGCAACCCGCGAAGGCGACCACGAGACTCACGGTGCTCCGCTTCCGCCAGAAGAAATTGCTGCAACCAAGGAAAAATGGGGACTCGATCCTCAGGCCGACTTCCAGGTGCCTGAAGACGTTCTGGTTCACTTCCGCAGCGAATTCGGCGAATACGAAGCTACCGCAGCACAGTGGCATCGCCAGCTCGTCCAGCGCATCGAATCCGACGCTGATTTCGAAGCTCTTTGGAAGCAGGTCAGCGAACCTCGCTCCGGCCTCTCTTTCGAGCTTCCTGAGTTCGAAGACGGAAGCTCCGTTGCGACCCGTAAGGCTTGGGGTGCATGCCTCAACGCTATCACCGACCAGCTCCCCCTGCTCGCAGGCGGCTCCGCTGACCTCGACCCCTCCAACCAGACTGCAAAGTTCCGCGAAACTGTCGGCGTGTTCTGCAAAGACGACCACAGCAAGCGTAACCTGTCCTTTGGTGTTCGTGAGTTCCCCATGGCCGCTATCCTTAACGGTATGGCTGCACACGGTGGCGTCGTTCCCTTTGGCGCAACCTTCCTCGTCTTCTCCGACTACGAGAGAAATGCCCTCAGAATGTCCGCCCTGCAGAAGCTCCCAGTCCTGCACGTCTTTACGCACGACTCTTTCTACGTTGGCGAAGACGGCCCGACTCACCAGCCCATCGAGCATGCTAGCTCTCTGCGCCTGATCCCCGACCTGAATGTTTTCCGCCCCGCAGACGCATACGAAACCCGCGCCTGCCTCGAAATGGCAATCAAGGAAGATGAGCACCCCAGCTGCCTGCTCCTCACCCGTCAGGGTCTGCCGGTTCTGGCTCCTGCATCCTTCCCCAGCGTTGTCGACGGCCCGTCCAAGGGTGGCTACATCCTTAAGGACGCCGAAGGTGAAGCAGAAATCACCATCATCGCCTCTGGTTCCGAAGTCTCCCTCGCACTCGACACCGCTGCTCAGCTCGCACCTCGAAAGGTCCGCGTCGTCAGCGTGCCCTGCATGGACATCTTCGATGCACAGAGCGATGAGTACAAAAAATCCGTTCTCGGCAACGGCCTCCGTGTCGCTGTCGAAGCCGGCGCATCCGGCCTTTGGTACAAGTACACAGGTCTCGACGGCATTGTCTTCGGCCTCGACCACTTCGGTGCTTCCGCCCCCGCTGGCGAGCTTGCCAAAGAATACGGATTTACACCTGAGAATCTGACTCGTATTATTACTGAAAAACTTGGCTAATTTTTTGGCGCAAGAAAGGAGAAACACAGTGGAAGCTCCTGATCGCAATCTCGCATTGGATCTGGTCCGCATTACGGAAGCAGCAGCGCTGTCTTCTGGCCGTTGGCTTGGTAAAGGCGACAAAGAAGCCGGAGACCAGGCAGCTGTCGACGCAATGCGCCTCTCTTTTAACTCCCTCCCCATTGATGGCACCGTCATCATCGGCGAAGGAGAAAAAGACAAGGCACCGATGCTCTACAATGGTGAGCATGTCGGCGCTGGTGGAGCCCTCAAAGTTGACGTCGCTGTCGACCCCGTTGAAGGTACCAACCTTCTCGCCTACGGCCGCCCCAACGCAATTTCCGTCGTTGGCGTAGCTCCCAAAGGCACCATGTTTAACCCCGGTCCCAGCTTCTACATGCAGAAGCTCGTTGTCCCCGCAGCAGCAAAAGACGTCGTTCACCTCGACGCTCCTGTGAAAGACAACCTGACCAACATCGCAAAGGCTCTCGACAAAGACGTTAACGACCTCGTCGTTTTCGTCCTCGACAAGCCCCGACACAAGCAGCTTATCTCTGAGATTCGCGCAACTGGCGCCCGTATTCAGCTCCACACCGACGGCGACGTCGCTGGCTCCCTTATGGCCATCGACCCCCGCTCCGAAGTCGACCTGATGATGGGCACCGGCGGTACCCCAGAAGGCGTTCTCTCCGCTTGCGCTATCCGCGCTATGGGCGGCGAAATGCTCGCCCGTCTCGACCCCCGCTCCAAAAAAGAAGAGCAGGCTCTCATTGACGCCGGTATCGACATCCGCGAAATCTACACCGTTCGCACCCTCGTCAAAACCGACGACACCTTCTTCGCCGCTACCGGTATCTCCGGCGGCACCTTCCTGAAAGGCGTGACCTACACTGGTCAGGGCGCGACCACCCACTCTCTCGTTATGCGTGGCAAAACCGGCACAATCCGGTACATCGACGCACAGCATAAGTGGGATAAGCTCATGCGATTCTCTTCCGTAAAATACGACTAGAATCTCACGACGCATCCAAAGCCCTCTTACTCTGTAAGGGGGCTTTTTTTATGGCATGGCAGGATGATACGAGACTCCGTCTCGTGCTCTGCAAGGGGCGCTGCCCCTTGACCCCGCCCAAGGACGAGGCCCTTGGGAATCCCACTTTCGCTCAAAAAATACGGCTGAATGGGATGAAAGCTTCGCTTTCCTCTCCATCAGCCGTATTTTTTGAGCTAGTGGGCGTTTCCCGATCGCGTGTTCTTAAGCCTTTTTCTGCCGCACTTATTCCTTTTGAACGCCGAAAGACGTTCTTTACGCTAGCCCCATAAGTTTAAAAGCCGTCCAAGCGAAGCTTGCACGGCTTTTAAACTCGATGAGGATACGTAAGGGAATCATTCCCTTACGCGGGGTCCGGGGCTGGCCCCGGTCCTCTTCCCTTCCCACCCATCCAGCCCTCACGGGCTGTGGCTGGCCCCAATCTTCCCACCCACACAGGCCCCACTAAAGACGTACTACCTGTATGACTGTAATACACGCACCAGTCCCTGATGGTCAGGCATATGCGTGGCAAGAGGCTGAGCCGGAACCTGCGATGAAATGTCGTCATAGGGCGGCCCACTGTGACGATAAATCACACCAAGAGGAATACGCTCCTCAAACTCAAAAGCTTTGCGTAAGGCCTGCGCGCGATCATAGGGGTCATAGGTTTCTGGCAACTCGTAACACCGCTCCTTGTACCACGCATGGGTGTTGACCTTGTTGAAAGAAACACAGGGCTGGAGAATATCAATCAAGGCAAAACCACGATACTCCATACCCTTCTGAATAAGCGCTGCGAGATGATCGGGCATACCGGAAAAGGCACGCGCGACAAAGCCAATTCCCATAGAAATAGCAACGGCAATGGGGTTAAACGGATGAGAGGGAACCCCCTGAGGCTGCGTCTTGGTCTTCTGCCCAAACATTGTTGTCGGACTCGCCTGCCCCTTTGTGAGACCATAAATCTGATTGTCGTGGGCAAGAAGTGTTATGTCCATGTTGCGCCGGGCCGCAGCGAGAAAATGATTCCCACCTTCGCCGTAATTGCACCCATCGCCACTGCATACCAAAAGCTTCATGCCGGGGTTCGCGAGATGTGCCCCCTGCGCAACGGGCAAAGCACGCCCATGCAGGCCATTGTGAAAATTAATATTCAAATAGTGAGGCATCTTTGCCGCCTGCCCAATCCCGGAAACCATCATGACCTCATGCGGGGCAAGATTCTGGGCAACAAGGGCCTGCATAATGGCCTGCCGAATACCAAAATTGCCACAACCAGGGCACCATGATGTTTCAAAATCGCCATAATCTTCGAGACGAACCATAGCTACCCCCTCTGCTCCAGTTGAAGGTCAGACGTATCAAGCGCTCGATAAATGTAGCCTGCTGTCAGCGGCAAGCCATCATAGCGCAAAATCCTGAGATCAAAATCAAGCCCACACACCTTGCGCACAAGCCCGGCAAACTGCCCAGTGATATTGCTCTCTACACATACGGTGACACGAGCGCGAGAGGCCCAGTCCAAAAGTTTTCTTGTTGGGAGGGGCCAGACCTGCCGAAAATGCATCACCGCAACCCTGACATTCTGCTCGCGCAAAAGCTCTGCGGATTCCTTGATTGCACCAAGAGAGGAACCCCAGCCAACGAGTAAAAGGTCTGGATGCTCATCTCCGGCACACACAGGGCTAAGTGCCTCAGCCAACATCCCCTGCTCCTTGCGCATCCGCTTCTCATTCTGGGCGTTGCGCATCACGGGGTCCTCGGTAATCTTGCCGCTCTCCAAGTGCTCGTGAGAATCAGCAACGACACAATGCGGACCAAATCCGGGGATAAGCCGAGGAGAAATACCTGATTCTGTGAGTGCATAACGCTGATACGCTCCCTCTGGAAACTCTGAGTGCTCGGCTGGACGATGAAGAGGCGGAAGCGCCTCAAGATCAAAAGCCTCAACAGTATGGATATTGTCAGCTAAGTACTGGTCTGTAAGAATGACAACTGGAGTCTGATACTTCTCGGCAAGATTCATCGCCTGAAAACCAGCCTGAAAACATTCCTCAACAGTCCCGGGAGTCAAAATTGCGCGGGGAAACTCGCCATGCCCGGCATAGAGCGCAAGATTGAGGTCAGCCTGCTCTGTATGCGTCGGAAGCCCTGTCGCAGGCCCGGGCCGCTGCGCAATGGCCGCAACGACAGGAGTCTCTGCAACTCCCGCGAGACTCATTGCCTCGGTCATAAGCGCAAAGCCACCACCAGACGTCGGGACAATGGCTCGAGCACCGGCATAAGATGCCCCCTGAGCCATGTTGAGAGCCGCAATCTCATCCTCAACCTGTTCAACCACAACACCAAGCTCAGCCCCTTTGCTTATAAGCGTCTGGGCAATGGAAGTCCCCGGTGTCATGGGATAAAACGAACAGAAATTGCAGCCACCAGCCAAAGCCCCAAGCGCAATAGCTTCATTACCATTCATAAGAAGCCACGGAATTTCTGGAGACTCTGGTAATGGACGGCAGGCTATCTCCTGCCCAAGCGCCCACGCATAAGAATCGCGTAAGACATCCAAATTCTGCTTAACGATATCCTCACCTTTCCGGGAAAAGCTTTCTTCCAAAAGCTGAGCGATCTCAATCTGAGGAATCCCAATTAACGCCCCGACAACCGCACTGCCCGCCACATTATAATAGATAGGCTTTGGAGCAAGCGAGGCCAGCGGGATTCGTATACTCCTGTGCCCTTGCGGATCGAGTCCATCGCCAAGGACAAGAAGCCCTCCGGGACGCAAGGTCGACGCGCACTGCTCCACAGCTTCCTGATTCAAAGCAATAACAATATCCGCAAGCTCATCAGGGGCATTTGTGCACTCTGCTCCGGCCCGTATGGCAAAGGTATTGAATCCACCTCGAATCCTCGACATATACACCTGCGTTACGGACACGTGGTAACCGCTACGAGACAGACTTTTTGACAAAAGCTGCCCAACGGTCGCAAGGCCCTGCCCAGCGGCTCCGCCCACAAGAATCGTGACGAGCTTGTCTGACATGATACCTCCTGCGAAAACGCCATTCTGCCAAGGCAAAAGCGTGTTGCGGGTTCAGTGAGTAGAATAATGGAGTCTATTGTTACACAGATACGCGCCAAACTTAAAGCGCTTTTGAAAAGCGCATAAAAAAGTGCCCCAGCCAAAGGCCGAGGCACCCAATACGTCTTTACTGTGCGGAATCAGCAGGAGGAGTGATGACCCTCTGGGAAAGCTCACGGTCCATCATAAAGAGTCCGCTTCCTTCTTTACCAATAAGGCGAAGCTTGTCGAGAACCTCACCAACACTGTCTTCCTCTTCGACCTGCTCCTCAACAAACCACTGGAGGAAAATATTACAGGCGTGGTCTTTTTCACTCTGGGCCACATCGACCAGCTTGTTGATACGGTCTGTCACATGCTGCTCATGCTTCAGCGTCTCTTCCATCACATCGAGTGGAGAATCCCATTTGCTCGGAGGGGCATCAATAGCCATCAACTTTGCTTCGCCGCCACGTTCCAAAACATAATCATACATCTTGGTTGCATGCATAAGTTCTTCCTGAGCCTGCATACGCATCCAGTGGCTAAACCCAGGCAAACCTTTTTTTGCAAAAAAAGCAGACATGGAAAGATACAGGTAACTGGAATACAGTTCCCATTTAATCTGATCGTTTAGGGCCTTCTCAACCTTCTTCTTCAGCATTATATCCTCCTTGTGGGCAGGTTCTTCAGTATAAATATAGCACTGGCGCGAGTATAGCATGCCGCAGAAAAAGCTGAAAGAAATACTCACGAAAGCGCGCACTCACTCAGAAAACCCAACATGAAGGAAGCCGCCACTCTCCTCAATTTGAGGGAATCAGGGCTTGCTCTTGCGGGACAATTGGTGCACAAGAAAACATCTCCGCACGCGGCTGTGCGGACCTGTTTTCGATCGCATCACCAGGAGGACCATTGGATGCAAGCTGCCCCTCTTTTTTCTGGCCAGCCCCGACAGACAGGAACCCATATCTCCTGTAAGAACTGTCACGCCCAATTACGGGTTATTCGTGCCTGCAAAGAAGTTTACCTGTTTTGCGACACTTGCGGAGAGAAATTTCCGCTCACGGATTACACGGAATTTCTGGATCAGCTAGAAAACTTCATCTCCAACATTCCGCTTGACCGTATCTAGCTTATGCCGGTCACTTTCCATTAAGCGACCAGTCATACTTCAAATAGCGTACCTGGACGTCGTCCCCAAGAGCCTGAATCTTTTGTGCCAAACCTGCCTTGGCATAGCGAGAAACGTAGGAGGCGGCGTCCCCTAATTCATCTTCGTACCAGTCGAATATCTTACTCACATACAGCTTCTTCCCTTCCAGTCTGTTAAAGCGTTCATCGTTCAAAAACGTCCTTGTCTGCTGCGTGAGCTGTTTTTCCAGCTGTGCACCCTCGTACGGAACATTCAGCAACTCCGGGCAACTTTTTGATGCACAGTTGATCGCAAAATGAATCCGTGGTTCCCTGAAACGATGCAAAATGACCTTCTCGACTTCATCGAGATGCAACGTCGTCCCATTTGCCTTGACGAAACGAATCTTCCACGGGCTTTGAAACACCCCGCCTATATCGCGAATACTCGAGATTCCGGGATAATTTTTCAGGATCAGCTTGAGCGTCCACGCGTTATACACGTTGATCCAGTACGCAATCTGTTCATTTTCTGAAAGCACTTCAGCGTGCACCTTTTGCAGCACAGCCAAGTACCCATCAAGCGTCGCCTCTTTTTTCTTCAAACCCGCGTAATCCACAACACCGTTGCGGACATGTGCAGAAAGCAGCTCCGCATACTGGCTGTTATCAACAGGCCCTGCGGCCGCAGAATGCGACATCCACAGGCACGCCACACACAGCACAACACTTTTCCAAAGCTTCTTCATAGTCACCCCTTCGAGTCTTCTCATTTTTCCCAAGATCGTAACGATTTTCTGGATGTAAAAAAAGGCATCCCCCATCCATTCTTTTTCCTGCCTAAAGAAAACACTTCTCAGGTCGATAACACATACACAGGCGGGACAGCTTCGTCCCGTGCTGGGATTTTGATTCTGGAGACGCACGCACATGAACAAAAAGAAATGGATTTCAGCCGCTTTGCTGCTGGCGCTCTGCGCCCCGCAGTCAGCAAGTGCGGTAGACTCTCTTTTAATAGAAAATACGCACAGTCCCTCTTCGGGCACGGCGCAAAAAGACGCCCGGCCTGTTGACCCCGGAACTGGAGTTAGCTCGGAAAGAGATGGATGGATACACGAAGACGGGCAAACCCGAAGCCTTCGCTCACAGGGCAAAATTCACCCCGGTGTTATGGTTCCTGATGGAGACGGCGGCTACATTTGGCTTCACTCTGCCAATCCTCTTCAGGCCCCAGATGTCAACCAGCAGGCAGCGCAGGAGCTGCGCCTCAAAATTCGAGAACTTGCACAGCAGATACTGGACTCTGATGTGGATCTGACCGCGTGCGTCACGATCCCCGTTTCCTTTGTGCATCAGGACAACTTGCAGCAAAGTTCTCCATTTGGTCGGCTCGTAGCCGAACAAATGTACAACGAGCTGAAACGTCAGCACATGAACGTTGTCGAATTCCGCAGCTCGGAGCGAGTTCGCCCTCGTCCGCAGCAGGGAGAATTTGCCCTGTCTCGAGACATCTCGGAACTGAATCAGAAGCGCACCGTCGCCATCCTCACTGGCACATATTATTATGATGCGAATACAATTTTCGTGAATGGCCGCCTCTTCCAAAAAGCTGACGGCAAGGTGCTTGGCACCGGGTCTATCACCATCCCTCAGAATGCAACGACTCTCGCCTTGCTCAAGTCTCAAAACCGCCCAATGCGAAAGCTCCGGGCAGCAGAAATTGAACTCCGATCCTTTGATGAGATGAAGGACTCCGGAGGACTTGGCTACGTGCTCGACCAGAAAGACCTGCATTAAAGGAGGCTGATCATGAAAAAACATTTCCTGCTCGCCACCACCGCTGTTTGTGTTCTGGCGCTCTCTGGCTGTAGCACAAGTAGTTCTCCGCGAGCATACGGCGACAGGCTGGACACCCTGCCCTATTCTCAAACAGCCCTCAGCAGCCTTGCCCAGGGGCGGGAGTATCAGGCACAGGGACGGTATGAACTTGCCCGCCAGACTTTTGTTGATGGTCTCATGGCTGCCAAGAATCCAGAACTCAAGGCCACACTCAAAGAAGAAATTGCCAGCACGGATAGAATCATCCGCAGCAGGCGTTAGGAGTCGTCATTATGAATCTTGCAAAATTTGCCCTCGCGAGCCTGCTCTGCGCGACTCTTGGCGTCAGCTCTGCCTTTGCTCAAGGCAGCATCCCAAGTGCCGCACAGCAGCTCTCTTCCACCCTCAGCTCGCAGATTCGAACCAAAGCCGGAATTTCCCCCCGCGCCTGTTCTGTACTCGTCACAACGCCCGTGGACATCAACAACCTTGAGCAAAGCTCCCCACTCGGTCGTGCCCTCGGTGAAGAACTTGCCACCACTCTTGTGGATCACGGTTTCCGCCTCAAAGAAATCCGCAAAGGCCGCAACATTCTTCTGCGTCCAAAAGTTGGCGAACTTTTGCTCACCCGCGACATCAACCTCGTTGATGAACGTGTACAGAAAGCATCCCTCGTTCTTGCCGGAACCTACTCACACACAAGCAAGAATGTTCGTTTCAACATTCGCCTCATTGATGCACGATCCAGCGAAGTGCTTGCAATGGCGAGTACAACTGTGCCTGTAACTCAGGAATTAGCCGAGCTTCTTGGACCTTCCGTGACTGCATATGCCGCTTCACAGGTCAAGCCTTCCGTTCGAGCTTCAATCATTACTCGCGATGAATGCGCTCAGGCGTACACCAATCCTCTGTATGAGGACTCCGAGGAGTTGCCTTTTACTAAGTAATGCAAATAACTGCGATCACGCAGTTGACGACAGCACCGCACTTTGCTTACCAAGCCCTTTATGTTCGTATAGAATTATGAAGGGCTTTTTCTTTGAACGGTTCCACAGCATGCGGGAGGCGTCCGTGCTCTATTTGCTTGACATCTTTGGTACTCTCATCTTCGCCATCTCCGGGGCTTTTAAAGCATCACAAAAGGAACTTGACGTACTGGGTGCACTTATTCTCGCCGTCGCTACAGGGGTGGGCGGCGGCATTGTCCGCGATGTGCTTCTCGGAGCGACTCCGCCTGCCGCGTTTCAGGATGAACTCTATTTCATCGTCTGTCTCTGTGGCGGAACTCTCGTTATCTTCATCGCGCCGTACATTGCCCGGCAATGGAACATGGTTATGGCTGCCGACGCCCTCGGCCTCGGCGTCTTCGCCGCTATCGGCGCAGCAAAAGCTTCACACTTCGGCCTCGGACCTATGGGCATTATCTTCATGGCCTCCATGACCGCTGTCGGGGGCGGCGTTATTCGTGACGTCCTCGCTAATGATGTGCCCGCTATCGTTCACACCGACTTTTACGCTACCGCCGCCATTATCGGTGGCTCCCTCTTTGCAATCCTCTACGTCTTCAACATTCCAGAACCCGTGCTCCTCCTCGTGACTATCGTTTCTACAACCGGCATCAGGCTTGTCGCCATGCATTGGAAACTGAGCCTCCCAAGAGTACGGCGCCTTAAAAAATAGCATGCGGGTATAGGCAGGCCATGGGCGGGGACTCTGTCCCCGCACCTCTGCAAGGGGCGCTGCCCCTTGACCCCGCCCAAGGACGAGGCCCTTGGGAATCCCGCTTTCGCCCGAAATAAAAGGGGCCGGATGAGTGAAAGCCTTTGGCTTTCCCCTTCATCCGGCCCCTTTTTTTCGGCCTAATTAACTGGGCGTGTGTTCTTTTCTTTGCGCTCCAACCCTTTCTTTCTGAACGCTCGCGTTCAGAAAGAAAATGGTGGCAACTCGCAGAAGAGAAAGAGGCTCTCGACGCTGCCCCATATAAGTTTAAAAGCCGTCCAAGCGAAGCTTGAACGGCTTTTAAACTCGATGAGGATACGTAAGGGAATCATTCCCTTACGCGGGGGTTTGGGGGCTGACCCCCAATTCTTCCTCTCCCATTGTATTACTGATGCCGGGCCTCATCCTGCCGATCTTTCTGCAAGCTGAGAGCGATGGGACACATAGCGTCCTCCCGCCCGGAGAATATTTTTTCTGGATCGTCACAAACGAGGGCATGCTCAAGAACCTGATCCATGCTGCCGACCTTGATGATCTTGAGATCACGCAAAATGCTTGCAGGCACATCCTTGAGGTCCTTTGCATTGTCCTCAGGAATGAGAACGGTTTTAATCATGCCACGATGCGCGGCGAGCAACTTCTCGCGAAGGCCGCCAATAGGAAGCACACGCCCACGCAGGGTAATCTCACCAGTCATTGCAACGTCGTTGGAGACGGGCAAATTCAATAACGCAGAGGCCATCGATGTAGCGAGAGTAATACCAGCAGACGGTCCATCCTTGGGGATAGCGCCTTCGGGCACATGGACGTGAATGTCGATTTCCTTGTAGAAATCCTTTTTCAGCCCAAAGAGGTCGGAACGAGTGCGAAGATACGAGAACGCAGCCTTTGCAGACTCCTGCATAACTTCGCCAAGCTTGCCTGTAATGACAACCTTACCTGTTCCTGCCATGAGCGCAGTCTCTACCATCAGCATCTCGCCGCCGACTTCGGTGTAGGCAAGACCGGTAGACACACCCACAAGGGCCTTCTCTTCTTTCTCACCATGAGTGAACTTCGGCACACCAAGCATCCCGGGAAGGTTCTGCATGGTGACACGTACGGAACGCTCAAGGTCGTCCTCTTCAACAAGCCTCATGGTCGTTTTACGACACACAGCGGCAAGCTCGCGCTCCAGGTTACGAACGCCAGCCTCGCGAGTGTAGCGACGAATGATGTCCTGCACAGCGTTGTCGGAGAAAACAATGTTCTCTTCCTTGAGGCCATGAGCCTTGATCTGCTTTGGCACGAGGAACTGCTTTGCAATCTTCATTTTCTCAGTTTCGAGATAGCCCGGCAAAGCAATGATTTCCATTCTGTCCTGAAGCGGAAGCGGGATGGAATGCAGGCTGTTTGCCGTGGTAATGAAGAAGACCTTGGACAGGTCGTAATCCATATCCAAATAGTGGTCATTGAAAGAATAGTTCTGCTCTGGGTCCAAAACCTCAAGCAAAGCCGCAGACGGATCACCGCGGAAGTCCGTGCTCATCTTGTCGACTTCGTCGAGACAGAACACAGGGTTGTTGAACTTCACACGCTTGAGGGCCTGAATAATCTTGCCGGGAAGCGCGCCAACGTACGTCCGGCGATGACCACGAATCTCAGCTTCATCACGCACGCCACCAAGGGAGAGCCTGACAAATTCACGATTCGTTGCCCGGGCAATAGATTTGGAGAGAGAGGTCTTGCCGACTCCGGGAGGGCCGACAAGGCAAAGAATTGGGCCACGAACAGTCTCGACCAGCTTCTGTACAGCGAGATACTCAAGGATGCGCTCCTTGGGCTTCTTCAGGCCATAGTGATCGGCTTCGAGAATTTCACGTGCATTCTCAATATCGAGATCTGTCTTTTTCAAGGTGTTCCACGGCAGGTCCAAAATCCAGTCAACATAATTTCGGACAACCGTGTACTCAGCGGAAGACGGAGGAATCTGACGCAGCTTCTTGATTTCGCGCATGGCCTTTTCCCGATTTTCTTCGGGCATATTCTTGGCCTTGAGCTTTTCCTCAAGCTCGGCGACTTCGGCCATGGGGTCTTCTTCGCGCCCCATTTCCTTGTTAATCGCCTTGAGCTGCTCATTCAGATAATACTCGCGCTGATTCCCTTCCATCTGGGTTTTGACGCGATTCTTGATCTTCTTTTCAAGGGAAGCAATTTCAATTTCACCCTGAAGAAGCTGATATGCCTGCTCAAGACGGGCAATAGGATCAAGTTCTTCAAGAAGTTCCTGCTTTCGGGAAAAATCCGCAGAAAGATGCGGCATCAACGCATCAGCAAGACGTCCCGGCTCATTCAGAGACATGATTGCCATGAGCGATTCGCTAGGAATCTTGTTGTTGCTCTTGCCGAACTGCTCAAGTGCTTCGTGTGCAGTACGCACAAGAGCATCGACTTCCGGTCCTTCTGCTTCGCGCTTTTCCAGACGGCTAACGCTCACAAAGGGGAAATCCAGACCATCCTGTTCCAGATCATCCGGGAGCGGCTCAAAGCCTTTTTCTGGGGACCAGCGGGCGCGATACAAGCCCTCGAAGAGGACTTTGATGGTGCCGTCGGGCAGGCGCAAAAGCTGAAGAATTTTGCTGACGGTACCAATAACGTACAGATCACCGGGAAGTGGTTTTTCAACTTCCGGGGTACGCTGAGCGACAAGGAAAATATTTTTATTAAAATCAGATAATGCCGTTTCAATGGCCTTGACCGAAGCGTCTCGTCCTACAAACAGAGGAACAATAGAGCGCGGGAACATGACCACATCGCGCAGAGACATCAGCGGCAGTTGCAACTGAGGTGTGCGGGAA
Source organism: Desulfobaculum bizertense DSM 18034 (assembly GCF_900167065.1). Taxonomy (NCBI): domain Bacteria; kingdom Pseudomonadati; phylum Thermodesulfobacteriota; class Desulfovibrionia; order Desulfovibrionales; family Desulfovibrionaceae; genus Desulfobaculum; species Desulfobaculum bizertense. Next base: position 44,188 of record NZ_FUYA01000005.1, read on the forward strand.
TCGTTGTCCGTTATACGAAATTCAGACATGTCTTCCTCCATTTCGGCGTCAGGTGCCGCCTCACCAAAAGCAGGCGACCAGGTTTGGAATCCGAATCCGCTGTGTTGAATGAAATGTCAGGAACTGCTTGCAAATACGCCCCGGCAGGACTCCTACCGGGGCGTGGATTCCCTTATTGGACTATGCGGATTTTACTTCTTGCCGGAAAAAGAGCAGGGGTTCAACACCCTTTTCTACCACAGCAGCGTTAACAACGCACTCTTTCACGCCCGTGAGGGAGGGAAGTTTGTACATAATGTCGAGCATAATGCTCTCTAAGACATTCCTCAAACCACGGGCACCGGTTTTACGGGCCAGCGCTTTCTTGGCAATAGCCTTCAGCGCGTTGCTCGTGAACCGAAGCTGTACCTCGTCAAGTTCGAAGAGTTTCTGGTACTGGCGCACCAGCGCATTTTTGGGTTCCGTCAGAATGCGGACAAGGTCCTCTTCTGTGAGTTCCTCAAGAGTTGCCACGATCGGGATACGACCGACGAACTCAGGGATGAGACCAAAACGAATCAGATCGTTGGGGTGCACGTCCCGGATGAGGGTACTCAAGCTCTTTTCTTTTTTGGTTGCGACCTGAGCACCAAAGCCAAGGCCACCACCCTCCTGCCGATGCTGAATGATCTTTTCCAGACCAATAAATGCACCGCCAAGAATAAAAAGAATGTTCGACGTATCCAAGCGAATGAATTCCTGCTGGGGGTGCTTTCTGCCACCCTTGGGCGGGATGTTCGCTTCGGTACCTTCGATGATTTTCAACAAGGCCTGCTGAACGCCCTCACCAGAAACGTCTCTGGTAATAGAGGGACCGTCACTCTTTCGGGCAATCTTGTCGATTTCGTCGACATAAATGATGCCCTTGGATGCGGCTTCGATGTCATATTCAGCATTTTGCAAAAGCTGCACTAAGATATTTTCTACATCTTCTCCAACGTAACCAGCTTCGGTCAGCGTGGTTGCATCGGCAATAGCAAATGGAACTTTAAGGATTCGTGCAAGGGTCTGAGCAACAAGAGTTTTGCCGGAGCCAGTAGGACCAATCAGCAAAATATTACTTTTGTCGAGCTCAATGTCGCCGGACAGTTTGCTGGAGAAAAAGACACGCTTGTAGTGGTTGTGTACCGCTACAGACAGGGTCTTTTTAGCGTTGGGCTGACCAATGACGTAGTCATCAAGCAACACATTAATTTCCTTCGGAGTGAGGAGTTTACCTTCCTCAATTTCCTTGGAAACACTCTCTTCTGCAATGATTTCATTGCACAGCGCGACGCATTCATCACAAATGTACACGTCGGGACCAGCGATGAGCCGCTTCACCTCGTCCGAATGCTTACCGCAAAAGGAGCAGCAAAGTTCCCGAGGAAGGCTCATCTGAGAATTGGACATACGCGTATTACTCCTTGGTCTCTTCGATGATATCCTTTCTGGATACTAAAATTTTATCAATTAAGCCATATTCGCGAGCTTCTTCTGCGCTCATGAAGTAATCGCGGTCTGTGTCGTGAGAAATCTTTTTGAGGTCCTGTCCGGTGTGCTCAGCCAGCATTTCGTTCAGATGCTGCTTGAGCCGAAGGATCTCTGCGGCGTGGATTTCAATATCGGAAGCCTGACCCTGCATTCCGCCAAGTGGCTGATGAATGAGGATACGGGCATTTGGCAATGAATATCTTTTCCCTTTTTCTCCTGCAGAAAGCAGAAAAGCCCCCATGCTGGCGCACTGGCCCATGCACAGGGTGCTCACGGGCGATGAGATATATTTCATAGTATCATAAATCGCCAAACCAGCAGTTACGGAACCACCTGGGGAATTAATATACATGTAAATATCTTTCTCGGGACTTTCGGACTCGAGGAACAGGAGCTGAGCACAAATGAGGCTGGCGACGTTGTCGTCAATGGGGGTGCTCAACACAATGATTCGATCTTTCAGAAGTCTGGAGTAGATATCGTAAGCACGTTCAGTGCGTCCTGTTGTCTCGACTACAATGGGAATTGTGCCCATGAATATTGCTCTCCCTTGTGTGCAGAATAAAATAACGCGATGACATGATGTCATCAGAAGAATAATACGCCAAAAGGACTTGGCAAGTCCACTGCCAAATCCAAAGCACATGGCGGAATTCGGTATTTTGACGGGGGCTTGCGCCAGAAATCCATCAAAGAAGAGGAAAATCAGGAGGAATACCCGACAAAAAGGCCGGGGCCAGGATAGGCAGGAAGGGATGAAAAGCGGGGAACGCGAGCGCATTCCCCGCTATATGATGCTACTTTTCTTCTTTTTCTTCTTTCTTCAGCTCAGCAGCGGGAACTTCTTTTACCTCAGCCTGAGAGTAAATCAGTTCCATAGCCTTGTCGGCCAGCAGGCGGTCACGGAGGGCAAACATAAGGTTGTTGTCCTCGTACTGACGGCGCAGGGTCTCGGGATCCTGACGCTGGCGCAGTGCTTCCTGATAGATGTAGGTGTCGACTTCCTGATTCTCGACCTTGAGTTCTTCTTTCTTGGCAACAGCCAGAAGGAAGAGCTGGGTGCGGACGAGTTCTTCGGACTTGGGCTTGTACTCTTCGCGGAGTTCCTCGGGAGTCTTGCCCAGAGTTTCGATGCGGCGACCCTGGCTTTCAACACGAGCCTTGAGGTCAAGGATCATGCGGTCGATGTTTTCTTCGACCAGTGCCGGAGGCAGCATGAAGTCAGTCTTCTCCATCAGGCCGTCGAGAAGTTTCTTCTCAGCAGCGGCCTTCACGAGATTCTTGCGGGAAGTCATGTAGGAGCTTTCGATAGCTTCGCGCATCTTTTCAACAGAGGGGAATCCGCCAGCTTTCTTGGCGAACTCGTCGTCAACCTCAGGGAGGATGCGCTGCTTCAGATTCACGAGCTTCACACGCATGGTCACAGTCTGACCAGCGTAGTCCTTGTTGATGAAGTCTTCGGGGAAGGTGATGTCGCCTTCGCCGTTTTCGCCCTTCTTGAGCTTCTTCACGATGTCTTCAAAGCCTTCGAGGGCCTGACCATCGCCAAGGGGAAGCTGGAAGTTGTCAGCCTTGATCTCGTCAAGAGCCTTGTCTTCCTGCCATGCGTTGAAGTTGATGATGGCAACGTCGCCATCCTGAGCCACGCGGTCTTCTTCCACGTCTTTCAGCTCAGCGAGATTGGTGCGGATGCGCTCGATGACGTCCTCAATCTCTTTGGAGTCAACTGCAACAGCTTCCTGCTCAACCTCAAGCTTGCCGTATTCCGGCAGCTCGAAATCAGGAGCAACTTCAAAGCTCACGGTGTAGGTGAAAGACTCACCACGCACGAGTTCCTTGGCGTCCACGTCCAGGCGGGAAAGCGGCTGGAGCTTGGTCTCACCGAGGATTTCGTTGAGCTGGTAGTTGATCAGGTCGCCAGTAGCTTCCTGATAAATTTTGTCACGGAAACGGCTTTCGATCAGAGAGCTCGGGACCTTGCCCTTACGGAAGCCCTTGATGTCTACAGAAGTCTTGTACAGAGCGACCGTAGCGGTAATGGATGCGTTGACTTCCTCAACAGGGATATCAACAACAATCTTGCGTTCTACCGGGGAAATTTCCTCGACTTTATATTCCATTGGATGCACTCCTTCTTCGCCTGTACGGCATACCCTTTTGGTTCGTCGATGGCCGTGCCAAGCGGCAGTAGCCAGAATAGTATTCTTAATGGGCCGAGGCCCTGTGCTGTATTCTCGTGGTGCGGCGGGCGGGACTTGAACCCGCACGTCGAAAGACACTGGCTCCTAAGACCAGCGCGTCTACCAATTTCGCCACCGCCGCATATTTGTGTAACTATCGGGAACAGCCGGACACATGTATGACCGAATACTCCGTTCCGGCGGGCGTTTCCATCGTCAAAACGACAAAATCGCGCCACCTTTTGGCCAAAGCCAAAGCGGAACGTTTTTCAATGCCTCACAAAAGTGGCAAACCCTAATCCCCAGGCGGTATTCTGTCAATCCCCAAAGGGTTTCAAACAAATACTCAGGCCGAGGAATATTCAGGTTTGCTCCGCTATGCCGTCACAAGTGCACCCAGTGTACGCATGACGTCTTCCACGGTTTTTTCCACCACAAAAAGTCGTGTAAAACCATCGGAGTCGGGCACGCACACCACATGCACCATTTCGGCACCAGAAGTCAATCGATATCTGAGCTTTTCCGAAAAAGTTTTTTCACCCGTAGGTTCGCTACATTCCACGAAAAAATCAGTTCCAAGCTCAGAACTTTCTTCCTTCAATGCAACAAGCTCATTCATGACTTCTGAGTCTGCGCAAAGCTCACAAACAAAAGCCCCCTCAGGATACAAAACCGTTGCCGTATGGGCAATTTCTGCAATCAGCTCGTCTCCACCCTTTTCTGGATAGCGAAAACGGCTACTCTGCTCTGCTTCGATTTCTGTATGGCTCAAAGCATATCGCAAAACATGTTCTGTTTTTCTCGCCCACGGCAGGGATACTGCAACAGCTTCCACACTCAGCCCAGCGTCCACAAAAGGCGTATCTTCTACGTCAAGAATGTCCGCAAGACGGGCAAGTTCTGCACCACACGCATCCTGTGCCTGCAAACGCATCAGCTCTACGCTGTGATTTGCAGGTCCGCACCCGTGTCCCGGAGTGAAGCTTGCGGCAAGCGCACTGTTCAGAAAACTCTGTGCTTCCAGTACGGCATCCTCAATGCTCAGTCCCTTGGCCAAGCCCGTGGCAATAGCGGCAGAAAGCGTGCACCCCGTGCCATGCGTATTTTTCGTCTCAATGTACTGCTGCTCAATCGCAATGGGGTCCTGCCCCTTCACGCCCAGCCAGTCCACCATACGCTCGCCATCAAAATGACCGCCCTTCAACAACACAGCCTTTGCGCCCATATCCAGAAGCTTTGCGATTGCCTGCTGAATATCTTCATCAGAACAGATGCTCATCCCAGCCAGCAACTCGGCCTCTGGACGATTTGGCGTAAAAATATCTGCCAAAGGAATCAGATGCTCACGAATGGCGTCGACAGCGTCTTCCTGCAAAAGTCGATGTCCACTCTGGCTGACGCACACAGGGTCAACAACCAGAGGAAAATCACGCTCACTCAGGCGCGTACACAGCGCCTCAATGATTCCACGCGAAAACAGCATCCCAGTCTTGGCAGCTGCAACAGGAAAATCACTGGTGACGGCATTATACTGCTTCACCACAAACTCAGGTGCAGGAGCATGGATGTCGTCCACTCCCAGCGAGTTCTGAGAAGTCAGGGAGGTGATGACAGACATGCCAAAACCACCCAGCATGGTCATAGTTTTCAGGTCAGCCTGAATGCCAGCTCCGCCACCAGAGTCGGAACCAGCAATCGTCAACACACAGGGAAGACTGCTCATATTCGTCCTTTTCTTGGCCCTAGGACCCGTTGAAAATTTCCTGCAAGCGGTACTGCAAATGCGTAAAACGCTGGTTGCTGTCCGCACGCGCAATGCCAATACTCATGGCCCGCTGTCCACCAATCAGCACCGCGAGCTTTTTGGCTCGGGTCAGTGCTGTATAAATCAAATTTCGCTGCAAAAGCATATAGTGCTGGGTCACCACAGGAATGATAACCGCCGGATATTCACTGCCCTGCGACTTGTGCACACTGATCGCATAGGCAGGTGTCAGTTCATCAATATCCTGCATGTCATAGCTGACCATATGCCCTTCAAAATCAACCATCAGCTCGCCGCGAACAGGTTCAACCTCACAAATCCATCCAAGGTCACCATTAAAGACGTCCTTGTCATAGTTGTTCTTGGTCTGGAGGACGCGGTCTCCCACACGAAACTCCACGCTTCCGCGCGTGATTCCGCCCTTTCGTGGATTCAGCTTTTCCTGCAACAGGTGATTCAGTGACTGCGTCCCAAGATCACCCTTGTGCATAGGCGTCAGCACCTGCACATCACGCACAGGGTCCAGTCCATACATGGCAGGAATTCTTTCCATAAGCTGAAGCATCAGATGCTGAATGCGCGAGGAATCTTCCTGCTTTACCCAGAAAAAATCGTTCTCCGGGGCAGGCTTGCTCGACACAATGGGCAGTTCTCCGCTGTTCACGCGGTGCGCATTGGTCACGATCAAGCTCTCCTGCGCCTGACGGTAAATTCGTGTCAGCCGGGCACTAGGCACGGCCTCACTGTTCAAAATATCTGCAAGCACGTTGCCGGGACCAACAGACGGGAGCTGGTTCACATCACCAATAAGCACCAGCCTACAGGTCAGAGGCAAAGCCCGAAGCAAAGCTAGACACAGGTAGGTATCAAGCATGGACACTTCGTCCACAACCACGACCTGTGCTTCAAGCTTGTTTTCTTCGTGCATGCCAAAGCCACCGCCCGGCGAATACTGCAAAAGACGGTGCAGGGTTGAGGCAGTATAGCCCGTGGCTTCGGAAAGACGCTTTGCTGCGCGCCCCGTTGGAGCGGCCAGCTTGATTTTGAATCCAAGCTTGTCCAGCACCCGAACCATCACGCGGGTAATGGTGGTTTTACCTGTACCCGGACCGCCTGTAACGACAAAGACCTTGTTTTCGCAGCCACCAAAAACAGCTTCACGCTGCTCTTCGGAAAGTTCGATGGACTCCTCAGCTTCCAGCCGGGGCAAAAGCGTGCTGATCTTTTCCAGATCAACTGGTGTGGGATGCTCACACAAGGCATAGAACCGAGAGCTGATTTCCTTCTCATGCCTGTAAAAATGCATGAGGTACACAGCGTGTTCGATATTCTGGTGAGGCAAAGACTCCACATGCACCCGCTTTCGGGCCGAGAGTGAATTCACCGCGTCATGAATTGCCTCTGGATCAACACCCGGAATCAGGCGATCAACGCCATCAATGAGCTTATCCAGCGGCAAAAAGAGGTTGCCGTGGTCTGCCGCAGACTCCAGAGCATACAGCACGGCCGCAGCCATACGCTCAGGCGCAGTTTCGGCAAAGCCAAGCCGCAGGGCCATACGGTCCGCAAGCTTGAAGCCAATGCCATGAATCTCATAGGCCAGCTCGTACGGGTTTTCCTGAATGCGGGAAACCGCACCATTGCCATATTTTTTGAAAATTCGTGCTGCGTAGGTCGGGGGGATGTCGTGGGTCTGCAAAAAAATCATCAGATTGCGCACCTCGTGCTGTTCATCCCACGAGGCCAAAATCTTATCGAGCTTCTTTTTGCCAAGCCCTTCGACAGTCAAAAGCTTTTTGGGTTCTTCTTCAAGAACGGTCAGCACATCCGTTCCAAAGGTATCGACCAGCCGTCCAGCCAGAACAGGGCCAATACCCTTAATCATGCCAGACCCCAGATAACGGCGGATGCCATTCAGGGTTGCGGGCATCACCTGTTCCGAAAAAGCAATGCGGAACTGTCGGCCAAAGCGCGGATGCTCGGTCCACTCTCCAGTAAGCTCAAGCAGTTCTCCGGGGTTTGGCTCAGGCATATTGCCCACAACGGTTACCAAACCCGGTTCGTTTTCCACATTGGCACGAGCCACAAGGTAGCCGTTTTCAGCATTATAAAAGACGATGTTCTTTATTTCGGCTCTGAGTGTATCGGACATTTCCGCAAGACTCCTCAATCATACAAAAAAACCGGATGCCCCCCAGCGAAGGGGGTTCATCCGGCTTCGTCTCATGTGCGGCCCGGTGCGTCAAGACTCACAGGCAGATTCACAGCTTTTGGCGATACTGGAGTGACTGGCGCAGCGTCTCGCGATCAATAAACTTGACCTCAGCACCCAGAGGAATGCCCTGAGCAAGCCGAGAGACCTGTACCTGCGGGAAATCCCGCTCCACCATATCTTTGAGATATGTCGCCGTTGCCTCTGCCTCCAAGGTGGTGCCAAGCGCAAGAATAAGCTCCCGCACCTGTCCCTCTTTAAGTCGTTCCCGCAGCCGAGCTATTTCGAGCTGCTGAGGGTTCACGTTTTCCAGAGGAGCCAAAAGGCCACCAAGCACCAGATAGCGTCCCTTGTAAAAGCCACCCTCTTCGAGGGTAATCAGGCTATCCCACTCGGCAACAACCATAAGCTGTTCATCCGAGCGGCCGGGGTCCGTACAGATTGAGCACGGATTGCTATCCGACAAACTGGCACACCGATCACAGAAAAAAAGTTTCTCACGAAGGTCCAGAATACTCTGTCCCAACGCGGTTGCCCGCGGCTGAGGCCACTTGAGCAACTCCAGCGCGGCCCGAAGGGCAGACTTTGGGCCAAGGCCGGGCAACTGGGCCAACTGGTCCACAACCGCCTTGAGCGGTTCCGGGAGCTGCTGCACAACGCGCCTCCTAGAACATTCCGGGGATGTTGATGCCGCCGGTGAGCTTGCCCATTTCGCTTTCCATGGTTTCCTTGCCCTTTTTCACTGCTTCGTTCACGGCAGCAAGGACGAGGTCCTGAAGCATTTCAACGTCTTCCGGGTCAACAACAGCAGGATCAATTTTGAGGGACTTCACGCTACCAGAGCACGTAGCCTCAACAGTCACCATGCCGCCGCCAGCGCTGGCTTCAACAACACGGTCTTCCAGATCTTCCTGAAGTTTGCTCATCTTACGCTGCATCATCTGAGCCTGACGAACCAGATCATTCATGCCTTTCATTTCTCTTACTCCTTCAATGCGTGGATGCGTGCGAATCTTGCCCGACTAGGCTTTCTGCTTCACGTCGGTGCGAGGTCCGGCGCTCATAATCTGCGCATCGAACTCGCTGACGATATTCTGAACCAGAGGGTGCTCGCTCATTTCATCCTTAATCTGAGAGCGGTTTTTCCGCTGTTTCTGCTGAAACTGGAATTCAATCTTCCAGTCTGAACCAAAATACTCACGCACAAGTTCCTGCAAAAAAGAATAGGAACTGTTGGCCTTGATCTGCTCACAGTGGAACTTGTTGTTGCACTGGAGAATCAGAGCACCGTTTCCCACATGCGCGCGGACGTGGCGGATACCATTTATGCTTCGGCCTGTCGCGCCCTTGCACTGGGTTGCGTAATCCAAAAAATTTTCCCAGGTTTTGGGACCTGCCGGAACAGGTGGGAATCCTCCCTGCCCCTGCTGCTGACGAGCGGCCGGAGCAGCCTGTCTCTGCTGCGGAGCGGGGCGCGCGGGCTGAGGCCGGGCAGCCGTCATGGTATCCCCCTGCGGAGACACGGGCTGCGCTGCCGCCTGCACTCGCGGCGCAGGTGCTGCCGGTCGTGACGCCCGAACATTCTGCTGCGGCTGACGGGGAGCCATCCCCGCACCACCTGATGCCGGTGCAGCACCAGAAGCAGGCCCTGCTGGCGGTGTTCCCTGAGCAGCTCCCCCCTGCCCTGCGGCCGGAACCGGGGCAGAAGGCACACCAGCATTGCCAGCGCCTTCAAGTCCCACAAGCTGTGACAGATAGGTCAGGTTCAGAAGCAAAAGCTCCAAGGCAAGCGCAGGCTCAAGGCTTTGCCGTACGCGCTGCTGTCCTTCGAGGGTCAGCTGCCAGCACGCATGGATGTGCGCCATTGAAAATTTCTTTGTCCATTCCTTCCACTGCGCGGCTTCCTCATCCGGGAGATCCAGAATAGCCAAGGCCTTGTCCCCTGCCTGCGAAAGCAGGAACATGGTACGCCATGCTTCGGTCAGCTCGCGCATAAAGAAGCCAAGGTCCAGACCCTGATCGAGGATTTCCGCGACAATACCGCTGACACCAACACAGTCCTGCTTGTGCAAGGCATCCATCAGCCGGAAAAGAATATCCCGGCCAGCAAGACCAAGCACTGTACGAACGTCGTCAGCAGTGAGCGTTTCCCCACCAAGGGCGAGCACCTGCCCCAGAAGGGACATGGAATCACGCACACTTCCCGCACCACGGCGAGCAATCAACGAAATTGCCGCAGAATCAAAGGGCTTGCCCTCTGTTTCCAGAATGCGCGTCAAATGAGCCTCAAGCTCCTTTTGCGTCAGGCGCTTAAAGGTATAATGCTGGCAGCGGCTAATAATGGTCTGGGGGAATTTGTGCGGCTCGGTGGTCGCCAAAATAAAAGTGACGTGTGAAGGCGGCTCTTCAAGGGTTTTCAGAAGCGCATTGAATGCACTCTTAGAGAGCATGTGCGCTTCGTCAATAATGAAAACCTTGTATCGGCAGTCAATGGGAGCGAAGCCTACGTCTTCTTTCAGGCTTCGTACATCGTCAACACCAGTATTGGATGCACCGTCAATCTCGGCCACGTCAACAGCGGCACCTGCAGAAATCTGGCGACAATGCAGGCACTCATTGCATGGCTCGGCGGCGGGACCCTTTTCACAGTTGATAGCTTTGGCAAAGATACGGGCGATGGTGGTTTTACCAACTCCGCGAGTGCCAGAAAACATATAGGCAGGTGCGATTGCACCGGTAGCCGCAGCGCGAGACAGAATAGCCTTAATGGTTTCCTGCCCGGCGACATCGGCAAATGTCTGGGGACGATACTTGTGTGTCAGGTGTGACTGGCTCATAGAACCCTTGCTGCTGATGCGCCGCACCCGAAGAACGGATGCGGCGCGTTAGAATCATTTTGCAAAAACGCCTGACAGTCTGAGCTTACAGGCTGTAGGCATCCAGCCAGTGAGCATATTCGGGATTTTCACCCCGAACAAGCTTGAAGTATTCTTTCTGGAGGTGCTTGGTCACTTCGCCAGCATGGCCAGCGCCAATAACCCGGCGATCAACCTCACGGATGGGAGTTACCTCTGCGGCGGTGCCACAGAAGAATGCTTCGTCTGCCGAGTACAGTTCGTCTCGGGTAAAGCGCTGCTCTACCACTTCATAGCCAAGGCCACGTGCCAGCGTAATCAGGCTGTTACGGGTCAGGCCGTCCAGAACAGACGTCAGCGGCGGAGTCTTGATAACCCCATTACGGACCAGGAAAATATTTTCGCCAGTGGCCTCGGAAACATAGCCCTCTGTGTCAAGCATCAGGGCTTCATCATAGCCATCTGCAACAGCCTCACGCTTGGCAAGGATGGAGTTGGCGTAGTTTCCGCTGGTTTTGGCTTTTGTCATCATCACGTTGACGTGCAGACGGGTAAAGGTCGACGTTTTTACCCGGATGCCCTGTTCCAGAGCTTCGGCGCCAAGATATGCGCCCCACGGCCACACAGCAATGATGGTCTGAATCGGATTCGTGGACGGATGAACGCCCATAGCTCCTGCACCGATAAAGGACAACGGCCGGATATACCCCTCATCCAGCTTGTTGACTTTCAGCGTTTCAAGAATGCCATTACAGACGTCTTCCTCAGAAAATGGAATTTCCATTTCCATGATCTTTGCGGAATTGAACAGACGGGCGACGTGTTCCTTGAGCCGGAATACGGCAGAGCCACCGTCAGCCGTCTTGTATGCGCGAATCCCTTCAAAAACTGCACAGCCATAGTGCAGAGAGTGTGTCATGACGTGGACCTGGGCCTGATCCCAAGGCACCAGTTTTCCATCAAACCAGATAAATTCCGTAGTTTGCACGTTAATTCTCCCTATGCGAGTCAGGTTTAGGCTCTGAAGGACTACTCCAGAGCCTTGAAACGTGCACATTTCGTGCGATTCCGACACGGTATGCAATTCCACATCCCCGGTCAAGAAGTCTGCTCGAAATGATTCGGAAACATCAGCCTTTTTTGGACTTTTTCTTGTGGCTTCCACGAAAATGGACAGCCATCGGAGCCATTTTCAGACCAAAAGACTTACGCAACTGGTTTTCCAGATAACGCACATAGGAGTCCCTCACCAACTCAGGGTCGTTCACAAAAAAAACAAAGGTCGGAGGCGTAATGCCTGCCTGAGTCAGGTAGTAGAACTTTGCACGACGATGTTTCATAATCGGCGGCTGGTGACGAGTGATCGCGTCCTTGAGTGTTCTGTTCAGAATACCTGTGGTGACTCGAATCTGGCACTCCTTCCACAGCTTCTGGGCAAGCGGCAGGAGGTGACGCAGGTTCTGGCCAGACAGCGCAGAGGTGAACAGCTTGGGCACATGGGGACAAATGCGCAGCTGGTCATAGAAGTACTTCTTGAGCTGGTCGACCTTGCCTTTGGGGATGAGGTCCATCTTGTTCACAATAATAATCAGCGGCGTCTTTTCCCGGTCAAGGAAAGATACCAGCTTCTTATCCTGCATGGTGAGTCCCTCAACAGCATCAAGCACCAGCACAGCGACCTGAGCGTTCTTACTGGCTTTCAGGGAACGAAGCACAGAAAAATGCTCAAGGTTTTCAGAAATTTTGCTTTTGCGGCGAATACCAGCGGTGTCCACAAAGGTATAACGCTTTTTGTCAACTTCAACAGTGACATCAACGCTATCACGGGTCGTACCTGCACGGTCGCTCACGATCATGCGGTCTTCGCCCAGCATCCGGTTGCAAATGGATGACTTGCCAGCATTTGGGCGACCGATCAGCGCAAGGCGGAGACCTGTTGCGTCATCGTCTTCCTTCACGGTCTCGGCGTCATAGCCTTCTTTTTCCAGAAGCTCATTCAGGCGATCCAGAAGAGCCGGGATGTTGTGCCCGTGAGCAGCACTCACATTCAGCATGTCCATGCCAAGAGCGTGGAATTCCGAGGCATTGCCTTCTTTCTCATAGCCATCAATCTTGTTGACGACGAGAAGCACGGGCTTGTGGCTTTCGCGCAGGTCACGAGCAACCTGTTCATCCACAGGATTCAGACCATTCTTGCCATCAACGACCAGCATGATGACCTGAGATTCTGCAATAGCTTCCTGAGCCTGCTGCATGATCTCCTGCTCAAAGTTCTGGTCTTCGTCCATGACCAAACCGCCCGTATCCACCAAAGCGAAAGGCACGTCAGACTGACGAACCACGCCGTAAATGCGGTCGCGGGTCACACCCGGCAAGTCATGAGTCAGCGCTTTCTGCTGACGTATAAGCCGGTTAAACAGGGTTGACTTGCCCACGTTGGGGCGGCCAATGAGTGCAATGGTGGGTAACATAGCTTTCGTTATACTCGAATATATAAAAAGTTTGAATAACAAGCGGGCCAGAAGCATCAAACTCTTGCTCTGGCCCGCTTTTCAGCAAAGTTGTCCAAGGCGCAACACCGCAGAAATTCTTATTTTTCTGCGTTCTCTTCCTGCGCCTTCTTCTCGAATGCCTGGGCAATGGCGTTTGTGTACGGAGGGCGGAGTACCCCGACTTCCGTTACAATACCAGCAATAAGTTCAGCCGGAGTCACATCAAAGGCAAAATTAAAGACCTCTACCCCATCGGGAGTGATCTGGGTTTCGCCGACATGCGTGACCTCTCGGGCCGGACGGTTCTCAATGGGAATAGCATCCCCATCAGCTGTGTCACGATCAATGGTCGAAAGCGGTGCCGCAACATAAAACGGCACACCGTAGTGCTTTGCCAGCAGCGCCACGCCACTGGTGCCAATTTTATTGGCCGCATCACCGTTGGCCGCAATGCGGTCAGCACCGACCACAACCCTGTCGACCATGCCCTTTTTCATCAAAAGAGAACAGGCATTGTCACAGGCAACACGAACCGGAATACCGTCCACCTGCAACTCGTAGGCAGTCAGACGTGCGCCCTGCAAAAACGGACGGGTCTCGTTGGCAATGACATCAATTTTCTTTCCAGCGTCCACTGCGCCACGAATCACACCCAATGCGGTTCCATAATCGGCAGTAGCCAATGCTCCAGCATTGCAGTGAGTCATCACGGTGTCGCCGTCCTCAAGGACAGTTGCCCCGTGCACGCCAATCTGGCGACACAGCCGCTTGTCTTCCTCGTGAATCTCTTTGGCCAGAGAAAGCCAGAATGCACACAGGCCATCGTAATCAAGCTCAGGACGAGCCGCACGGGCCTCCTGCATACGATTCACAGCCCAGCGCAAATTGACGGCTGTAGGACGGGCCGCAGCCAAATCCGCAAGCAACGTCTCAAGCCGGGCTTCCCAGCCCTCACCCGCAGCTTCGCGAGCCGCAAGATAACAGCCATACGCCGCAGTCACGCCAATAGCGGGAGCGCCGCGCACAACCATCGTCTGGAGCGCATAAATAGTGCTTGTGGTATCTGTGCACTCGAACCACTCTTCACGAGTGGGAAGCACCCGCTGGTCCAAAAGAACCAGGCAGTCCTTTTCGTCAGAAAACCGAATATGCCAATCCATGAGTCGCCTCCGGTCTAGCCCAGTTTTTTCGAGAGAATCTGATTTACCAATTTCGGATTACCCTGTCCGCGAGTCTGGCGCATAACCTGACCGACAAAGAAGCCCATCAGCTTCTTTTTGCCGCCACGGTACGCCTCAACCTCAGACGGGTTGGCTGCCAGCACATCATCAACAGCAGTTTCCAGTGCGCCAGTGTCAGAGATCTGCACAAGGCCCTTCTCTTTCACGTAGGCTTCCGGATCACCGCCATCCTTGAACAGCTCGGTAAAAATTTTCTTTGCGACCTTCTGGTTAATGGTGCCCTCATCCACAAGGCGGACCAGAGCAGCAAAATGCGCGGCACTCATGCCACAGGCAGAGATATGCCCCGTGGTTTCGTTGAGCATGCGCAGCATTTCAGTCTGTACCCAGTTCGCAACCTTGCGTGGCTCTGCATAGGCTTCAACAGCAGCCTCGTAGTAGTCAGCAAGCTCACGGTCAGCAGTCAAGACTTCGGCATCAGCCTGAGGCAGGCTGTACTGCTCCTCAAAACGAACCAAACGGGCGGCAGGCAGTTCAGGAAGCTCGGACCGCAGCTTCTCAATCCAGTCACGCTCCAGAATCAGAGGCAGCAAATCCGGATCAGGGAAATAACGGTAGTCATGAGCCTCTTCCTTGCCTCGCATGGACGCAGTTACGCCACGGTCAGCATCAAAAAGACGGGTTTCCTGAATGACTTCCTCGCCGTCTTCCAGCAGGTCTTCCTGACGCTCAATCTCGTAGGCAATAGCACGCTGCACATTACGGAACGAGTTCATGTTTTTCAGCTCGGCACGGGTACCAAACTCTTTCTGCCCGCGAGGACGGATAGACACGTTTGCGTCACAGCGGAAACTGCCCTCTTCCATGTTGCCGTCACAAATGCCCAGATAGAGCAAAATGGAATGCAGCGACTTGAGGTAAGCAACAGCTTCTTCCGGAGAGCGCATGTCGGGGTCAGAAACAATCTCGATAAGCGGCGTTCCGGCACGGTTCAGGTCCACAAAGCTGGCGTTCTCGGTATGCGAGTGGATATTCTTGCCAGCGTCGTTTTCCATGTGAATGCGGGTTACGCCGATTGTTTTCTTTTCTCCGCCGACTTCGATTTCCACAGAACCGTGCTCAGAGAACGGCAGGTCAAACTGGGAAATCTGGTAGCCCATTGGGAGGTCAGGATAAAAATAGTTCTTTCGGGCAAAAATGGAGCGCTCATTCACAGAGCAATCAATGGCAAGAGCCATTTTGACAGCATACTCCACAGCGGTCCTGTTCAGAACGGGAAGGCTGCCCGGCTGCCCCGTGCACACAGGGCAAATATTGGTATTAGGCTCCTGACCGAATTCATTGGAACAGGAACAGAAGAGCTTTGTTTTTGTCTTGAGCTGTGCATGGACTTCAAGCCCAATAACGGCTTCATAATCGGCCATCTGAGGAACCTCCGCTACTTGGACACGGTCTGGCCAGCCTTGTACAAGGCCGGGTTCAGACTGGGGTCGTTATACATCTTGAACTGGTAATAGACTTTGGGGCGCTTGCGACCATCGGCGTATTCTTCCACAAGCTCGTCCACTGCCCGGCACAGATCGCCATGCTGCTCGTTCAGAACAGCAAGCTTCTGCTGGCATTTGGCAATGTGGTCAGCGTCGACATCCGTGCGCTCGGTCTGTTCCTGCATATGGAAAATTTTGAGGCAAAGGATGGACAGTCTGTCTATGGCTGCGCCAAGGGACTCGGTGTTGTAGCGCTCAGCAGCGTCTTTTGGCAACAGCGGCAAAAGCAGGGACACGAGACAGGCGTCAGTTTTTTCCATGTAGTCATTACGAGACTGATTCAGAGCGTCGACCTGCTGCTTGCAGGATGCAATCACCGTTGCGTCAACGTCCTTTCTCCGCGCCTGATCTTCAACGTGCCACAGGCGGAAGTTTCGCAAATTTTCGCGCGCAATCAGCGAAGCAAGGCGCTCCAGAGAGACCTCTTCACCGTCCAGTTCGATTTCTTCTGGTTCATTGTCATGCCACGCGGCAACAGCCTCTCGCTGCTGTGTAAAACAGCTCTGGAGGGCATTCCTGATCTCGGAAAGACCGGGTTGAGTCATCGTTTCAGAACCTCTTTGCTAACAAGCATATATACTGACGCCGGAGACTTTATGTGCCCGGCAAAATATTCAACATTGGTTCCACTGCCACAGAACCAGTCCAGACGAGCACCCTTAATGGCTCCACCTGTGTCCTGCGCAAGGCCAATGCCTGTAACCTCACCGGGAGCGGCCCCCGGTGCCTCTGGTGGCAGCTTGGCATCAAACGCCATAACCGCGCCAAGAGGAAAGACCTTTGGGTCTGTAGCCATGCTCACCCGTGGCGTCAACAGTTTCCCCATTGCGCCATAGGGACCATTGTCCCCTACCCGGAAAAAAACATAGCTTGGATTGGTGGACAGCAAATCAGGAATTTCATCAGGATGTGCTGCAAGATATTCCCGGATACTCTTCATGCTCACGGCCTTGGGGTCCAGCAAACCCCGACGAATCAGCACCTTGCCCAGGCTGACGTACTGACGGCCATTTTTTCCCGCATACAAAATGTGGTGCATGCTTCCATCTGGATACTTGAGCAAACCGGAACCCTGAATCTGGAGAAAAAAGACATCAACACTGTCTTTTGCCCACGCCAGTTCCAGCCCACGGCCACGAAGCTTGGCCTCGTAGTCAATTTCTTCACGGGAGTAATACGGCACAGGCTCACCGTTTTCAATACGGTAGACCAGTTTCTGACCTTTCCAGCGAGGGTGATACTTTGCGAGGTCCATTGTCTGCAAATCCTGAGGCACCCCGTAGAGTGGATACCTATACTCAGGAGTTCGCTTTGGGCTGGCTTCGATGTATGGCGCATAATAGCCAGTCATCAGCGCGCCACCCGTGAGACGGAGCCACGTAAACCGTTCTTTCAGGAGCCTGGGATTGCGGTCAAGCTGCGGCAGGACCTGTTTCAGCTCCACTAGTGTTTCCCGAAGGTCACCATAAGTCAGCCGTACGGCACCATTTTGCAGAGCAACACGGGCCTGTGGCTTCACCGACACAAAGGCAAGGCTCTGATCCACAGCGCCCTGCATATCTGTCCAAGAAGAAAGATGCTGTCCCGCAGGGTGAAGCTGCTTAACAAGCTTCCCTGCATCCTGTGGGGCCTCAACAAGCGTCAGCGGGGGCTGCTTTTTTGGAGCGGCACACCCAGACGCAAAAAGGACACCTGTGAGCACAATAAGCCACAGCGTTCGGAACATTTCCTTCTCCTAAACTGTTTTACATCAATTTGAGTGAATAACTCCCCGGGCACGAAGGCGGGCAAAATACGTTGAAGTACGTGGCTCAACAAGCTTGAGTCCACCAGACACGGCAGTAATGCGGATCTTGTCCCCAATCTGCACAGGAAGGCACTTCTGCCCATCCAAAGACAGGCAGACTTCTGCGTCTGGCTGACGCACCTCAACAAGAATAGACTGCCGGGGAGAAAGCACAACAGGCTTAAAACTATCCAGGAATGGACAGATTGGCGTCAAGGCAATGGCATCAAGCTCAGGAGACAAAACGGGTCCCCCGGCCGAAGCACAGTAGCCTGTTGAACCTGTTGGTGTAGAAATAATAAGCCCATCAGCCCGGATTTCGCCTATGTTTTCCCCGTCCACACTCACATCAAGACGAATGAGACGGGCAAGGCAACCCCGGTTGATGACGACGTCGTTAATGACAAGCCCTGAAGCCTCTACGCTGTCGTCACGCACAAGCTCATAGGCCAAGGTTAGAGTTTCGCGAACACGCATCCGATGCGCCAGAAGCTTCTGCAAAAACGGTTTCCACACGTCGACAGACAGTTCGGCCAAAAAACCAACGTGTCCAAGATTCAGTCCCAGCATGGGGGAATTCCCCTGCACTTCGCGGGCAACACTCAGCATGGTACCATCGCCACCAAGTACAAGAACAAGATCGCAGGCCTGAACCCCACAAGGAAATTCTCCCTTTCCCTGATGATGCTCAAGCACAGTGGCACGGATGCCCCTTTCTGCGAGCCAGCTGGAAATATCTTCCGCCAAGGTTGCTGCACGCTGGTCAGCAGCCTTTTTTATTACGTAAATATTTTTTATATCCTTGAGCATAGGTTTCCTTTTTTAGACAAAAGCAGCCCAGGATTCAAGCCAATACACACAGAGTATATTCTCTTGGTGAGAAAAAGTTAGCACCGGGGACTAAAGTTTTGCCAAAACAAGTCCGATAAACTGACAAAAGGATCCACCACAGTGTCGGCACACTTTCACGACAAAGATGTTGAGCTTATGCTCCGTCATTATGGGCAACAGCTTTTGTACGCCCGGTTTATGGCCCGCTCTGCCCTTGCAGCGGGGGGCTATGACGTGAGCGAAGAGGAAGCCGCACTGCGTGCCGAACGGCGGAAAGAACTGGTCGAACAGATTTCCGCAGAGATTGTTGAAAACCTTATACCTTCTGACAGTCAAAATCCCATTGTTCTCGAAATTATGGAGGACCTTGAGCAAGAATTCAAAGAAAAGTTTGAACTTGTTTACCCGCCGGGCGAGGCAGGGATGCACGTCTACAAAGAGTCAGAAGTCGGCTTTGTTCCTGTACCTATACGCGACAGAAATCAAATTCTCCGCAGGCTTTGGGAAATCACGCAGGAAAAAGTCGATGCAACCATGTTTTGATGAGATGAGTTGAGGAGAGAGGCCATGAAAATATACACGCTCGTGGGCATGAGCGAAGCACAACAAGCTGCCGCACCGCGGCAAAAGCGTCTCCAGAACGAAGAGCGCGAGGCTCAATCTGCGCAAAGAGGAGATCAGGTGTCAGTTTCATCAGCAGGCAAGCTTTCTGCCATTGCAATGCGAAGCGCACTGGATGCGCCAGACGTACGGACAGCAAAAGTCCAGTCACTCCAGCACGACATTCAGGCAGGAACCTATCGTATCGACTCCGAGGAAATCGCACAGAAGCTTCTCGAAGCCGACCTTGAACTGTATTCCTAAAAAAGCGTTCTGCGTGATCCTGAGGGGGAACCACGCACTGAATTTATGGGGACCACACTGCTGGTCCCTTTTTTATGCAAAAAGACAGCCCCAGTCAGGTGTCTTGCTGCATTCGCTCTGAATGCGGGCACACATGCTTTCGCATGGCACACGCCAAGACCCCGCCGGGGCACACTTTACGCTATCACAACGCGAAGCTTACGCGTCCTGATGAATATAAAACCGGCTTGGGAAGCCTGAGTCAACCTGCGGCACCTGCAATGCCTGCCGAGCCGCATAATTAATCATAATAGGTCCCATAAGGTTCAGCGCGGTTTTCTCCGGATGACCTTGTGGGATACTGACAGACACGAGGACAGCGACCTCCTCGGCCTGCGCCACCCCAAGGATTTTCTGCTCAGCGTTCCCAAGCTTCACCCGATACTCTTCCATAAACACGTATGGATCGGTCACCAAAAGGCCGAGTTCCGAATGCGTGACACTCTGGAGGAGCATAAACGGGGAATCCTCAGACAGCTGGACAAGACTAAAGTCCTTGCAGTCCTCAAAACCGATAAGTCCACGGGGGAAGTGAATCACCCGCTCCATATCGACTGTCAACTCGCCAAAACGCGTCTTCACTACTTTTTGTTCTTTTCCGTCTGCCATAGCTGTGTTGCTGCCAAAAGATCCTGGTCGGACAGTTGGAGTGCAAGGCGGTTCTGCTCCTGCACCCGTAAATACACTTCCTCTCGGTACACGGGGAGATCCTCGGGCACTTCCAGCCCGAGCTTGATCTGCTTGCCCTGCACACCAAGGACTGTGATCTTAATGTCATCGCCGAGATAAATACTTTCTCCCGGGCGTCTGGTTAATATAAGCATGCCATCCAGAAGGCTGAAGGTTTTTTAGGGACCGCAGCCCTTCTTTCGTCCTGCGAAAGAGAGAACAACGGGATGGGGCTACATAAAGTCGGCCAGACTCAATTTCATAATCTGCGAGGAAGATGACAGCACGGTTTTATAAATCGTCTGCTGCATCATGAGGTCACGCAGCAATTCTGAAAAATCAACGTCTTCGACAGCGGACAAGCGTTTTGTCTCATTGTCTTTCAGCGTTCCCAGAGTCTTTTCTGTCATCTGCACACGATTTTCGCGTGCACCAACTCGTGCGGCCTCATCAAGGACGTGGCTTGAAACATCTTTCAGATCTTCGACAATCTGCTGACATCCCTGCTGATCGTTTGTTTCCAGATAGCCAACAAAACGACCAAGTACGTCAAAGAGATTCGACGAGGTCCCCATTGCACCAGCAAGCTGAGCAGAGTTTCCGTCTGGGTCGCTATATACACCTCCGAACACGTCTTTGCCAACAGTATTTAGCTGAACAAACTCGTTATTCCCTATTTCGATTTCAATGCCAGCGGTACGCGGATGCACCAGAAGCTGTGAATCCTTGGGGAGTGTATCGCCCGGATTTGCAGAGACATCCACATGTCCACCGGGAACAAGAAGCTGCACTTCGCCATCCGTTGTCACAGAAGCAGTCTGTCCTGAGACCCAGCTTGCTCCGCCATCCAGCGAATACGAATATTTTACGGTCTCGCCAGCTGTCAGCGCAGTGTCTTCATCGTAGCGAACAGAAATATTTCCGGAAAAAACTCCGCTTGCACTCACCGTGCTTGCGGCGGGATGAGCACCCATTTTCTCGACCTTGACCCCATCAAGATCGTCACCAACATACTGGGCTGTCGGACGAACAGTGAGCCACGTGCCATTCGTCTTGGCCATAGAATCATCTGTTGCCGATCCACCGTTAACGCTCATGCCATCCTTGAGCGTAATTGTTGCGCCCTGAATGACAATTTTCTGATCGCCAGAGCCATTGGTCAAAGTCCCGCTGGTAAATGTCTTTCCACCATCTGTTGAGTAACGGTAATCAATGGGACTTCCATCGCCAATCTTTCCTGAGGTGTTGAACTGAATCATTGCGGAATGTTCCAGATCACCAGTGATGCCAAACTGGGCCTCTCCACGAGCATTCAGGGTTGAGCCATCGTTATCAGAAAGCCACAGCGCACGTTTATAAGGAGACTGGTCAGTCTTGTGCCCAGCAAAAACATGCTCCCCTTCGTATTCGACATTGGCCTGTCCAATAAGCTGATCCATAAGCTGACGGACCTGAACGGCAATCTGCTCACGGTTCTGCGCAGTCAGTGTTCCTGTGGCAGATTCCTCAGAAAGCTGACGCAGCTGAGTCAGCGTTGTGCTCATGGCATTCAGAGTATTATCCGCCATGCCGAGCCAACCTGTTGCGGTCTTCACATTGACCATATGCTGCCCAATGCCATTCAGTGTGCTTCTGTGACCAAGGATGCGAACCATACCAGAAGGATCATCCGAGGGCTTGTTCACTCGCGACTGTGTGGAACCCTGATTGGCAAGGTCCACCAGCTTTGAGTAGGCATCGTTAATATTCTGATTAAACAGACTGTACTGATTGCGGTGTGATACGCGAATAGACATAGTGCCCTCTCTAGTTCTTCAGGCCAATAATGGTCTGCATAAGCTCGTCTGCGGTTGTGATCAGCTTGGCTGCCGCAGTATATGAATGCTGGTACCGAATAAGGTTACTCAGCTCCTCATCAAGGTTAACGCCAGCAACTTCATCCTGCCTCGTTCCAAGCTCTGTGGCCAAGGTGTTGTGGAATTCAAAGTTGTACTTGGCGCCAGCGGTATCAGAACCAACCCGGCCAACCAGATCGCCATAGAACTGGTTCAGTGTTTCCATGTGCCCGCCAAAGTCCACCTGCTTGATGCGCAGTCCCGCAATGTTCTTTGCAGTTGTGTTGTCACCAAGGTTGGCTTCGCCACCACCATTGATGTGTCCTGTGGCAATGAACCCTGTATTGGCTGCGATGACAGAATTCATGGCAATGTCATTCGCGCTGGTTCCATCAAAAAACGTGTTTATGCCAAGCCCGGCCAAAAGGCCTGTGGTATCTGAGCCAAAGGCAATTTCTGAATCCGGGTCAGTTGAAGAAATCTGAAGCCGACCGTCTGTGATTTTGGCCTGCACCTTACCACCATAGCTTCGGTTTACCGCGTCCCGAACATCCTCAAGGGAATGCTTGCTTGGATCAAAGTTTTCCGTTGCGCCTGGGGTCGAGGAAAAATTCAGCGAGCCGCTTGTCGCAACCGAACCGTCGCTCTTGTTATAGACAAAAATTTGCAGGTTACCGGACTGGAGGCGCTTGCCAAAGTCCAGACCAGAGTCATCAGCAGAAAGCGGAACATCTGTATGTTCAGCAGCATAGGTGCCAGTCACACTCGCAAACTTTTCTGTTCCTGCGCCCTGTGAATGCTGACGGTTCACTTCCCAAATCAGCGTGTTGGCGAGAGTATCCAGACGGTCCTGATAATCTCCAACGTATTCGTCACGGAAATTAAAATATCCTGCGAGACTTCCGCCCGTGAGCCGAGAGCTGTCGTCAATGCCGTTCTGCGTCATCAGCGGCGTAATATTGACTTCCTTGGACGTTGTCTGGTGCCAGTACAGGCCATTCTTTGGGGTAATGGTAAAGGTATCCTTTGCGGCGAGGTTTCCACTCATGGTGGAACTGCCTTCGGAGGGACCAAACCAGATTTTCAAATCACCGACCTGCACCCGGCCGTCAGCGTCTGTCTGAGCGGCAAAATGCTTCTCATTTCCACCTTCGTCCGTCATCCACGTTCTGCCACCGTCCAGTGACACGCGAAATTCTGCACCAGCTCCAGGGGCACCACCCTTCACAACTTCAATGGTGTATTCTTCGTCGTCCAGCCCTTCAAAATAGATGTCGCCATCAAAGCTCGATGCAGAACTCAGGCTCTTCTCTGCCCGTGGCCCTTCAAAGCTCAGGCTGTAGACCTCTCCACCATCAACAAGTGTCTGACCTGCTTTGGTAATCACGCTAAAGTCGCCGCTTCCGTTATCGATGTAGCTCACATCAATACGCTGAGAAACTTCACGGACAAGCTGTGCACGCTGATCCAACAAAGCGTTGGCATTATTGCGGCCGGGATCGTGATGCATGGCAATCTGCTTGTTCAGGTCTGCGATCTGCTCCAAAAGCTGATTCACTTCCCCGACTTCCTGACCGATGAAGCCATTCATCTGCTGCTTCATCCGCTCAAGGTCTGCCTGCGTCGATTTAATTGAATTCAGAAGGCTCTGAGTATTCCCAATAAGCTGCTCACGCTTGGCGGAATCCGCGCCGGGAGAAGACAGGGTATCCCAGTCACTCCAGAACTGGTCCAGCGTGGTATTGATGCCCCGGGTTTCACTCTCGTTAAACAGATTGTCCACAGAGCGCAGGTTCTGCCACAAGGCATCGTAGCGGTTGCGTTCTGCAACTTTCACTGTGTACTGGTGCTCAATGAAATCATCAAAATATCTGGCAACTTCCACAGAATCCACACCGGTACCAAGCTGGCCGGGACGAAAATCAAGTGAAAGGGATTCTTCAAGATTCACCCGGCGTCGGCTATAGCCGGGAGTATTAACGTTGGAGATGTTGCTGCCGGTGACGTTGATTGCTGACTGAGACGCAAAAAGGCCCTTTCTGGCGATGTCAAAAATGGTACCGATGGACATGGTTACAGTCTCCCCTGCAGGATGGCTGCCTGCGGATGGTGCGAAGCAAAACGGCCAGACCGGCCATACGTTTCGCGATCACGGGGCTGAACCTGCTTATGCATGAAATCCAGCATGTCCCGGCTCTGCTCTGCGAGGGCAAAAGCAAGCTGAGCATTTTTCTCAGCCTGAACAGCACAATGCTGTTCCTTCTGGTCTATCCGACGCAAAATCTGTTCAAATGCAGTCCGTGTCGCTGCGTCCTGAGCATCGGCAAATTCTGCCAGCCCACGGGCGCCAGGAATCACGGCCTGAACCAGTTTTTTCAAAGCAAGCCGCTCTTCGGCAATCTGCCGCAGCAACTCCTGAAGTGAAAGTTCAACACCCGTCACGGCCTGTGGGTCGCGACCGGTCAGGCAGGAGAATTCCTCTTCAAGCAGTTTTGCGAGGACGTCCAGCGCCCGTTCCTGACGGCGAATGTTATTGTGAATCTGGTTCAGCATATCTCTGCTCCGTATTACTTAGTAGTCTTCCAAGGCTCGAGAAGCCTGCATTGAACTGCGAAGAGTTTCTGGGTTCACAGCCTGCCCGCCGTGACGCACCTCAAAGTGGATATTTGTTCCGTCTTTGCCCGCAGTACTGCCCATCGTTGCAATTTTCTCGCCAGCCTTAACGGTTTGTCCTTCGCGGACTGAAATTTTTTCAGTATGTCCATACATACTGCGCCATCCGTCGGCATGTTCAATGACAACGGTCTGCCCATAGCGGCCGCGGTCTCCGGCAAAAACAACCTTGCCGTCCCAGCAGCTCGTCACTGAATCACCGGGCTGCCCGGCAATATCCACCCCAGAATGCATTTCCTGCGCTCCGGTCAGTGGATCTGTCCGCCAGCCATAGCCTGTTGTGACCTCGCCCTGTGCTGGCCACACAAGCGTCCCAGGTGCGGGCGAATTCTCTGCCAGAAGCTTAGGAGCGGCAGGAGCGGATTCTGTGCGCATATGCTCGTATTCAATGCGCACAGCCAGCTCCATAGCCTTACTCATCAACTCTGGTGACGCCTCTACGCGAGACGCGGCCACAGGTCCCACTGTCGACGGCATCGTCGCCTCCGGAGCTGTGGGCTGTGCAGGGGCCGCAACACGTCCCGGCCCATTGTCTGCTACGTTCACCCCACCCGTTCCTTCGATCTCAAGGTCACGGGCGGGCTTGTGCGGCAAAGAAAATGACGATGTTCGCTGAATCTCTGTATTCACCTCTTTCTGAGGACCACGCAGCGGGTTCAATTCTTCTGCTGGAATATGCGCCACCCGGGTTGACGCGCTCTTGTGAACAAGCTGCTCCCGGAGCTGCTCAAAAAGCATGTCTCCAAGACCCATTCCACCAGCAGCAGCCATTTTCTCCGAAAGCTTCTGGTCAAACATTCCCACATAGAACTTTTCTTCCTTGCTATGAAGGTAGCCGTCCTGCGGAACATTCTGCCTCATCTGCTTCCACAGCTTGTTCATGAATACGGCCTCGAAGCCTTCGCAGGCTTCACGCAGCTTCTTTTCCTCGGCTTTTCCCGAGCTTAAATTTCTGCGAAGCTGATCAAGACCAAGCTTGTGTTTCAGTTCCTCGCTCTGCGCGGCGTTCATTGCCGCAGCACCTGCATCCAGCTTCGGGCCTATCATTTTATATGACCTCCAGATCAGCATGGAGAGCGCCAGCTGACTTCAGATTCCGCAGGATGGAAATCAGATCGCGAGGCGTTGCGCCCATTGCGTTCAGTCCATCCACCAGTTCCTGAAGGGTTGCGCCTTCCATAAGCATGAGTCTGCGATTCTCTTCATTCACCCCAATGTCGGTTGTTGGGGTCGCCACAGTCTGCCCACCACCAAACGGTGTGGTCGGCTGCGACACGTCCTGTCCTTCCTGCACAACAATCTGAAGATTGCCATGAGCAACAGCCACCTTGGAGAGGCGAACATTACGACCAAGCACAACCGTGCCCGTCTTTTCGTCCACCACCACTTTGGCCTTGCCCTCAGGACTGACATCCAGATTTTCCAGTGATGCCATCAGCGGAACAATATTCCCGCGAAATTCACGAGGAATTTTGAGTTTGATCGTTGCGGCATTTTCAGCACGGGCAAAACGGTTGCCCATTGTGGCGTTAATCTTCTTCACCACGTTCATGGTGGTGGAAAAATCCGGGTTGTTCATGTGCAGGGTCATGACGTCCTGACAATTGAACTTGAACGGCACACCGCGCTCAACTGTTGCACCATTGGGGATAGCCCCAACAGTCGTAATATTCTTTTGCGCACTCGCGGCTGCGCCCTGCACAGAAATACCGCCAATAACCAGCGGCCCCTGAGCAAGAGCGTAGACTTTTCCGTCAACGCCCTTCAAAGGCGTCATCAGAAGCACGCCACCCAGCAGGCTGGAGGCATCACCAATGGAAGAAACTGTGACGTCAAGCCGGGAACCCGGCACGGCGGAAACAGCCATTTTGGATGTCACCATAACTGCGGCAACGTTCTTGGGCTGGAGCGTCGAAGGGTCAACAGCCACTCCCATTCGTTCCAGCATGTTGGCCATGGACTGGATGGTGAACTTGGATTTCTTTTTGTCACCAGTGCCACTCAGACCAACAACGAGGCCATAGCCCACGAGTTCGTTGGTTCGCACCCCCGCAAAGCTCGCAATGTCCTTGATGCGGGCAGCCTGAGCAGCCCGAGGCATCATGGTAAGCGCAAAAGCGACAAGGCAAAGCACGCTCAGGACCTGTGTCCAAGCCGGGGTCTGGAATCTGGGTGCTTTCAAAATTTTCGTTGTCTGATTCATCATTTCACTCCGCACACAACAGCTTGAGCTAGAAGGGCCATACCTGATCCAAAAGACGGGTCAGCCAGCCAGGGCGCTGCTTGTCACCCAGAACGCCACGACCATAGTATTCAATGTGTGCATCTGCGATCTGGTTTGATGTAATGGAATTGTCTCTGGCAACATCTCTGGCCCGAACAAGGCCGCGCACAACAAGGACCTGATTTTCATCATTGACCTTCACTTCCCGTGCGCCTTCAATCTGAAGCATGCCACCGGGCATGGCACGAATAACGCGTGCGGCAATGGTTGCAGTCACGTTGGAGGAGCGTTTTGTTTCGCCCTCACCATCAAAGGTGTTGTTCACTCCAGCGCTCAAAATAGGTGTGGTTCCTGTATTTCCGATACTTCCCACCAGCGGCAGCTCAACCTTGCTGCGACCAAAGAAGTTGCCAACACCCATGTTCACCGTTGCATCACGGTCAGCCGTGGTTTCGGCCTTGTGCATGGCACTGGAGGTCTCCACAATGTTGACCAGAACAATGTCACCAACACGGCGGGCACGGTTATCCGAGAACAGATAGTCAGCTTCCCCCGGTGAATACAGCGAGCCGGGATTATCCTGTGGCGGAGGAGCCTGCTCTACTGGCGGCGTCAGCACAGGCATGGGCTTGCTCACCTGCTGGTGAGGCGTGCACCCGGCACACAGTGCTGCTGCAAGTGTGAAAATGCATATTTTCTTCATGATGAAATCACTCCTCAAATCCTAAAACCTTATTTAATCACCACAGTTCCGGCGCCCTGAACAACACCGGAAACATCTCTCCGGCTTTGCATGTTCCTGACCAGAATGCTGTCGCCAATGCTCCCGTCTTCCATTGCCTTTCCGGTCATGGTCAGACGGATGTGCTTTTTTTGATAAACCACGGTCACCCTGTCGCCACGGGCAATAACTGGAACATTGTCCAGCACGTCCGCATAGATGACCTGACCTGCGCCAACGGGACGCATGACGCGCATTCCAAAGCGCTTGCCATCCCACGGCGTCCCGCGCAAAAACGCGGCATTCTTTCGAACAAAGGTCACATTCTCAGGACTCAGCTCTTCTTTGCTGTTCAGCGGAGTTGCAGCACAGGCAACAGTCCGCCAGGAGTCCAGAAACGCGGTCCCGGAAAACTTGCGAAAAACGTGCCCATCGAGGCCTTTTTCCTGAATGCGTAAAGACACCCGACCGGGCTTGAGCTGTCCCTTAATGGACGTATCCAGAGTGTTCTGGGTATCACGCAGGAACACAAATTCTGGAACCCGAAAGTCGCGCAGGCTGTTTTCACCGGGGAGGGAACGAAGCTGTGGCGTCAAAGATTCGACAAGCATCTTTTGCAGCTCGGCGCCTTCCACGATCCGGCCACCCTTCTGGATGGTCAGATGCCCGGGGATGATGCACAGGCGGACAATATCTTCCAGATAATAGCCAAGAAGGTTGCGCAGCTTTTCGCGAGAAATGTCCATCTGTCCGCCGTAATTTCGAGGGGACTTCCAGAGTTCTGTTGTGCCCAAGACCTGCCAATCAGCCTGTGACAGCGGCCCTACAGGCGTTGCAATGTCAGAAAGCCGCACAACATCCTGCTCGACTGTGGCCGCCTTCTTAATTGAAAGGCGCCACTGAGCGCTGGCGATATCGACTCCCTGCGCGGCACGGGCAACACCATGCCAGCACATGATGCTCCCCAGCATCACAAGCATGAATATGCGAGTGCACAGTTTCCAGTTTGCTGAATTTGACAGAACTCTCATCTCCTCTCTCCCCTGTCATACCTAGCGCTTGAGCTGGTTGGCAGTCTGCAACATCTGGTCAGATGTTGTTACGGCTTTGGAATTAATTTCATAGGCACGCTGGCCAACAATCATCTGCACCATTTCGTCCACGATCTCGACGTTGGACATCTCAAGGAAGCCCTGCGCCACGGTGCCGACATTATCTTCACCCGGCACGCCCTCTGTGGGATCGCCAGAAGCTTCTGTCGTCCGATACAGATTCTTGCCGATGCTGTTCAGGCCAGCGGGATTGATGAATGTGTAGAGCGGGATGTCGACGGATGCGAGTTCATCCCCGTTCTTATCCAGCGCAGCCATGTGTCCATTCTCGCTCACAACCACATTCTTTGTTTCCAGAGGAACAACAAACTCAGGCTGCAAGGGATAGCCACCAGCCGTCACGACCCGACCTTCGTTGTCGAGCTTAAAGGCACCAGCGCGGGTGTAGGCTTCTTCACCATTCATATCGACCTGAAAGAACCCGTCACCCTGAATAACCAAATCAAGCGGGTTGTCGGTGTTCATAAAATCGCCCTGAGAGAAAAATTTGTGCACCGTCGTAGGCTTGACACCCATACCGACCTGCATACCTGTTGGGATCTTGCCGCCGTCTTCTGTCGGAGAACCTGCAATTTTCAAATCCTGATAAATCAGGTCTTCAAACTCGGCGCGGCTTTTTTTGAAGCCAATCGTATTCACGTTGGCGAGGTTGTTCGAAATTACGTCAATGTTCAGCTGCTGGGCCACCATGCCCGTTGCTGCTGTCCAGAGTGAGCGCATCATGGTACACGTCCTCCTTAGACCTTACCGACCGAATTAATGGCCTTTGAATCTGTTTCTTTGGCGGTCGTCATCGTCTTCTGGTACGCCTCAAAAGACCGCTGGGTTTCAATCATGTTCACCATCTCAGTCACAATTTCGACATTGGGTGCTTCCAAGAAGCCTTGCTGCACCGTTGCCTCGGCAGCCTGCATCTCTTCCGCATTTTTTTCTGGATGGATTTCAAAAAGATTGCTGCCAATCTTGCGCAAAGCGTTCTGGTCAGACACCGTCACGATGTCCAAAGTTCCGACTTCCGCATTATTGGCTAAAATTCTGCCGTCCGGTGTCACCTCGACACGGGCATTTTCCGGAATTTCCACAGGCCCGCCGTCTGCCATGACCCGCAGTCCGGAGCCATTAATCAGCTCCCCTTCTGCATTCAGGCCAAAGTGTCCGTTACGGGTATAAAAACTCGTCCCGTTTTCGTCCTGCACCTTAAAAAAGCCCTCGCCAGAAATGGCCAGGTCCAAAGGATTGTCGGAGCGTTTGAGACTTCCCTGAGAAAAATCAATCTGCGACTCGGCAATACGAACCTTGGAAAGATATGTGGCCTCTGGGAAAAGAGCCTTGTCCCGAAGGTTCATGATGGGTTCCCGAACTCTGTCATGAGCAAAGCGAACGAACACATCCTTGAACGCCACGCGGTCCTGTTTG
This sequence comes from Desulfobaculum bizertense DSM 18034, assembly GCF_900167065.1. NCBI lineage: Bacteria > Pseudomonadati > Thermodesulfobacteriota > Desulfovibrionia > Desulfovibrionales > Desulfovibrionaceae > Desulfobaculum > Desulfobaculum bizertense. The sequence goes on from NZ_FUYA01000005.1 coordinate 74,102, forward strand.
AAACCGGTTGTATTCACGTTCGCCAAATTATTGGCGATGATATCCATTCGGTGTTCTTGCGTTAATGCCCCAAAAAGGGCGCTATACATAGAATCCTGCATAAATGGGTCTCCTTGGACGTCTATCTTGGCAGCAGTACTTGCAAGTGCCGCGCCAAGCATTTCTGCCGGACCCAATGAGGCTCTTTTTGTTTCCTTTATATAAAGAGAGAATCAAAAGACGGAGAACCCGCCTGCGATGAGTGTCTGAATCTTGGCTTTTTCCAATGAAATTGAAAAATCCGGCCTCACCCCTTTTATGCGAACGGTACTTATGATATTGGATAGCAAGCACGCCGTGAGACGCGCCCGGTGCGAAACTGTCGCCAAAGAGTCAATAGCTTACTCATACTGTTGCAAATTTTTCAGTTTTTCCACCGAACACTTGACATGATGCTCCAATTTGGTAATTCATCGCATTCCGAGGCGCGGGTGTAACTCAGTTGGTAGAGTACAAGCTTCCCAAGCTTGGAGTCGCGAGTTCGAATCTCGTCACCCGCTCCAGAAACCTCTAACCCCTCGGATCTATACCTTAAATGAGACGAGTGGACCTCGCGGTCCACTTTTTTTTTCAGGACAATCTATGAGCTCAACACTGATTCAGGAACTTGATGACCTGATCAGGCCCATGGCCGAGGCGCAGGGTCTGGAACTCTGGGGACTGGAGTTCGCCTCCGCACCAAACCGCTCCATCCTCCGCATTTTTGTGGACACAAAGGATGGAGTTACTATTGATGAATGTGCACGACTGTCGCGAGACCTTGGTTTCACACTCGACGTCGAAGACATCATCCCCGGCCATTACACCCTCGAAGTCTCCTCGCCGGGACTGAACAGGAAATTTTTCTCGGCTGCACAGATGCAGTCATATGTTGGACAGAACGTCTCCATAACCCTGCTCAAGGCTCTTGAAGGTCGCAAGGGTTTCACTGGAAAGCTCGTCTCTGTCGATGGCGAAGAAATCACCATCGAAGAAAGCGACGGAGTTCTCTCCGTGCGTTTTGACGAGGTCAAAAAAGCGAATGTCCGTTACGTTTTCCCAGAAAAACGAACCAAGGGAAAAAAAGGCTAGCACCAGCCATAACCGCCTTGACCGAGCTTTAGGGTCAAGCGTGTTGGAGGTTTTTCCATGAATATGGAACTGAAGAAAGCCATCGACCAGATTAGCAAAGACAAGGGTATCGATAGCGAGCTGCTCATTGAAACTCTTGAGGAAGCTGTTCGTTCTTCCGTCGTTCGCAAATATGGAGACGACATTGATATCGAAGTAAGCTTCAACCATGAGACCGGTGAGATTGAGGTCTACCAGTTCAAGGCTGTTGTGGAAGAGGTCGAAGACCCCGCCACAGAAATCACCCTTGAAGATGCTAAAGACCACGATCCCGATGCTCAGGTCGATGATGAACTTGGTTTCCGCCTGAAGGTCGAAGACCTTGGCCGCATTGCAGCACAGTCTGCAAAGCAGGTCATCATTCAGCGCATGCGTGATGCTGAACAGGAAACCATCTATGAAGAATTTAAAGACCGTCAGGGTGAAATCATCAGTGGCATTATTCAGCGCCGTGACAAGGCTGGCATGATTGTCAATCTTGGTCGCACTGAAGCCCTGTTGCCCAAAGACCAGCAGATTCCTCGCGAACGCTTTAAGCGTGGTGACCGCATTCAGGCCCTGCTCCTGGACGTTCGCCGCGAAGGTCGTGGTCCGCAGGTTATCGTCTCGCGCGGTCATGCCGATTACATGAAGGCGCTCTTCAAGCGTGAAGTTCCCGAAATCGCAGACGGTACCGTCCGCATTCTGGGTATTGCCCGTGACCAGGGCAGCCGCGCAAAAGTCGCAGTTCAGTCTAGCGACAGAGACGTCGATCCAGTGGGTGCATGTGTTGGCATCCGTGGTTCCCGCATTCAGAATATTGTGCAGGAACTGCGTGGCGAACGCATCGACATCGTTGTCTGGAGCCCAGACATGGCGACCTACGCCGTCAACGCTCTTGCTCCGGCTGTTGTCACCCGCATTGCTATTGATGAATCAGAAAAAATGCTGGAAGTTGTCGTGCCCGACGACCAGCTGACTCTGGCCATTGGCCGCAAGGGACAGAACGTCAAGCTTGCCGCCAGACTGCTCGGCTGGAAAATCGACATTTTCACAGAAAGCCGTTACGGAGAGCTGCACGCTGAGTTGCAGCATCTTGAGCAGGTCGCCAGTGTTGCCGAAATTTCCGTTGACGAATTCCTCGCCAGCGGTTTCGACACAGTAGAAAAGCTCGATGAAGCAGACGATGAAGAACTTCTCTCCATCGAAAGCATGACCGAGTCTAAAATTGCTGATGTCCGCTCTGCCATTAACCTTCTTCGCTCTTTCCACGCAGCAGAAGCCGACGAGGCTGAAGGCGCTGTGGAAGAAGAAGACATGGACGCCCAGCACGGAAACGAAAGCGACGAGGACTAACATCCACTCACCCAGTGGACTGTTAAATGTGATGATGGAAACGCAAGACAGACATATTCCGCTCCGCAAGTGTATCATTTGCGGACGTCGGTTTCCCAAGCCTGAGCTGACGCGCTACGTCTGCTCAGGCGGGGACACGCCGCAACTGATCCGGGACGACAAGGGCACGCTTCCGGGTCGGGGTTTTTACGTCTGTTTTGATGAAGAATGCGGCAAACGGTTTCCGAAATATAAGGGCTGGCGCCGAAAATGCCAGGGGGGAAAGCATGGCAAATAAACTTCGGGTTAAGGATCTTTCTACAGAACTTGGGATGACCCCCAAGGAACTTCTTCACGTCTGTCGTGAGACTGGCGTCGAAGCCAAGACTGCTGCGTCTCCTTTGGATGCAGACCAGGCGAATGCACTGCGCACCAAGGTCAAAGAGACAGCATCTTCTACCAGACTCGTAGAAAAAGAAGTTCAGCCTGGCGTTGTTCGTCGTCGCAGAAAAAAGATTGATAAAGACGAGAACTCCCCCAAGGCCAAGAAAGACTCCGCCACCCCTGCTGCAAAGACTGAAAAGACAAAGTCCGAGGAACCCAGCACCAAAAAAGAGACCGCGAAGAAAGCAGCTCCTGCTGCAAAGAAATCTTCTGGTGCTGCCAAAAAAACTGCCGATACCGCTGCTAAACCCGTGAAAAAGGCCGAGCCCAAGGCCAAAATTATCACGAAGCCCAAGAAAGAAACCGAGATAGTGCCCGAAGCAAAAGAAATTAAAAAGCCCTCCACCGCCGCCAAGGCTGTGAAGGCCCCCACTACCAAGGCAGAAGCTCAGAAGGCTGCCGAGCCTAAGGCTCAGAAGGCAGCACCCAAAGCAGAGGCCGCAGCCAAAAAAGAAGCTGCTCCGAAGAAGGCTGCTCCCAAGAAAGACGCCGCCCCCAAGACCGCTGCAAAGAAAGACGAGCCTGCAAAGAAGGCCGCTCCCAAGAAAGACGCTGCAGAAGATGCAGAAAAGGGAGCCAAAAAGGCTAAGCCTAAGAAAAAAGAATTTACTGCTGCCCCGAAGGTCCGCGTTATTTCTCGCCCTGACCCGGCTGCAGTTCGCCAGCAGAAAGAGCGCGAAGAACGCGCCGCTTCTGAACGCCGTAACCGTCGTGATGGACGCCCCCAGCATGACCGCCGTCCCGGTGGACGCCCAGGTGGCCGTCCCGGTGGCCCAGGTCGCCCAGGTGGAGATCGTCCCGGCGGACGTCCCGGTGGTCGCCCGAATGGTGCCCGTCCCGGCGGACCAGGTCGCCCAGGTGGCCCCGGTCGTCCAGGTGGCGGTCGTCCCGGTGGTGGTCGCCCAGGTGGCGCTCCTGGTGGACGCTTTACGCCTCAGCCTACTGCTCCGAGCAACGACGAACGCCGTCGCCGTGGCAAGAAGGACAAGCGCGTTGTTGACTTCTCCCGCAAGTCCAACGAAGACCATATGGGCTTTAACAAGCGCTTCAACAAAAAGAAGCGCAAGGGCGGACAGCCGTCTCAGCACGCATCCAACACCCAGCCCATTAAGGCAGCAAAGCGCAAAATCAAGATGGAAGAAGCCATCCGCCTGGCAGATCTCGCCAAGCAGATGGGCGTCAAAGCACAGGCTCTGATTAAAGTTCTGTTCGGCCTTGGCGTCATGGCAACGATCAACCAGTCTATCGACTATGATACTGCCGTGCTCGTTACTTCCGAATTTGGTTATGACGTCGAAAAGGTCGGCTTCTCCGAAGATGCCTACCTTGCTCCGACCGAAAACGAGGATAAGCCCGAAGATCTGGAGTCCCGCGCTCCTGTCGTGACCATCATGGGTCACGTTGACCACGGTAAAACCTCCCTGCTGGATGCCATCCGCAAGTCCAAGATCACCTCTGGTGAGGCTGGCGGCATCACCCAGCACATCGGTGCATACGACGTACAGACCGATCGCGGCAAGATTGTCTTCCTCGATACCCCCGGTCACGAAGCATTTACTGCTATGCGTGCTCGCGGTGCTCAGGTTACTGACCTTGTTGTTCTGGTTGTCGCCGCAGATGACGGCGTTATGGACCAGACCCGCGAAGCTGTGAACCACTCCAAGGCTGCTGGTGTTCCGATCATCGTTGCAGTCAACAAGATCGATAAGGAAGAGGCCAACCCGGAACGCGTTATGCGCGAACTGGCTGAACTCGACCTCGTTCCCGAAGACTGGGGTGGCGAAACCATTTTCGTCAACGTTTCTGCCAAGACTGGCACAAACCTCGACAACCTCCTCGAGATGATTCTGCTTCAGGCAGAAGTGCTCGAGCTGAAGGCTAACCCGAACAAGCGCGCTGTTGGCCGCATCATCGAAGCTCGCCTCGACAAGGGTCGTGGTCCTGTTGCTTCCGTCCTTATTCAGGGCGGTACCCTGCACCAGGGTGACTCCTTCGTTTGTGGCACACACAACGGCCGCGTTCGTGCAATGCTGAGTGACAAGGGTAAAAAGATCAAAGAAGCTGGTCCGGCATGTCCGGTCGAGGTTCAGGGCTTTGACGGTGTGCCCGAAGCTGGTGACGAGTTCATCTGCGTCGAAGACGAAAAAGTCGCACGCCGCATTGCTAATGATCGCCAGATCAAAGAGCGCGAACGTGCTCTGGCTCGCGAAAGCAAAGTTACCCTGGAAAGCTTCCTTGCTTCCAACCCCCACTCTGACACCCAGACCCTTAACCTCGTGCTTAAGGCTGACGTGCAGGGTTCCCTGGAAGCTATCTCCGAAGCTGTCAACAAGCTGTCTACAGAAAAGGTCAAGGTCGACATCGTTCACAGCGGTGCCGGTGCCATCACCGAATCTGACATCCTGCTTGCTGCTGCATCTCAGGCCATTATCATTGGCTTCAACGTCCGTCCGACTGCAAAGATCAAGGACGTTGCTGAACACGAGCACGTGGAAATCCGTTTCTACGACATCATTTACAAGCTCGTCAGCGAGATCAAGGACGCTATGACAGGTATGCTCGCTCCGGTTATCTCCGAGAAATACCTCGGTCAGGCCGAAGTCCGCGAGACCTTCAGCATCCCCCGCGTCGGCACAATCGCTGGTTGCTTTGTGGTTGACGGCGAACTTCGCCGCAACGCTGGCATCCGCCTCCTGCGCGACGGTGTTGTTATCTACACCGGCAAGCTCAACTCCCTGAAGCGATTCAAGGACGATGCACGCGAAGTCCGCAAGGGCTACGAATGTGGTGCTGGCCTTGAAAACTTCAACGACATCAAGGTTGGCGACGTCATCGAAGCCTTCGAAGAAGTCGAAGAGCAGGCAACTCTGGACTAGCTCCAGCCGCCCGTTCCATACCCTGCCCCGGCAGGGACTGAATAGATAATCATGCTCGCCCAGGGTGGATACTCTTCCACTCTGGGCGCAGCTCATGTCTGAGCATCCTTTTTTTCTGACGCACTGGCGCGGGCATGGTATGCTCTACGAGAAACATTTTCAGGATAAAAAACATGCATCGTTCAGATTCCAGAAGGTCTCACCGCCTTGGTGACCAGGTCATGCGCGAAGTCGCAACCATGCTCATTGAGGACGTGTCTGATCCTCGCATTGAGATGGTGACCGTGAGTGGCGTCCGCATGAACAAAGACCTGTCCATTGCGGAAATTTTGTACACCATCCCCGGTGGCGAAGAAGCACAGAAGGACGCTGCAAAGGGCCTGCGTAAGGCCGCAGGGTTTATGCGCTCTCTGCTTGGCAGACGCCTCAGGAGCAAGTTTGTCCCTGAGCTGCGCTTTGTTTATGACTCTTATCTGGAGGACATGGTCTATGACCACCCCCAGAACAACGATTAAAGACATCCTTTCGGGCGGAAGTAGCTTTCTTATTGCCGCCCACGAAAATCCAGACGGTGATGCGCTGGGTTCCAGTGTTGCTCTTGCCCATGTTCTGACGGAACTCGGCAAGGACGTTATCGTGTATAACGCTTCTGGCATCCCGGATTACCTGAGCTGGCTTTCTCTCCCCTGCCCTGTTGTTCACGAACTCCCGGAAATGCGACCTGAGTGGGTCATTTGTCTTGATAGCGGCGACCTTGACCGCCTTGGTGACGAGTTTGCAGAAAGCTTCTCCCGCCGCGGCAGCATCAATATAGACCACCATCTTGGCAATCCTGAGTACGCAGAAATCAACTGGGTTGATCCCTCAGCATCCTCTGTTGGCGAAATGATTGGTCAGCTGGCACAGGAACTTGACGTTCCGCTTGTCGACGGACTCGGAGAAGCTGTATACTTGGCAATGGTCACGGATACGGGCCATTTCAGTTATGGCAATACCAGCCCCGACACCATGCGCCTAGCTGCAAGCATCATTGAAAGTGGTCTGGATGTTGGCGCATTCAACGCCCGCCTTCAGAACCAGTGGACACTGAGCCGCCTCCACCTCACATCCAAGGCATACGAACGTGCAGAACTGCACTTTGCTGGTCAGATTGCGACCATCGAAGTCACGCAGGCCATGCTGGATGAAACCGGAAGCACCCGCGAAGACTGCGGCGATCTGGTAAACAGCATTCGCAGAATTCGTGGTGTCAAAGGTGCCATAAGCCTCCGGGAAGAAAGGCCAAGCCTCACCAAGGTGAGTCTTCGTGCAGCCGGAGAGCTTGACGTTCGGGCAATCAGTGCTGAACTTGGCGGTGGCGGACACAAAAATGCTGCGGGTATCAAGCTGAATCTCTCGCTGGAAGACGCCAAGGCGCTCCTGCTGGAAACCGCCAGCAAATACCTTCCTGACGGCGAGGCATAAACGCGTATGGGTAGAAAAAGAAAACGCAGCAAAAATCAGATGGATGGCGTGCTCATCCTGAACAAACCCTCTGGCCCGACTTCTGCGGCATGCCTCAACACCATTCGCAGAGAGCTTGACCAGGGCCGCATTGGACACGGTGGAACGCTGGACCCAATGGCACAGGGGGTGCTCATCGTCTTGTTGGGACATGGAACAAAGTTCGCTCCTTACTTGACAAGTGGTGAAAAAACGTATCAGGGACAACTGCGACTGGGTCAAACAACAGACACATATGATGCAGAAGGCACCATTGTCGAAGAAAAGACGTTTGACCACCTGAGTCCAGAACAGGTACAAGAAGCTGTTCTCGACTGGATGAACCAAACGACACAGGAAGTCCCTCCCGTGTCTGCGGCAAAATTTCAGGGCAAGCCCCTGTATGCCCTTGTTCGCGAAGGCAAGGAAGTTCCAGTCAAAATTCGCGATATGAAAATTTCCCACGCAGAAATCCTTGAATTGGACCTGCCGTGGGTTCGTTTCCGGGTTACATGTTCCGCCGGAACCTATGTACGGTCCCTCGTCCACAGCTTGGGGATTCGACTTGGTTCTGGTGCAGTGCTTACGGAATTAATCCGGGAAAACTGCCATCCGTTCTCACTTGAGGACGCATATGACATGGACAGCCTAATCAAAGAGCCAGAAAAGCTTGCTGACCGGGTCATCCCTCTGGCAAAGGCGCTCCCCCACTGGCCCAGCCTTGTGCTGACAGAGGAACAGAGCGCGCAGGTCAAGAATGGAACGTGGCTTCCGGTTTCGGAAGTTGCAGCCGACGAGACCGCAACACAGACAGGGCAGCATGCCCTGCTTGTTGGTCACGACGGAACGCCGCTTGCCCTGGTGGAATCAGCGAAACGGAATGACAAACTGCTATGGTCAATTCTGCGTGGACTCTGGTAGCACTGCAGACCCCGCACCTGTCGCACGTTGCGGCAAAAACACATTTTACAACCCCGGAGGTTGCCGCTGTGGTAATGACTGCTGAAGCAAAAGCCAAAATTATTGAAGAATACAAGCAGCACGAGGGAGACACTGGTTCTCCTGAAGTCCAGGTCGCCCTTCTGACTGCACGCATTCAGTACCTTACTGGTCACTTCAAGACTCACAAGAAGGACTTCCACTCCCGCACTGGTCTTCTGAAGCTGGTCGGTAAGCGCCGTAACCTGCTGAAGTACCTTAAGAGCAAGGACGTTCAGCGTTACAGAGACCTCATCGAGCGTCTCGGCCTGCGCAAGTAGTTTAAAAATGGAGAGGTCGCTTTGCGGCCTCTCCGACTTTCCCCGAAAACTTTATCATGCTGCGAGGTTGCGACAGTGGGGCGTCGTACACGTCCTATTCTTACAACTTTGCAGCCGACATCTCGTTTTTGGGGGAAGAGAGTTTTCTGCCTCACTGAGGCATCACTTATTCACGAGGTATTCATGAATACACAGACTTTTTCTCCCGTGCGTACCAGCGCCAAGCTCGCTGATGGCAAGGAAATCATCTTTGAAACCGGGAAGCTTGCCAAGCAGGCTCACGGTTCCATCTGGGTGCAGTGCGGCGGTACCGTTGTTCTGGTTACCGTTGTTACCCAGCCCCTCCCCGAAGATCGCGGCTTCTTCCCGCTGACCGTTGAATACAAGGAACTGGCATACGCTGCTGGCCGCATCCCCGGGAGCTTCTTCCGCCGCGAAGTTGGCCGTCCCAGCGAGCGTGAGGTTCTGGTGTGCCGTCTTATCGACCGCCCCTGCCGCCCCATGTTCCCCAAGACCTTCCGTGACGAAGTCCAGATCATTGCCCAGGTTCACTCTGCTGATGAAGAGAACGATCCTGATGTGCTCGCCATCTGCGGCGCTTCCGCTGCTCTTGGCATCTCCAAGACTCCGTTCCTCGGCCCCATCGCTGGTGCCCGCATCGGCTACATCAACAAGCAGTTCGTGTACAACCCAACCTACGAACAGGTTAAGCAGAGCGAACTGAATCTTGTTATCGCTGGTACCAAGGACGCAGTCGTCATGGTTGAAGGCTCCGCAGACTTCCTGCCCGAATCCCTGATTGCTGACGCCATCGAATGGGGTCACCAGCAGATGCAGCCTGTACTGCAGGCTCAGGAAGAGCTTCGCGAAAAGTGCGGCCAGCCCAAAATCGAGATCGCAGAGCACGTTGAAGACGCCGAAGTGAAGGCAGTTGTCGAAGAGATCGCAACTCCCAAGCTCGAAGAAGCACTTTTCATCCCTGAAAAGCTGAAGCGCTATGCTGCAAAGGACGCAATCAAGCAGGAAGTCATGGACGTCCTGAACGAGCGCTTTGCAGAAGAGCCGGAACGCATCAAGGGCGCTGGCGACATGATTAACGCCATCACCAAACGAATCGTTCGTTCCAGCATCAAGGACCACAAGAAGCGCATCGACGGTCGTGACCTCACCACCGTTCGTCCGCTTGGCATCGAAGTGGGCCTGCTGCCCCGCACCCACGGTTCCGCCCTGTTCTCTCGTGGCGAAACCATGGCTATGGTTACTGCAACCATGGGTAGCTCCCGCGACGAGCAGCGCACCGACTCTCTGGTTGGTGACTGCGTCAAGCGCTTCATGCTCCACTACAATTTCCCGCCGTACTGCGTCGGTGAAGCCCGCTTCCTGCGTGGACCTTCCCGTCGTGAAATCGGTCACGGTACTCTTGCAGAGCGCGCAATCCACCCGATCCTGCCGCCCGCAGAAGAGTTCCCCTTCACCGTCCGTGTCGTTTCCGAGATCATGGAATCCAATGGTTCCTCCTCTATGGCATCCGTGTGTGGTTCTTCCCTCGCACTGATGGACGCTGGCATCCCGGTGAAGTGCCCCATCGCAGGTGTTGCAATGGGTCTTATCAAGGAAGACGACGAATACCTGGTTCTGACCGACATCCTCGGCGACGAGGACGCACTCGGCGATATGGACTTTAAGGTCGCTGGTTCCGAAGATGGCGTTACCGCCATTCAGATGGACATCAAGATCACTGGTATTCCTTCCGAAATTCTCCGCAGTGCTCTGGCACAGGCCAAAGAAGGCCGCCTGCACATTCTGGAGAACATGAACGCTGTTCTGCCCGAATCTCGCGGTCAGGTCTCCAAGCATGCTCCGCAGCTTGAGATTGTCCACGTGCATCCGGACAAGATCCGCTCCATCATCGGCCCCGGTGGCAAGAACATCAAAGCCATCACCGCCGAGACTGGTGCTGACATCGACATCGAAGACGATGGCCGCGTTTCCATCTTTGCTCCGACTCGTGAGTCTCTGCTTCAGGCCAAGGAAATGGTTCAGTACCATGACCAGACCGCAGAAGTGGGCAAAGACTACGAAGGTCGCGTTACCCGCGTCATCGACTGCGGTGCTGTTGTTGAAATCCTTCCTGGCCTCGACGGTCTGGTCCACGTGTCCCAGCTGGACATTCAGCGTGTTGAGCAGCCCAGCGATGTGACCAAGGTTGGCGACAGCATGAAGGTCAAGGTTCTGGAAGTTGAGCCTTCTGGCCGTGTCCGCCTGTCTCGCAAGGCTGTCCTTATGGAAGAAGCCGGTGAGACCATCGACCTCGCTACCTTTGGCAAGCCCAAGCGTGGCGGCGACCGCCGCGGTGGTGACCGTGACCGTCGTGGTGGCCGTGGTGGCGACCGTCGCGGTGGTGATCGTAACCGCCGCTAGTCGACGCACTTCGCATACGACATAGTAGCGCCGCTCTGGTTCACTCCGGAGCGGCGCTTTTTTGTGTCTACAGCTCCCCTTTTCCCTTGCTTTTGCACTAGTCTTTCCCTTCCAAAACAAAACCTCTTTCTCTACGTTTTTGTTATTTCTGTGATGACAAAAAAGATAATAGTTTCAGAAAAAAAGTGAAAAAAAGTTTTTATGGCCCTTTTCTCGGTCATTTGCACTACCTCAAAAATCGAGTCTTTTCATAAAACGTCCATCTGACGGGCACTCTCAGGCTTTTCCTGTTTCCATTCCTTCTCTCTATTTCCTAGTATTCAAGTCCAAAAAAGCCAAAAACTTGGGGCACTTTGCGAAAACACCGTATTGACGCGAGGTTCTAAAGCGATTACTCACAATTCATTGCCATTCTCGAAACAGCTGATGGTAAGCAACGCATTTTTTTCGTCAAATGCGCGTGGAAGGGATATCGAAAATATTTTCCATTTATGTAAAAAATTCAGTTTCAATGGAGCGTTATCATGCAGTGGCCAAAAAATAACGACGTTCTGGGCAGCACGAACCGCGGAAACGCGATTGAATCCGGTCTGTGTACTCTGTGCCGAGCCGACTGCAAGGGAAAGTGTGAGACATGGCTTTCCTGCCTCAAAGGCCGTGAAATGCTGTACCCCAGGGACTTTGGTACCGTCACCGCTGGCAGCGGCAACACCTGCCACGTTGGTGTCTCGTACAACTCCCTGCGCATTCAGGGCGCCAACTACGGTGCATGCTGTGGTGGTGAAAAAGCAGAAAACGGCGACAGCCTTTTTACTGATGTCTCTCTGGAAACCTCTTTTGGTGCCGAAGAAAAGACCCGCTGCCGCGTTCCGTTCATGACCGGCGCGCTGGGTTCAACCTTCATCGCTGCCAAGTACTGGGACAGCTTTGCAATCGGCTGCGCCCTCGTAGGCATTCCGATTGTTATTGGTGAAAACGTTGTTGGTATTGACCGCAAATCCGAGCTGAAAAACGGCCGCATTAGCAGCGCTCCTGAGCTGGAACGCCGCATTGATACCTACTTGCGCTATCACGACGAGTACGGTGCCATCATCGTTCAGATGAACGTTGAAGATACCCGCAACGGCGTTGCCGAATACATCGCAGAAAAATACGGCAACAAAGTTATCATTGAGCTGAAATGGGGTCAGGGCGCAAAAGACATCGGTGGTGAAATCGAAGTCAGCAGCATTGAGTATGCAAGCTTCCTGAAACAGCGCGGCTACCTTGTGGACCCCGATCCCGAACGCCCAGAAGTGCAGGAAGGCTTCCGCTCCGGTGCAATCCACTCCTTTGCCCGCCACAGCCGCCTTGGTTACACCAACCTGAATTCCTTTGATCAGGTTCGTGAAAACTTCATGCACTCTGTGGAATACCTCCGCTCTCTTGGTTTCCGCCGCATCACCCTGAAAACCGGTGCGTATGGCATGGAAGCTCTCGCAATGGCCATCAAGCTCGCCTCCGAGGCAAAGCTCGACCTGCTGACCATTGACGGTGCAGGTGGCGGAACGGGCATGAGCCCCTGGAACATGATGGAAACCTGGGGTGTTCCATCTCTGCTGCTGCATTCCAAGGCATACGAATACGCCTCCATGCTCGCAGCTCAGGGCAAAAACGTGGTTGACCTCAGCTTTGCTGGTGGTTTTGCCAAGTGCTCCAACATCTTTAAGTCTCTTGCCCTTGGTGCCCCATACACCAAGATGGTCTGCATGGGCCGCGGTATGATGATTCCCGGCTTCCTCGGTTCCAACATCGAGGGCGTGCTTCACCCTGAACGCCGCGCAAAAGTCAACGGCAACTGGGACACCCTGCCCCCGGCAATCCGCGAGCTTGGCAACTCTCCAGAAGAAATCTTTGCTGGCTACCATGCTGTCGAAGACCGCATTGGCAAAGCAAGCATGGGAGAAATTCCTTACGGTGCAATCGCTATGTGGACTCTGGTCGACAAACTCTCCGCAGGACTCCAGCAGCTTCTGGCTGGCGCACGCAAATTCAACGTGGACAAAATCACCCGCGATGACATTGCCTCTGCAAACCGTGAGACCGAGCGCGAAACCGGCGTTCCGTTCATCACCGACATTCAGGACGAAGTTGCCCGCCGCATCCTGAAAAGCTAATCGTCATTCTCTCCTTAAAGTGAAAGCGAAAAGACCACCCGCACAAAGGGTGGTCTTTTTTTACGTCTTCCTCCTGCCCAAAACAAAGAAGGCCCTGCCCCTCGCGAGAGAGACAGAGCCGTACCCAAAGGAGTGTGTATGAGTACTAATTTGCTGGGCGAGACTGGAAGGTCACCGGAACATTGAAGTTCTGTATCTTTCCGCCAGCCCGTACCACGACTCGAACAAAAGAAATGCCACGAGCCGGGAAGTACAAATATCCTACCTTGGTGTACTGGGACGGGATAGGCTCATCAGACCAGCCATACCGGACCAGTTCCTGACGGATTGTCTGCTTGAATTCAGCATCAGACGTTGCCACGCCACCAGCCGTACCGCCAGCGAGAGCGCCACCAGCACCACCAATCAAAGCGCCTTTCCAAATATTATCCCCGCCACCAATGGTTCCAAGCAAAGCACCAAGTCCGGCGCCAATGAGCGTACTCACAGCAGCGGTCTTTCCTGCCCCCTTGGCCTTGTTGGTAAAGGCTTCAGACGAGAACACAAGCTGGGTAGCTTCGTTAACGTCATAAGCAAGGTATTCGCCATCACGAGCCACGCCGCGAGTCTGGTCAATGAGAACGCGCGGGTTCATGTTGCTCTTGTTTTTGAACACCAGATAAATAGGTTCAAGATCTGCATCCTGATAATCAAGCCCCTGCCCCTGATGCTCATACGCAACAGCGGCAATATCCCATTGAGGAGTCTGAACTCCACCCGCTACGCTAGACGGCTCAACAACCCGGCGAGGCTGCGGAAGAGGTCCAGTCGGTGTACATGCAGTGGTCGCAATCATTGCCACGGCCACGAGAAGCGTCCCCAATGTGGTGAATGCTTTTTTTATTGTCATGGGCAATCCTTTGTCGGATGGTTAACTGATAAGAACCCCAGCGTAGCCCACGACCTGATCAAAATCGCCCGTCACATCTCCCGAATTGGAATATGCAACAAGCCGGGCCGAATGGGCGCCGAGCTTTTTGGCAATAATCATTCCGAGCGTCATAGGCAACATACCGCACATAGATATATTTTTCTTACGTACGACATCGTAAAGCGCCCTTGGGTTCAGGGCCATCACAGCATCCAAGGCATCCCCGTCAAGCGTACGAGCCTTTTCTGCACTAATATAATGGCTCATGTCAGAGCTTACGGCAATGGATATTGCCTCTGGGATCGAAGAAAAAAGATCACCCAGAGCATTTCCTGCCTGTTCAAGCAGCCCATAATCAGGCTCGGAAACGCTGATGGGAACAATAGAAAGGTCACAATTCTGGTAGGCTAAAAACGGCAGAACAACCTCAAGCGAATGCTCCATGAGGTGTGCCGAACGGTCCGCAAAAATCGCGGGATGCTGTTCAATAATTTTGTGCGCCAGCTCACTCTCAACAGGGACATCTGCACCGGGGATCTGCCAGCTTCCATCTGGCCAAACCGCAAGACGTGCTCCCCTCCCTGTATGATTTGGGCCAAGCAAAACAAGCTTTTTCGCCAGATTTGCCTGGGCAAGTGTTTGCCCGCAAACCTGCCCGGAAAACATGTATCCAGCATGGGGGACCATTGCCAAAAGCGTCGGGGCAGAGGATTTCTCCCCTGCCCCGCGCATAAGTATCGAAAGGTCGTGGTTCAGCGCTTCGGGAGAGTCTGGATAAAAACGTCCGGCGACAACAGGATTTCTTTGCATTTCTGCCCCCTGTCCTGACGCCACTCCCTCGGCGGTGGAATTATTGAAGCTGTGCGTCAGGCTGATACTGCTGAGCGTTTTCCTCCAGCGCAGCAAGCTCCAGATCTGAGGACGCCATTCGCCCGTACAGTGTATCCGAAGATTCTTTTGCCAGAGTTTTCAGCATGTTCTTCCAACGGTCGGTGTCCCCAGCTTTGCGATACAGTCCGGCAACCCGGTACTTGAGCGCAGGATAGCTGGGATCATCCTTCTTCATATGTTTTTCATATTCCGCAGCCCATTTCAAGGTTTCTGGAATACGACCTGTTTTCTCAGTCACATCCATTAAAATCCGAAGATCATCACGGATGCGGTTTTCATTCCCCTGCGTATCCAGCAGCAGACTCAAGGATTCCTGCGCATATTCATACGCTTCCTTGTACTTGCGATCATCATAAAGAGACTGAGCCATGAAATTCTGGGCATATGCGCGTTGCCGAGGATCAAGCTCCTTGTCCTGTGCAAGCTTTTTCCAAAAACTCTTGCTCTTGTCCATCTTGCCAAGATTCTCAAAAGCCAGTCCCTGTGCATAATTCAGCTCGCGCTGATGCTCAGGGGTCAGCTCCCAATTCTTCACATCCTTTGCGACCTCAACGACCTTATCCCATGCCTGATTATCCAAATACACAGACAGGGCAAGGCTCATGGCCATCTCAGAAATTTCGGGAATCTGAGGCTTTTTCAGGTACGGCTCAGTCAGGGCCAAAGTCCTGCCGGGCTGCCCCTCTTTCCAGAAACTCAGACCAAGGGCCATACACGCCCCCGGTGAAAGCTGATCCTTGTGCTCACGCAAGAATGGATACTTCTCCCAAAGCTTCACGATCAGCGGATAATTTTCCTCCGCAACCAGAGCCTTGGACATCGCGCTAAAGGACTGCATGCCAACATCCACAGCCCGAGGCAACAACTCGCTCTCTGGATAGTTCTTTACAAAATCACTCGAGGCTTTCAGTCCATCAAGGTAGCGCTTGTTCCACAGCTCCCAAATGGCCAGCTTAAGCTGTGCCAGCGGAGCCAGCTTGCTTTCTGGATGATCCTTAATAATTTCTTTGTAGATACGGGAGGGGCGAAGCGTCAGCGGACGGTCAAAGATGGAATACATCTGCGCCAAAGACGGCTCGTCATAAATGCCCTCTTCTGCAAGACGCATTTTGGACACCAGCCCGCCTTCCCGGTCCGGGAAATCGCTCACTGCCTTTTCATAAATCTCACGAGCCGCATCAAAGCGGTCCATGTTGACGTAGGCATCACCAATACGGGCAAGAATAATGTCCGCATCATCGCCACGAGGATCTATATTGTAATAGGCCCAGTAAAAATCCTTGGCAGCCTCGTAGTCCTTAACCGCGTAAGCGGCGTCACCCTCAAGCTGCAGGAACGGCGGGAACTCAATGTAAAATCGAGGCCAGCGCTTTTCGATGAAGTCGACAATCTTGTAGGCCTGCTCGTCATAGCCAAGTTCTTTCAGAGAACGGGCCAGACCAAGCGAAGCTTCACGGACAAAGGTGCAGTCTGGGTAGACCTGGACCAGATACTGAAATTCATCAGCTGCCCGCTCATAGTCCTTATTCTTAAAATGATAGTCGCCCCAGTAATAATAGGTCAGTGGGACGTTGGGATCGTTCTTGTACTTGTCACGAAGAATCTTGAAAAAGGCCTTGGCCTCAGGGACATTATCCACGCGCAGGTTCAGCACGCCGCGCTTGAGCAACGCCGCCGGGACCCGGGACGAATCAAGGTTTGCGTTCATGGCAATTTCGTATGCGCCGTTCACTTCATCAAAATGCCCTGCGAGGTCATCACCGTACTTGGCGTACAGCACATCACCCTTCATATACAAGGCCTCTTCACGCATGTCCTTTGGCGCACGCTTATCAGAAATAATGTGCCCAAGCTGCTCAAGAGCTGCATCATACTGCTTGCCGTTCTGGGCAATGATCGCAGCATTCATGAGCTTGCCAAAATCTGGTCCAGCAGCAGGGGCTTTCTCGGCTTTTTTCAGGCTTTCTGGCTCTGGAGCATCCACGAGGGGCTGAGGCAGGTCTTTGGACGCAGGACGAGTCTGCGACAAGCGCTCTGCTCTCGCCTCTTTTGCGTTCTTTTTCCCGTCAGCTTTATCAATGCTTCCACGGAATGACCACGGCTTTTGCGAAAGCTCTTTGGGCATCGCCGCCTTTTTTTGAGGAGCAGTTTTCTCTGCCTTCACTTGCGGCTGAGCATCGGGATTCTGGGCCGTCGATGCGGCCACGGCCTGAGATGCAATTTCTTTTTTGGTAGGAGAAACTCCGCCTTTTTTGCCCAGCTCTCCACGGAATACATTAGGCACTTCATAATGCGTCCGTTTTTTTTGAGCAGCAGGCTTTTTCACAGACTCAGACGACTTTTTCGCCCTATGCTTCTGTGCCTGAGCAGCAGGAGTTTTTTTTGCGGCAGCTGCCGAACTTTTTGCACCCTGATCTTTTGCCTTTTTCCAGCGCGCCCCAAGCGGATCGCGAAAAACGTCCACCACAAGACGAGAAGGAGACTTCAGGGTAAAGCTGACATAGCCAAAGGCATCTGTTCCCAGCCGAATACCAGCGCTCTTGTTCGAGACGTTCACCGCCCGGACAAGCTTGGAATTTCCAAAACGCGGCCGTTTGCCCGTGTAGGGACCCAGTCCTTGTGGCGCAACAAGTTGCAGCTCATTTCGACCAGTCCGCTTGAGCGTATGCTGCGGAACAGAGTTAGGAAAAGTAAAGACAAGGCGCTCCTTATCAGGATGGATGCCGAACCGAAGGTTCATGGCATCTGCATCCAAAGGATGAGAGCACCAGATCATTCCCATCAGGAAAAGCGTGCAGACCTTGCTGCGGACATTTCGTTTCTTCACGAGGGCTCTTCTTGCAATTTGCGTGCAGACTTCCAACCGGAAACAGAATTTCTTCTACTTCCAAAGCATAAAAGCCTCTCAATTCAATGGATATACCAGAAAGACAGACTAGAGACCTTTCTTCTTGAGCTTCTCGATCAGCGTGGTCCGCTTGATACCAAGAATCTCGGCAGCCCGATTTTTGACACCGTTAGAAAGCTCCAGGGCTTCCACGAGCAAACGCTCTTCAACAGCATCCAAAAAGCTTTTGAGATCCAGCTCCCGTTCCTGAAGGTCCTGAATTCTTGGCCAAGAAAAGCCCACCGGCGCAAGAGCTTCTTCACTGGGCTGTGGTGGCGGAGTTTTGCCCACGCAGCGCCAGATCTTTTCAGGAAGTTCATCCGGTGTAATGATGTCGCCGTCACAAAGAATGGACAGGCGCTCCATGAAGTTTTCCAGCTCGCGAATATTTCCTGGCCAGTCGTATGCCAAAAGCATCCGGCGAGCTTCGGCAGTCAAAGCCAGGGGCTTCCGCTCCTGTGACGCTGCGAAGCCTCCAAGAAAATGATCTGCCAGCAGTGAAATATCACTGCCGCGGTCACGCAATGATGGCAAATGAAGTGGAATGACGTTGAGACGATAAAAAAGGTCTTCGCGAAAGTTTCCCTTCTGAACTTCGACTTCCAGATCCCTATTTGTTGCGGCAACGACACGAACGTCGGCCTGCTGGGTTTTGGTTCCTCCCACACGCTCAAACTCTTTTTCCTGAAGAACTCGCAGGATTTTGACCTGCAGCGAGAGGTCAAGCTCGCCTATTTCATCAAGAAAGATTGTTCCGCCCTCGGCAAGCTCAAAACGGCCAGCCCGGGAACGGATTGCGTGCGTAAAGGCACCCTTTTCATGTCCAAAAAGTTCTGATTCGAGAAGTTCTGCGGGTATTGCTCCGCAGTTGACGGGAACGAAAGGCTTTCCTTTTCGCTTGCTATTCGCGTGCAGAGCACGAACAAGAAGTTCCTTACCGGTCCCGGATTCTCCAGTCACTAATACCGTGCTATCAGTAGGCGCGACTTTGGCCAGAACCTTGAAAACTTTTTTTAAGGCGGGACTCTGACCTATGATTCCGCTTTTATCGATATCCATGCATCCTCCACAATTGTGCGAACACTCCCCCACATTCGGCGTGTCTTCCACACTCGTGTGAAATTCTTTGCCCGCACATTGGTGTCAATCTCATGACAAAGACATCATGATAACGCTCTTCCTTCTCATACCGGGCGCGGCAACAGACGATCGGAAAATCCTGTAAAGGATCCCGATAGGATGGAATCGTAGGCCTGATCGATGCGAACACGCGCCCCTCCTAGAGAGCATGGGATGTCTCTCTATTCTATCAGAGGCGCATGAAACGAACACGTAAAAAGGTTTCATCTCCTCATAGCCAGACCCCGAAGGCCTCCAGCACATGCTGGTCAAGCCCCCTCTGGCTACAAATCAGGATATCGCTTACAGCCCAAGCAGTCCTGATTTTTGCAGTGGCCCCCCAGCGCACTGCATACCATCTCCTTAAGAAAAACCCTGCAGTTGCCGGTGCAACTGCTTTAAAGCGCAGTTTTACGGCCCCCAGACAAAAAAGTCAAAGGGACAAAGTATCTTAGTGAGTATTCTCCATCTCGATACTCGCATACGCGCTATGATTATGAATAGACTCCTGGCTTTCCACATCAACCCGGAACCACGAAACCTGCTCCATCTTCTGGAGAGAATGCGCCGCAGAGCGGACCACATCTTCCACAAAAGCCGGATTGGCAAAAGCAGAATCAACCACGTCTCGTTCATCTTCGCGCTTGAGCACAGAATGAACCGGGGAGGAGCCAGCTTTTTCAGCAACAGCAATCAGGTCTTCAATCCACACCAGTCCTGTCGACCGGGTACGAATTGTTACAATGGCCCGCTGGCTGTGCGCTCCACCGTGACAGATAGCCAAAGAGCACGGACAGACAGTCATCACAGGCACTTCGACGCCCAGCACAAAGCTCAGCTGATCACCTTCGAGAACACCTGTGAGTTCACACTGATAATCCATCAGTCCTTTGCTTCCTGTACTCGGAGCCGTGCGCTCCAGAAAATATGGGAATCGGAAGGTCAAATGGGCGCGCTTGGCCTGAAGCCTTTCGCGAACATTACCCAAAAGGCGTTTGAAGCTCTTGTAGTCCAGTTCTTCGTCCCACGCTTCAAGAGCCTCCACAAATCGGCTCATGTGGGTGCCCTTGAACTCTGCAGGAAGATCCACAGAAAGGTCAACACTTGCAACAGTGTGCTGAACATTCTCTTTGTGATCCCGGTTGCGAACCAGAATAGGAGTACGCAATTCCTTCACGCCAACACGATCAATAGGCATGGCCACTTTTGCTGGGCCATTTTGAACATCCTGCATGGAAACTATACCAAATCCTGTCCAGTCGTTGTCAGGCTCAGCTTGCCGTGCTTCACTCCCTTGGTGGAAACAAGGCGCTGGCCCAGATTACGGATTTCGCCTGCGGTGCCTCTGAGCACCAGAACTTCTAGGCAATTGAAATGATCCAGATGAACATGCAGCGAAGACATAATCAGATGATGAGCCTCGTGCTGCAATTCTGTGAGACGCTGTGAAAGGTTACTTTGATGATGGTCATAGACCAGGGTCAGCGTCCCGGCGACTTCGTGATTTTCGTCAGTCCACTCGTTTTTGACGAGGGTATTTCGGATGAGGTCACGAATAGCCTCAGACCGGGTCTGATAACTGTTTTCTTCACAGTGCCGGTCAAATTTGTCGAGGAGGTCCGAATCGAGTGAGACTCCAAACCGAATTGTCTTTCCCATTACATCCTCCGCGAATTCTGGTGTTTTTCATGCTAACCACTTAGGGTCAAGCCTTTTTTACAATCTCAAGCAAATGCAGGGTAACGGAATGCTTTTCCCACTCCAGAGAACGGGTAAACACCCGTGTAAAATCCCAGCCCCGCTGCTCTATAGCCCCTTTAAATGGTCTTGCAACAACTCTATTGGGTTCTACAATCCATGCCCGGCCTCCGGGAACAAGACTCCAGTCCAAAAATTCTGCCACAGTCTCCACAAAAGACGGCTCATAGACAATATCTCCGCCCCAGACAAAGTCTGCGGAATGCTGCGCAAGGGCAGGCTTTCGCCAGTCCATCACAGCCCATGTTACCCGTGGTATACCAAGACGCCGCTGAGTCTCTGCCGCATAAACCAGTGGCTCAAACTCATAGTCTAACGCCAAGACCTGCGCCCCACACTGTGCAGCACACAGTGCCGAAAGCCCAAGGCCGCAGCCCATGTCAACACACCGTGCGTGCTGAATGCACTCTTTGTGCGCCTCAAGCCATTCACACAGCACAAGGCTCGACGGCCAGAGTTCAGCCCAGTACGGTGCTCGTTCCTCTTCGCCAGTCTTTCCAATGCTCTCCCACAGAGCTTCAAAATTGGACGGGCGAAGAAGGGGCCATGTTTTTCCGGCACAGTCAACGCGAAGAGTCGTCGTCCCCAGCCGCTCAAAAACAGAGCCTGTTTCCTGCTGAACCATGATTTTTCTACTTGTTTTCAGAACGCCGCAGAATGCGGCTATCACAAGGGCGGTACACCGACCGTAACACGCTGTCAATTCAGCGTGTCCGATTCATAGCATATACCACTCGTTTCGCAAGGATTCTGTGCTATCCATCAAAATATTTGGAAACAAAAAAGCGCCGCAGAAAAATTCCACGGCGCGTCCTTTTTTATTTCTTTTCTTCTGAATCGAGCTTCGTACTTTCCTCTTTTCCGGTTTGTACGCTCTCTTCTTCAGCTTCGGTTTCGACCTCTGGCTCAAGCTCAGGCTCAACCTCTGGATCTAGGGGCATTGCAATCGGCTCAGCCCCAGGCTCAGGCTCTTCTTTTGGCTTCTCTGTATCCTGATTTTCATCAGGCACATCATGCAGCAAGGATTCTGGCCTGCGCTCTTCTGTGGAATCGGAGTGTTCAGGGACATTTCCCAGTGCCCCCCAGCGTGCGCGGGCAGCAGAGACTCCAGCGCGTTCTGGCTGAGGCTCATCAGCTCCAAAATTTCCAACAGTAAAAACTTCGGAGTCAGCTGTTTGCGGGCGGGTTCGGCCTGTCCGAATGTCTTCCATCAGCAGGGCCAAAGCCTTGGCCTCGGCCTGTTCAACAAAGCCACGCCACAGGACAACCACCGCCATGAGCAGCAAAACTGTATCGCGCCACACCGAGTGGATCATATCGCCCTTTGCATCAGGGCGAACAGAGAAGCATCCGCAGCTCACATCAAGCCCGCGGGCAACGTTGAACCACATCAGGCCAATAAAGGTCAGCAGCATCAGCACAACAATCAATGCCGCGCCTCTTCGGAATGCCCGGAACATAAGCGCGATACCGCACACAAGTTCCAGCCACGGAAGCACTATCGCAATAGGATTAACAAAGGCGACAGGAATCACCTGATAATTCACGATAACCTGTGCGAAAAATTCCGGATGCAGAATTTTATCGACCGAGGCAAGGATAAACAGAACGCCAAGAATTCGGGAAAACCATGCAGCACATGTTCTCATCGGCTCATCTCCACAAGTCCGTCAGCCTCAATCCAGCCTTCAAAGCCCTGCTCATACACATAGACATTGGAATAGCCCAACATCAGCAGGTTTTCCGCAAGCTCGTTACTCATTCGGCAACTCAGTGAGCTACAGTACACAATCAGGGGCAGGGTCTGATTTTCTGCCGGACCCAAAAGCTCCATTGCATCCTCGGAGAACATCCCAGGCGATATGTTTACCGCGTCGGGGACATGCCCTTCACTAAAATCTTCCGGGAAACGGGCATCAACAAAAACAGCACCCTTTTCAGTAAACAGATCCAGTGCCTGCTCCGTTGTCACAACGCCAACGGTCCCCGCTTCTGGAAGCCCGTCGTTTTGTTGCACAACTGTTGTTGTTTTTAGTGGAACCTGTTCCCAGCTCAATCCCTTGGGATTATGCATGTTGGCTATGTACGCCAGCCCCAATGCCAGAGCACAAAGAAAAAGAATTTCGTAGCACACAGTCAGTTTCGGTGAAAACACTCGCATCATAACCAGCCTTTCATCACGCAGTTAAACCACATCCTCAGCCATTTCTCTTTTCGCAAAGCTGCCCCTGTGCAGGGTGACAGCTTTCTTCACCCTGTGTTATCATACGATCTCAAACAGATAACACAACAAAACGGGATAATCACATGTCAGAATATGTTAAACGTGTTGATTCCGAACAGATCCGCAAGCAACTCACCGAACGTGGCAACCAAAACATGATTCTGCTCGATATCCGGCAGGACTGGGAATACGAGGAAGAGCACCTTCCCGGCGCCCTGCACATCCCTCTGCCAGAATTAACCCAGCGTCTGGATGAACTTCCGCTCCATCGCCCCATTGTTGTCTATTGCCGCTCTGGCGCACGAAGTGCAGCTGCCGCAACGCTCCTCAAGGCGCAAGACTTTGAGGACGTGTCCAACATGACAGGCGGCATGAACAGCTGGCTTGGCATCTCTGCCGTCGGCCCTTCAAGCGCCGGGCTTGCCGTCTTTACCCCAGATGCAACCGAAGCTGAAATTATTACCGTTGCCTGCCGCATGGAAGAGCAGCTTTCACGCTTCTATTCTCAGCTTGCCAAAGAAAATACCGACGCAGAACTGGTCGGCACACTCACGCGGCTCGCATCTTTTGAACAAAAACACAAGTCTTGGCTTCTTATTACGTATCGGCAGCTTATGGGGCATGAACTTGATCTCAATCTCCTCACCGAATCCATCCCGCCCACAGAAGCACTCGAAGGTGGACTCACTGCCGAGGAATTTATTGAGTACAACCGTCCCGCGCTTTCAGACAGCCTCTCGATCATTGAAACCGGAATGATGTTTGAAACTCAGGCTCTAGATCTCTATCTTCGCTGCTCAAAGCGCCCACCTCGGCAAGAAAGCAAAATGCTCTTTTACAAGCTCGCCGAAGAAGAAAAACGGCATCTCAAGGCCTTGGCAACGCTCATGGACAAGATGCAGCACAGCTAGGAGCACACGGCTCTCGAACCCGCAATCATCAGCTTTCGCGATATCCACGCATGGAATGGTCGCAGCAAAAAGAACTGAAGCAGTCCAAGCACATTTTTAAACCGAACCACGTTCGCAACATGAAAAAGCTCTGGTCCATCTTCACGGTCTTCCACCGCGACAGCGAAAAAAACTCGCAGATTGCGGTGCGACTGCTCGCCAATCCAGAAGACATCTGACGCGGCAACAGTCACAAAGCACAGGAGGCGATCACCCGGAAGGGCAATTTCGTCTCCTGCTTTTTTTTCGACAGAACGGCGCAGTGTTTCAAAAGAAACCTTCTCTCCAGAATGCAGCTTTGGCGCTCGAACACTCATCCAGCGTGGGGACTGTGTGCACATTCCAGACAAAAAAGTCCGCAGGCCGCCATGCCCCGCAACAGACCTGTGCGTGACAAAATCAGCCTCCTCTATCAGGTGCCGAATCTCTGGAACATCTTGCAAGTGTTTCACAGCTCGACCTCCGTGCGCCGTCCTCGCTTATTCGCCCTGCTCCTGCGGACGTCGCATATAGACGATATGTTCCTGGTTACCCTTCGGGCCTTTGATCTGGGACGGTATCTCCCCGATAAACTCAAGCCCGCACACCCGCTCAAGGTCTCCAATCACCCGCGCTACGGTCTCTTTTCGCAGAGCATCGTCTCGGACAACACCCTTGACCGTCTGGTCAGAGCTGACCTCAAACTGAGGCTTAATCAGTACGGCAATCTCGCCACCCGGTTTCAAAAACCGCATGCTCGGCGCAATAACCTTGAGCAAAGAAATAAACGATACATCCGCAACGATCATGTCGACAAGCTCTGGAATCAAATCGTCCTGCGCAAGTCGCATATTTGTGCGCTCCAGGTTCACCACCCGGGGATCATTACGAAGACTCCCGTCAAGCTGGCCATAACCAACATCAACAGCATACACCCTGCTCGCTCCATGCTGGAGCAGGCAGTCGGTAAAACCACCCGTCGACGCACCTACGTCCAGCGCAATCTTGCCCTCACACGATATCCCAAAATGGTCTATCGCCGTGAGCAATTTATACGCCCCACGAGAAACAAAACGCTTCATCCCCTTCACTTCCAAAAAGGACTCCGCACTCACCTGCTGGCCCGGCTTCTCTATCCGAACCTGCTGGCCCTTTCGCTCCTCGTACACGAGGCCCGCCATTACAAGACGCGTCGCCTTTTCCGCACTCTCAGCAAGACCTAGCTCATAAAGCCGCTGGTCCGCTCGTATCTTCTTCTTTGCCATCGTTAGACTTGCTTACTCTTATGTTACACATATCACCAAATTATCGTCCAGACATGACACATCACTCGCTTTCCCTCAAGCTCTAAAGCTTTGTGGGAATGGAGCACGGTGGGCGCTTGGGTGGGCGGCGGGGACTCTGTCCCCGCACCTCTGCAAGGGGCGCTGCCCCTTGACCCCGCCCAAGGACGAGGCCCTTGGGAATCCCGCTATCGCCCAAAATTTTAGGGCCGGATGTGTGAAAGCCGTTGGCTTTCCCCTACATCCGGCCCTAAAATTTTGGCCTAGTGGCGTTTCCCGATCGCGTGTTCTTCTGCCTTTTCCTGAGCGTACTTTTTCTTTTTGAACGCAAGTGTTCAAAAGAAAATGGTGGCAACGCACGGGAAAGAAGCCGCTTTAGGCAGCCCCAACAAGTTTAAAAGCCGTCCAAGCGAAGCTTGAACGGCTTTTAAACTCGATGAGGATACGTAAGGGAATCATTCCCTTACGCGGGGGTTTGGGGGCTGGCCCCCAAAAAAATCCCTTCCCATACAGCACAACCGCGCTGAAACAGGCCCCCCAAAAAACATACTACCTATGCTTAAGGCCAAGCTTTTCAACAATGCTGCTTGCACAAGCGACAGTGTAATCCTGAGCGCTGAGTTTTTCTTTAGACTCTGCGTCAATGACCAGCTCAGGCATGTTCGCAAGCTCGGGCTTGGGGGTAATACCATACTCAGCGGGATAGGTGTTCTCGTAATACATGTTCTGGAAGCCAATGAACTTCAACATGTGAGCAGTTGCGTCAAGAATAGCGGTTTCATCAGCAGAGATGAGACCAAGCTGACGGGCCTTAACCAGACCTGCGAGACACTCGCCACCCTGCGTGCAGGAAATGTGGCCGTGACGGTTGGCAAGAAGCATACCTTCAATGATGTCCTGCTCAGAAACCTGCACAACCTGGAAACTGCCTTCGCCAGCAATGGCTTCAAACTTCTCGGCAAAGTAACGCACACGAGGGAAGGACACAGGATTGCCGATCATTGCAGCCTGAGCAACACTCGGCTCGACTTCAACGGGAGCATACTTCCGCTTCTTTGGTGCTTCTGCGTAATAGCGATAGACCGGATCAGCATGATGAGACTGCACACCAAAAATACGAGGAAGCGCAGTGATGATGCCCAGGTCATACATCTTGAGGAAACCGCTCATGATGGCGGTGATGTTGCCTGCATTGCCAACGGGGACAAAAACAGCCTTACCTTCGAGGTCCCAGTCATACCACTGAGCAAGCTCAAATGCATATGACTCCTGACCGAGAATGCGCCATGCGTTCTTGGAGTTCAGCAAAGCAACCTGATAATTGTCCGCAAGATGCTCAACAACCTTCATGCAGTCGTCAAAAACACCGGGAATCTCAAGAACAGTTGCACCACTGCCAAGAGGCTGGGCAAGCTGCTGAGGCGTCACTTTTCCCTGAGGGAGCAACACGGCGGACTTAATCTTGTCGCTGGCATACGACGCATACAGGGCAGCGGCGGCAGAAGTATCACCTGTCGATGCACACACGGCGAGAATGTCATCAGCGCCCTGAGTACGAATCAGATAATTCAAAAAACTAAAGGCACAGGCCATGCCGCGATCCTTAAAGGATGCGCTAGGGTTCTGGCCATCATTCTTGAAAGCCAGCTTCTGGCCATCAAGCTCAGCAGAAAGCTGCGGGCTGGACTGAACGATGGGGGTGTTTCCTTCGCCCAGAAACACAATATCCTTGTCGTCCATGACAGGAGCCATCAGCTCATAAAAACGGAAGATGCCGCGCAGTGGGTCATTCTTGGAGCCTGCGCGGGTATCGAAAATTTCTCGCCACTCTTCGCCGGAAGTCTCGCGAAGGGCATCAAAATTCTTGTCCTGAAGCAGGAACACGCCCCCACAGTCTGGACAGGTGTAATGCAGTTCCGTCGTATCGTAGCGGGCACCACATCCGAGACAGAAATATTCCATATCACCCCGATATGTGGGGAATGCATTTTTATCAGCCATCACTTCAAGTCCTTTCAGCTAGAGAAATAAAATATACAGAGCCTAAGCACTCCACACGCTCTGGGCAGCCATTACCGCCATGACGACGCCGATGCCGATTTTTGCGACAAGGCCCAAAAAGGTGCCATACATGGCACCAATAGCGGCCTTTTTAGCACCCGCGAAGTCACGTCCCTGAAGGCGTTCCACAGCCAGACACCCGCCAAATGCACCAAGCAGTGCACCGGGGAGTGCTCCGATTCCAAACAGAAAGCCTGCGCCAAAAATTGCACCGAGGATAGCGCCCAAGACGCCACCCCAGTTGCCTTTTGACGACGCACCGTAGCGCTCGGCTCCTTTCAGTCGTATGACAAACTCAATAATTTCGCCCGCAAGAGCGAGAAGTGCAAGACCACCAAAGCCGAGCCACGTCATGCTCATCTCTGGATGCGTTGCTTTCCACAGAGCAACAAGGCCCAAGACGACCCAGTTTGCGGGGAGTGAAAAGACGTGCAAAAGCAGCGTACCGAAGCACGCGACAACAAAGAGAATGGCGAAAACTTGCGTCATTTGTCTCTCCTGCCTGCGACGAGGTGAATGCCACGAAAACTGTTATGAGGAGCCAGCGTATTCGGAAGGTTCAACCTGCTGGGTCAGATTCTCAAAGGCTGTGTATTCCTTCTGGAACATCAGTTCAACCGCACCTGTTGGACCGTTACGGTGCTTGCCGATAATAATCTCAGCAATGCCTTTTTTGGGATTGTCTTCGCTCTTGTTGTACACTTCGTCACGATAGAGGAAAACGATCATGTCAGCATCCTGTTCAATAGCGCCAGACTCACGAAGGTCAGACAGCTTGGGACGCTTGTCCGTACGTTCTTCAACTTTACGGTTCAGCTGCGAAAGCGCAATGACTGGCACCTTGAGTTCCTTTGCCAGCGCCTTCAGCGAACGGGAGATTTCAGAAATTTCCTGTTCACGGGAGTCGATGTTACGCCCTGCGCGCATCAGCTGGAGATAGTCAACAATGACCAGGCCGAGACCCTTTTCTGCCTTGAGTCGACGGCAGCGGGCACGGAGCTCCAGAGTACTGATTGACGGCGTATCATCAATAAAGATTGGGGAAGAAGACATATCCTCTGCCGCGTCATAAAGCCGGGCCCAGGCTTCATCATCAATAAAGCCTCGGCGCATGTCCGAAAGATTGACACGGGCCTTGGTACACAGCATACGCATCATCAACTGGTCCATGCCCATCTCGAGGGAGAACACAGCCGAGGGTGTTCCGTAATCAGAGGCAGCACGAAGACCAAGGTTCAGCGCAAACGAGGTCTTACCCATTGCAGGACGACCAGCAATAATGATGAGGTCAGTGGGCTGGAGACCAGCCGTAATCTCGTCAAACTTGTAGTAGCCTGTCGGAACGCCGGTAACGACTTCCTTTCGGCTGTAGAGTTCCTGCAACTTCTGGAAAACCTGATTGACCAGCTCCTTGGAGGCAACAAAGCTCTTGTTGGAGCGCTGCTCAGAAATTGCAAAAATCTGCTGTTCGGATTCGTCAAGCAGACCTTCCACATCTGAACGCTCGTCAAAGCAACTTTCGATGATGCCAGAAGCGACGCCAATCAGCTGGCGCTGTACAGCCCTGTTTCGCACGATTTGGGCGTGGAACAAGGCGTTGGAGGCGCTTACCGTGGATGCAGCCAGCTCTGCAAGATAAACAGGGCCGCCGACGTCATCCAAAAGGCCCATGCTTCGCAGCTCTTCGGCAACGGTCACAAGGTCCATTGGAATGGATTTACGGAAACACTCCTGAAATGCGCGGAAAATAATACGGTGGGCGGGAGAGTAAAAGTCATCCTCACCCAAAAGATCCACGAGATCGTGGAACACGTTGGGCTTTAAAAAAACACCCCCCAAAACAGCCTGCTCAGCTTCCAGGTTGTGGGGGGGAACTTTTCGCAACACATCACCAGAGGCCCTTTCGAGGCTTCTGGCAACGGCAAAACCCCCGGTCCCCTCTTCAGAGGACCGGGAGGAAGAATGCGTCTTAGGCCTGTTCAGCTTCGCTGACCTGTCCTGCGTCATCGCTTACTTCTTCTTCTGCTGCTTCGACCGGAGCCTCTGCAACAGTTTCAGTGTTTTCTTCGGAAGCAACTTCTTCTGCTTCCTCGGAGGTGATGGGCTGACCTTCAACCCAGTCGTGGCGTACAACAGCAACGCTCAGCTCGCAGCGAACGTCGGGGTGCAGCTTGACGGGAACAGCATATTCACCAAGAGAGCGAATAGCCTCTTCGAGAATAACTTTTTTACGGTCAACATCCAAGCCCATTTCGGCCAGAGCTTCAACGATGTTTGCGTTGGAGACGGAACCGTAGAGCTTATCGCCTTCACCAACACGCACGCGGAGGACCACGCGGGACTCAACCAGCTTCTTGGCGAGTTCTTCAGCCTCAAAGCGGATTTTGTCCATTTTCTCCTGAAGCTTTTTGCGCTCCAGTTCGAAAACCTTGATGTTAGCTTCGGTAGCTACCATAGCGAGGCCCTGAGGCAGAAGGTAGTTACGTCCAAAGCCGGGTTTCACTTCTACAATGTCACCCAGGCGACCCAGATTGTCGATATCGGCTCGAAGAATCAGTTTCATACCATGCCTCCCCTAGAGCGTCCTTTTCTTCACAGAAGCGCTGTGCACAGCTGTGTAGTACAGAAGAGCCATCTGACGAGCACGCTTGATAGCCGTGGTGAGACGGCGCTGATGCTTCGCACAGGTACCGGTGATGCGGCGAGGAATGATCTTGCCGCGCTCGGTGATGAAATCCTTCAGGATATCAGGGCGCTTGTAATCGATGGGGAGGTCCTTATCAGCACAAAAACGGCAGAACTTCTTCCGCGGGGTAAACTTCTTACGAAAAGCCATTATGCTTCCTCCTCGACTTCAGCTTTGTCAGCCAAACGAACGGTAACGAACTTGTAAACACCATCGGTGATGCGGATGTTACGCTCAAGCTCAGCAACGAGAGCACCGGGGCCAACGTACTCAAGGCGTACGTAGTAACCGCGGGTCTTCTTGTTTACAGCGTAAGCGAGGTCACGCAGACCCCAATCGTCAACAAGCTCCACCTTGCCGCCTTCGCGCTCAATGATAGCGCTGAAGGAGTCGACAAGAGACTGGCGCTCTTCGGCTGCAAGCTCAGGAGAGAGCAGCAGCAAAGTTTCCAATTTTCTCATAAGTCCTCCTCATGGTCTATTGGCCCTCACCAACATGATGAGAGCAAGGCAAAACGCAGTCATTATGCGAAGCCCCTTGTCCTGTCAAGCAAATCGGCGTTGATTCTGCCCAAACAGGCACAGGACTTCGTAACTGATTGTTCCACAACAATCTGCGATTTCTTCGACGCGTACGGGATTTTCTCCTGGTCCGCCAAGAAACCAGACGTCGTCACCGGGTTGTACACCCGAAATATGGCTCACGTCTACAGCAGCCATCTGCATGCACACACGGCCCAGGAGTCTGGCCCGTTTTTCATGAATGGTAACAAGGGTCCGGTTCGACAGGCAGCGCAAAATATTATCGGCGTATCCGCCTCCAACAATTGCAACCTGCATATCGTGTTCGGCCTTGAATGTCCGCCCGTAACTCACGGTTTCCCCTTTTTTCAGGGGATGAACCTGGTACACGCGTGACCGAAGCTCCATTGCCGGCACAAAGCCTTCACCAAGAGCCTCGTTTTCTGTTCCCCAAAATGGATTCCCTCCATACAGAGAAATTCCTGGGCGCTGCGCATCAAAACGCAGTTCTGGATGCGCCAGAAGCCCCGGAGAACTGGAAAGGCTGGCTTCAAACTGGAGACCAGCGTCACGAAGGTAATTGACAACAGTCGAGAATCGTTGTCCCTGCTTGTGGGTAAAATTCTGCTCCGAGCTGTCGTCTGCAACCGCGAGGTGCGAGCAGACCATGCACACATCCACGTGCGAGCATGACTGAATTTCTGGTAAAACCGAAGCAACCTGCTCTGGGACAAAACCCAGCCGGTTCATTCCTGTATCAAACTTGAGCGCCACAGGCTGCCGCAATCCAGCAGCTGCTGCGGAGGCATCGAGCCGCCGCAACTGAGGCACCTGCCCCACAAAGGGGATAATTTGAAAAGTGGCGCACAAGGCATAATCCTGGTCCAGCTGAGGGCCAAGCAATGACATGATGCGGCCAGAAAAGCCATTTTTCCGAATCGCGACAGCCTCTTCCACAGAGCCTGCACAAATGGTGTGCGCATGCGCGCGCTCCAGCGCCTCGGTGACTTTCAACACGCCATGACCATAGGCATCCGCCTTGATCACGGCATACGCTTTTCCCCCAATCTGCTCCAGCTTTCGCCAGTTCTGCACAATTCGATCGGGGTGAATGATTGCTTCCAAATGGTTGAAAGGTATCGTCATACTCTCCTCTTCGAGAAAAGATGGCCGTACGCATCTTTTCGAACGGCAGTTTTTATAAAGGATTTCCGGGGTGATGCCTACTGTTCATTTTCCACAAGCTGTGGTATTTCCAGCAGGTCGCATCTGTGACCCATTGGCCCGATTTCACACTACCCTATAACGCATGGACGTTAATAATTACAATGGTCAGCTTGCAGCTTCTTAAAAAATCGGTTCTTTCACCGACCGCCGCAATTCTGCTTGCTCTTGCCTTTGTCTTCTCCGGATTTGTTGCGACACCTGCCAGCGCAGACATTTTGTCTGACAAAGTGGCAAACTCCGAAGGTGAAAAAGGTACCGAGCCCTGGCAGCTCAAGGCAGACAAAATTTCTGCCGATCACGACCCCGAGATTATCGAAGCCGAGGGGCACGTGGTGCTTATTCAGGAAAAGCGGACCCTGCGTGCGGATTACGCACGGTACTATCGCAAGACTGGCTGGGTGTATCTCAAGGGCAATGTCGATATCAGCTGGTCCAAAGACCGCCTCACTGCCGATGAAGCAGAATTTGACCTGAACAGCCGCAAAGGCTGGCTCAAGGATGGATTCGTCTACATCGACGATGCGCACCTGTATTTCTCTGGTGCCCGCATCGAAAAGCATGAGGGTGACACCTACTCGTTCCGCGATGCCACAGTCACTTCCTGTGACAAGCCCGAAGACGCGTGGTCCTTTGACCTCGACAAGGGCGAAATCACCATTGAGGGATATGCTTGGCTCGAGGGGGCAACGTTCAACGTTGCCGACGTTCCTGTGGCCTACTCTCCGTACCTGATCCTGCCTGCAAAAACCAAACGGCAAAGCGGTCTGCTTATGCCAAGTTTTGGTACCAGTTCTCGAAATGGCTTCTTCTACAATCAGCCCATTTACTGGGCCATTGACGAAGAGTCGGATGCGACATTTTATGAGAACTACATGAATCTGCGCGGCCTTAATCAGGGCATTGAGTACCGTCACACACCGAACGCCAACACAAAGGGTTTGTGGCGCTTTGACTGGTTGAACGACAAAAAGGTGGCAAAAACCGAAGAGCAGGCAGACGATCAGTTTCAGAATGACGGGCTGACCCGTCCGAACCGAAACCGCTTCTGGTTCCGGGGCATGTATAATGGTTATGTGTTCGATCCGCAGTGGAAACTGCGCATGAACGTCGACTATGCCTCTGACCAGGATTATCTGCGTGAGTTCAAAAACGACCTGACAGGCTTTGAAAAGACTGACGATCTTTTTGAACGGGAGTTTGGCCGGGATATCGATGACTCTGATTCCCTGACCAGAACTTCAACTCTTTTGGCAACCCGGTCCTGGAACCGCGTTGGTCTTGCCACCAAAATTGAATACACTCAGGACTTCCGCTTCATGAATGGAAACGGCGGTGACGAAGACGACCCAACCCTCCAGCGACTGCCAGAACTGTATGGCTTTGTCTGGAAAGACCGTCTCTTCAAAGACATCCCCGTTGAATTCATGCTGGACTCTTCCGCAGGGTATTACTACCGGGCAAAGGGTGACTCTGGCAGCCGCATTGACATGACGCCTGCCCTGAGTGCCCCACTGGAGCTTGGTCCCATTTCGATCATCCCTTCAGTCGCCTTCCGCGAAACCCTGTACATGGAAGGAACATACGAGGACAATCCAGAGGCTGATTCTTTTGAAGCCCGCCACCTCCCAACCTACGAAGTGACGGCTTTCACAGAAATGGCCCGGGTTTTCCAGCTGGACAACGACAAGCTTGTCCCCTCTGCCGAAAACGTTGGCAACAGTGGATGGACCGCAATCCGCCATGCCATCCAGCCCAGAATCGACTACACACTGACGCCCTACCTGAGCCAGAAAGACAATCCCTTCTTTGATGATGTGGACCGTCTGCCTGCCTCAAACGAAATCACCTATTCTCTGACCAACGTGCTTGACCGTAAGCAAGAGCGCGTCATCGCCAAGAAAGATGGTGACGACCTGAGCTACATTCGTGTCGCTGATTATCTGGACTTCTTTAACCTTCGGGTTCAGCAGAGCTATGACCAGCGAGAAGCAACTCGAGACAATGAGCGCGACAAATATGAGCGCCGCCCATTCTCGGATGTGCTGATCGAAGCAATCTTCAACTTCAACTCTCAACTGAGCTGGACAAGCCGCTCCCAGATTTCGCCATACATTGGCGATGTCACAGAGCATGAGCACTTCCTGACTTACCGCCCCATCGACCGTTTCCAGGTTCGTTTTGGGCTGGACTTCCAGGAAGCAATTGATGAATACAAACGCCAGAACCGGGGCCGCCTGCGCCAGAGCCGCCTTGGCATTGACTGGGCAATCAACAAAAACTGGTTCGTCAGCATGGAATATCGTGCCGACATCGAACATTCCAAAGACCTCGAAAAGACCCTGCGCCTGCTCTACAGAGAACAGTGCTACGGCCTTGAGCTTCGTCTGGATGCCGATGACAACGAAACCCGTGTTGAGGGCCGCGTTACCCTTTTGGGTCTGACGCTCTAGGCCAGCTCTCATTCCTTGCTCTCACGCGGTGCGAACCTCTGTTCGCACCGCTTTTTTTTTGCGTTACACCCACAGGTCAAGTCTGGCGAAGCACTGCACTTTGCGATACAACGGGAGCATGACAAACAGCCTTCTCCAAGAAAAAAGACATCCCATTCAGGTGCTTTCACCAGAGCTGCAAAACCAGATTGCAGCAGGTGAAGTTGTCGAACGTCCTGCAAGTGTTCTCAAAGAACTCATGGAAAACAGCCTCGACGCAGGTGCAACACGCCTTTCTGTTACAATTGAACAGGGTGGACAGGGCCTAATAGACATTCAGGATAATGGCTGGGGCATGACTCCAGACGAGATTCACCTTGCCCTGACCCGCCACGCTACCAGCAAGCTTGCTGACGCCAGCGAACTGAACAGCATTGCGAGCTTTGGTTTTCGTGGAGAAGCCCTGCCGTCTATTGCCTCAGTCTCCCGCATGAAAATCAGTTCCATTGCCCGTGGTGCCGATACAGGCTTTTTTGTTGAGCTGGAGGCAGGCAAAGTCATAGACTCTGGTCCGGCAGCCATGCGCGAAGGAACCCGCATTGAAATCCGGGAACTCTTTGCCAATGTTCCGGCCCGGCTCAAATTTCTCAAGACGACCACAACCGAGACCCGGCGTTGCCAAAATGCCTTTTTCCGGCTGGCACTCACCCGCCCGGATGTCCGGATGAAGCTGACCATTGGTGGCAGAAAAATGTACAGCTTCCGCGATGGTCAGGACCTTGTACAGCGCCTGACCTCAGCATGGCCGCCTGCTGTCACGGAACATCTTTTGCCCATCGACCACGAGCGCCACGGATACACGGTCACAGGCGTAGCCTCCACGCCAAACAGCACACAGGCGCGAAGCGACAAGATGCTTTTCTATGTGAATGGCCGTCCCGTGTCTGACAAAATTTTACTCAGCGCTGTACGCGACGCCTACTCTGGCCGCCTGCTCAGCCGCGAATATCCGCAATGCGTTTTGTTCCTTGAGGTCCCGGTGGAGCACATCGACGTCAACGTCCATCCGGCAAAAACCGAAGTTCGCTTTCGGGATGAACGAACCATTTTTTCTGTCATCAGAAGCGCGGTGCTCTCTGCCCTTGAGCAAAACCTTGAATCCCAGAGCCATGACGCAGATAGCTTCGGACTCGGTGCATCCGATAACGCCGAAGAAAATGAAGCATCATCAGCTCAAGGCATTTCTGCGGCAGCACTCCACGGCTCAGCCCTTTCCCGCAGGGCAGGAAGCCCGCTTGCAGGCTCAGTTTCGGACCACACAAATGCATCACTTTCTTCTGTGCGCAGCCCATCACGCGGAGCCGGAACGTCTTCCTTTACGGAACGCTCCAAGCCACTCTCTCGCCCCAGCTTCACCAATTTCCGTGACCACCACGCCGTCACAGAAAAAGAAGCATATCTGGACCTGACGCCCGACGTCAGTCGCGACATGGGCCTACACGAACCCGGCCCGGCCGCACAGCTTAGGCACGCCGTCACAGAAACACCATGGCGAACGCTCAGCGCTTCTGACGGAGGTGAATATCTTGGCCAGCTTGCCCGCACCTACCTTATTTTACGCTACATAGACGGGACACTCGCCCTTATCGATCAGCACGCCGCGCATGAACGGGTCCTGTATCACAGCTTTGAGAAAGCCGGGAAACGAGGCGACACACAGCCTCTTGCAATCCCGCTGGAGCTGTCGCTGCACCCATCTGAAAGCAACCTTTTTGCCGAAATACAGGACGAGCTGACCCAACTTGGTTTCAGCTTTGGCGAACACAGCGAAACGAGCCTTGAAATCACAGGTATCCCAGCCCTGCTCTCTATTTCCAAAGGTCGCGACTACCTGCGAGCCGCGCTCAGCGAACAGGCCAAAGACATCAGCCAGCTCTGGGCAATGCTCTCCTGCAAAGCAGCCATCAAGGCCAATCAGATTCTGGCGGATGATGAAGCGCTTTCACTGCTCGAAGAATGGCTTGCGACTCCAGACCGGGACTACTGCCCGCATGGTCGCCCTGTCAGGGTCCAGTGGGGATTGAGCGATTTGGAAAAGCTCTTTAAAAGAAGGGCCTAATCGCTTTTTGAGAAAAATTTCCCATACTCCTTGCCAAAACGTCTCGTTTACGCTCAGATACACGAAAGCCCTGTGCGTTAAAACTCAATGACGATTCGCAACAAGGAGTATGCGTTATGTTACGGGTCGAACTCAGCGGATATATAAATGACATAGTGATAACCGCACTTCCTGCACGATTTATTCACAGGATTTACAGTCATTGCCTCGGCAAACACAGCACACCGTATGCAGCAAACACCTGCTTCAAGGGTATTCTCTACTTTGACAACACCTTTGCCTCGCATTTTGCAGAAGAAGCAGGCTTTGACTGGAACGGCTGGCGAAATACTCATCAACTCTACAGGCAGCAAGGCTTTAGCACAAAGACGTCGCTTTCGCTCAAACTGCTTGAAGGAAATGAGCCAGTTCGCGAGCTGCATCTTGAGAACTGTGACTGCTCTATCCAGCCATTCCCAACGGAACAGCTTCTTGCTGACACAGACAAAAATAGTGTGCTTGTGCTCATGGGGGCGGTCAACAAAGCCCGCCAAACTTTGAGCATTGAGGGGATTTCAGCTCAGGACCTGCCCCAAAAGCTTGATCTGAGCATCGACAGTTTTGAAGGCTTTGGGTTCGGGGAAACCCTGCTGAAAGACATCACCTGTTGCGGTCAGCATTTTGAAAACCTGTCTGGCGAAAGTCAGGAACAAAAAATGATTGACCCATGTTTTCTCTCATCGCTGGGCCTCCAGTTCAATCTCGCGGACCTGCCTCCGCTGGACTGCAGCTGTCGGGTTCACGATCACGCCCGGTGAAAGACTTTTTCACACACATAAAAAGGCCAGCCGCACAGCGACTGGCCTTTTTTCTCTTCATCTCTAAAGGTAATGGTCTGGAGCCATCAGGTAGCCCCGAACATAATCTTCAACACTTTTCTCCAGCGGCATAAATGCCACCGGACAAGCAGCGTCTTTCAGGCGCTGCATATTAGCCTGCGTGTAATACTGATACTTGCCCCGAAGCTCCAGAGGCATATCAATGTAATCAATATTTACAGGCTGATTCATTGCTCCAAACACGGCTTTTACCAAATCATTCCATGTTTCAGCACGCCCAGTTCCCAAATTGAAAATGCCATTCACGTCCCGATGCTCCAGGAGCCACCACATGACGTCAACGCAGTCCTTAACATACACAAAATCACGCATCTGGCCGCCGTCCGGGTACTTTTCATTCTCCGAACGAAAGAGCTTCATTTTTCCGGTCTGGGCAATCTGCTGAAAAGCCTTACACACCACAGAGCGCATATCGCCCTTGTGATACTCGTTCGGGCCAAACACATTGAAAAATTTCAGACTCACCAGACGGTCTGCATTCTCTGTTTTGAGACTCCAGACATCAAAAAGCTGCTTGGAGTAGCCATACATGTTGAGCGGCCGCAAGGCCGATACCTGCGAAGGTGCATCATCAAAACCAAGGCTTCCGTCACCATAGGTCGACGCACTGGAAGCATTCACAAAACGAACGCCATGTTTCAGGCAATATTCTGCAAGGGTCTTTGTATAATGGAAATTATTTTCCATTAGATAATTCGCATCTCGCTCTGTTGTAGCGGAACATGCGCCCATATGCACAACAGCATCCAGGCCCCGAAGGGGTTCACAGCATATACGCTTGAGAAACTCGTCTTTATGACAAAAGTCACTAAACGATCTATTGACGAGATTTTTCCACTTTTCTCCAGATCCAAGGTCATCCACAATCAGAATATCTGTTATCCCCATCTGATTGAGTTTCCAGACAAAAGCGCTGCCAATGAAACCCGCGCCACCGGTGACAACAATCATATGGATTCTCCTTTTTCTTTCTTCTGACACCCAGTTCTATAGAGCATAACATTTTTTGAAAAAGCTGTAGCGCAGCTTTCACAGACAAAAATCATACGTCGTAACGGGGTTTTTCTTGTACAAAAAATAAATTTTCGCTATTTCTGCCTATTCTACGGAGGAAATTATATGCTCGCGATTCTCGATTACAAGGCAGGAAACCAGACATCTGTTTCCCGTGCACTCACACACCTCGGCATTGACAACGTCATCACCGCAGACGCAGACACGCTGCGCCATGCTGACGGCGTTATCTTTCCCGGAGTAGGAGCTGCTGGGCAGGCCATGTCTGAACTCACGAAAACAGGTCTTGATTCCGTCCTCAAAGACCTCATCGCAGAACACAAGCCCCTGCTTGGCATCTGCGTTGGCTGCCAGATCATGCTTGAGCATTCCGAAGAAAACGACTGCGAAACTCTGGGCATCATCCCAGGCGAGTGCCGCTTGTTTTCCGCCGGAATGAGGGAAGAGGACGGAACCCCTGTCCGCATTCCCCATATGGGCTGGAATGCAGTAACTCCCCTCCACGATGACGAACCACTTTTTCGTGGTATCAGTTCTGGTACAGAATTCTACTATGTGCACAGCTATTATCCTGCACCTGCACCAGAATTTTGCCTCGCCACCAGCGTTTATGGGCAGGAATTTTGCGCCATGCACGGAAAAAACGGGCTTTGGGCTGTTCAGTTCCATCCCGAAAAGAGTGGAAAACCCGGATTACAGCTTTTGAAAAATTTCCACGACTACTGCATGGAGGCCTCCAATGCTGAGTAAACGCGTTATCCCCTGTCTGGATGTCCGCGATGGACGACTGACAAAAGGTGTCAAGTTTCAGGGCAACGTCGACATTGGCGATCCCGTTGAAACGGCCCGACGCTATGCCGAAGAAGGTGCTGACGAACTGGTCTTTTATGATATTACAGCATCCCACGAAGGCCGCGGCATCATGCTCAAGGTCGTTGAAAATGTCGCCAGCCAGATTTTCATTCCGTTTAGTGTTGGCGGTGGCGTTTCCACGGTTGCAGACATGCGCGATGTTCTTCTTGCTGGTGCCGAAAAAATTTCCATCAACTCTGCTGCCGTCAAAACACCAGAGCTAATTTCTGAGGGTGCCGCAGCATTTGGCGCACAGTGCATCGTTGTCGGCATGGACGTGCTCCGAGTCGACGTTTCCGAAAAAATCCCCTCAGGCTATGAAATTGTCATCCACGGGGGCAGAAAGCACACAGGACTCGACGCCATAGCATGGGCACGCAAAGCCGAACAGCTCGGTGCAGGCGAATTGTGCATTAATTCCATTGACGCAGATGGCACACGCGACGGCTATGAGCTGGTCCTGACCCGACTTATTTCTGAATCAGTTGGTATTCCAATCATTGCCTCTGGTGGCGCAGGCTCTCCCGAGCACATGGCTGATGCCATCACCAAAGGCAAAGCCTCTGCTGCACTTATCGCCTCTATTGTGCACTACGGCCAGTACACCATTCGCCAATGCAAAGACGTTATGAAATCGCACGGCGTCAAGGTCCGCGAATCCTGGTAAACTCCAGAAACACAAAAGACCCTACACTTTTGTAGGGTCTTTTTTTTCGTCCAGGGCGCAATTCTCGCCCTATCCCTTCTTTTGTGGCGCGACTCTCGCCCCCTCCCTTCGAGCATATTTTGCTAACATACTTAAATTATTCATATTTCATATTCGGCACACTTGTTGCCTCTAAGAAGAGGTAAACAAGGAGTTCACATATGAAATATGCAATCAGCAGTATGGGAAGTACTCCCAACAGCGCTATGGATATGCGTTTTGGTCGAGCAAGCAGCTTCCTGCTTTATGATTCTGACGCCAAGACATACACGCCCATCAGCAATGCCGGAGCTTCCGTCATGGCTCAGGGCGCAGGAATTCAGACCGCACAGGCTGTCATTGATGCTGGCGCAGAAGCCGTCATCACTGGTCGTGTTGGTCCCAATGCGGAAGCTGCACTTAACCGTGCAGGCATCCCGATCTATCTTGTTGCTGCATCGACAGTAGAAAATGCCGTCCAGCAGGTTGAAGCTGGTGCGCAGCCCATGCAGCCCGGAACCGCAACTCAGGCCAATGTTGGCATGGGTGCTGGTATGGGCATGGGCCTTGGCCGAGGTGCCGGAATGGGTGCTGGAGCCGGTCGTGGCATGGGAATGGGTCGTGGAATGGGCGCTGGCCGCGGTATGGGCGGCGGCGGTCGTGGCATGGGTGGTGGCGGACGCCGCAACTGGTAGGCCCTTCAAAAAAAGACATTTCTTAGCCTCAGCTTAGTCGGCCACCCTCCTCTATGAAAACGGCGTGGAAAGCTCTCTCTCCACGCCGTTCTTTTTTTACGTTCTGTTCCTACTCACTACTCAGACAAAAAATATGCCTCAACTTTGGCATTACAGACAGGACACGCCTCTGTGGGCTTTCCTTCGTGAATATGCCCACAGACACTACAGACGTAGTACTCAACTTTCGGCATATTCTCTGTGTCATTCAAAGCCTTTTCATACAGACAGGCGTGAAC
Organism: Desulfobaculum bizertense DSM 18034; assembly: GCF_900167065.1. Lineage (NCBI taxonomy): Bacteria > Pseudomonadati > Thermodesulfobacteriota > Desulfovibrionia > Desulfovibrionales > Desulfovibrionaceae > Desulfobaculum > Desulfobaculum bizertense. Next base: position 114,649 of record NZ_FUYA01000005.1, read on the forward strand.
TTCCTCGACCTCATTGGCAAAGGAAAAATACCGGGCAACAGCACGCTCGTCTTCTTCCTGTGCTTCCTTAATCATGGCCGGATACATTTCCTTAAATTCATAGGTCTCGCCATTCAGCGCGCTCACCAAATTTTCTTTGGTGGAACCGATGCCCTTCATCAGGCGCAGATGGGCATGGGCATGGATGGTTTCTGCTGCCGCAGCAGCACGGAAAAGCTTTGCAGCCTGAGTGAAGCCCTCTTTGTCTGCCTTGTCTGCGAATGCCAGATATTTTCTGTTTGCCTGAGATTCCCCGGCAAATGCCATTTCCAGATTCTTACTGGTTTTGCTCATTCTCTCTTCTCCATGTGAAACGTTTAGACACTGCGCCACTGCGCAAGAGGCACCAGTTTACACGCAAACACAAAATGGATTCAAGCTTTTCAGGAATTTGTCCTAATATGTTACGTTTGCGCCCGCCAGAGCACAAAAAAGGCCCGTACAAACACGTACGGACCTTTGAAAACAGTATCGCAGCAGCAGTCTAGCGCGGGGCATTATAGGTGCCGCTTTTGCCTCCACTCTTGTGAAGCAGGCGACAGCCTGTAATTTCGATATCGCGCTGGACAGCCTTGCACATGTCATAAATTGTCAGTGCTGCGGCCTGTGCCGCAGTAAACGCCTCCATCTCAACACCAGTCTGGCTGGCGGTACGGGCTTCTGCCTCAATGCGAATCGTCGAGCGTTCTGCATCGGGAGAAAAACGGACGTCTACGTATGACAGCGGCAGCGGATGACACATAGGAATGAGATCTGCGGTGCGCTTTGCAGCCATGATGCCGGCAATCTTCGCTGTGGCAAGGGCGTCACCCTTGGGCAGTGCATTTTCCGAAAGCATGGCAAATGTCTGAGCCGAGAGAACAACCTGAGTTTCTGCAATGGCGACACGCTGGGTTACGGCTTTCTGACCCACGTCCACCATTCTCGTATTTCCGGATTCATCAATGTGCGAAAGCTTTGCAGTCACGCCTTACTCTCCCATGACTTTATCTGCGGTCTTTTTGAAAAAAGACTTCACCTTGTGCAGGGGCTTTTTCTGCTTTTCTTCCTCGAGACGGGCAAACTCACGAAGCAAATCTTCCTGCTCACGAGTCAAATCCTTTGGCGTCTTAACCTGAACCTCAACAAGCAAATCGCCACGGGGACGACCACCAAGGCCGGGCATACCAAGATCACGCAGGCGCAGGACCTTGCCGCTCTGGGTTCCCTTAGGGATATGCAGCTTGGTCGGCTCGTCAAGAGTAGGAATCTCCACGGTGTCGCCCAGTGCAGCCTGTGTAAAGCTCACATCCAGACGGTAAATCAGATGCTGGCCTTCACGCTCAAAGACATCGTCTTCTTCCACGTAAATAACCACATACAGATCTCCGGGAGGTCCACCAAACTCGCCGGGTTCACCTTCGCCGCGCAGACGCAGGCGGGAGCCATTGTCTACACCGGCAGGAACACGGACAGAAAGATCACGGGTTTCCTGAACAATGCCCTCACCCTTACAGCGGGGGCATGGGTTCTTGATCACCTGACCACGGCCATGACACACCGGGCAAGGGACAGAAACACGGAAGAAACCCTGACTCTGGGTCACCTGACCAGATCCACCACAGTGCTGACAGGTCTCAGGCTCGGAACCTTCTGCGGCACCAGAACCGTGACATTCAGGACAGTGGGCTTTCCGAGGAATGCTCAGGGTGATTTCATCGCCCTTGGCAGCCTGACGGAACGACACCTTCAGATTGTAGCGAAGGTCTGCACCCGCAGTGGGGCGAGGGCCTCTGCTGCCACCAGCAGCACCGCCAAATCCAAAAAGGTCGCCAAAAATATCGCCAAATGAAGAAAACACGTCTTCGGCATTGTGGAAACCACCACCGCCAAATCCGCCACCATTCATCCCTGCATGGCCAAACTGGTCAAACTGGGCACGCTTCTGGGCGTTGCTCAGGACCTCGTAGGCCTCTGCGGCTTCCTTAAACTTATCTTCAGCTTCGGAGTCGCCGGGATTGCGGTCAGGATGATACTGAAAAGCGAGCTTGCGGTACGCCTTTTTAATTTCGTCCTCAGAGGCATCCCGGGAAACCCCTAGGACTTCGTAATAATCTCTTTGAGACATAATTTACTTGCTTGCGGCAGTGTCGCTGACTTCTTCCGGATGTTCATTGGGTACGACCTTGCCAGCAGCGATCTCACGCAGTGCGGTAACAATTTCCTTGTTTTTGCACTGGACCAGGGGATCATATCCTTCACGGAACTGCTTCACGCGCTTGATGGCCATCTGCACGATCATGAAACGATTATTAACGTTTTGCAGGCAGTCTTCGACTGTAATGCGTGCCATGTAGGTCTCCTTGATTTTCACCGGCGCCCCGTGCGCACGGCGGAATGTATTACAAAGCCTCACTTCCGCCATCTTCGGCAGGAAGGAAGCTTTCCAGTTCGTTCATCAGTTTTTCGTCAACAGGGAAGCTGGCTTCGCCCGGTGAAGGGTGCACCCAGCACTGCCCTTTTGGCAGCTTTGGATCACGGAAAAACTCCAGTTCAAACTGCGTGGCGTCCTGTGTATTTTGCAAAACAACCCGCACAGCAGAGACAGCTGTACCGGGCAGTTCAACAGGGCCATATTCATACTGAAGTGAAGTAAGCTTCCAAAGGAGCATGTCAATACCCGGGCGGTTCAGAAATCCATTTTTGTCTTTCCAGCCCTTGGCCGCACGCTCAACATGAAGGCGTCTTTTTCCGTGAGAAATGCTTACCGTCGTTATCTTTCCGGGTGCAAAAGGAACCAGCCTTCTGTCAACCAGAGAAAAAGCATTTAAGTCTAATTGATAGAAGGCACTGCGGTCAAGTCCAAGACGCTCCTCCTGTTGGGAGCTTTTGACGACAGGGTCCTGGTCTTCCTGCAAAAAAATATCCAGTCCAAGGCGGTGCCCCCGGAAGGTCTCAAGCTCGACCCGAAGGTCTGGCACTGTAGACAGCGGCGTGCCCAGTGCTTCTTCCACCTTGCCCTGCAAGAGGGTCAACCGGTGCAAAAACAGCTCAAGCCTGTCTTCAAGTACAGCCCTGTTTTCCAGCTTTTCTGGAGCCAAAAAAACATAGCCGCCGTCCCGGGCTTCTGCTTCCCAAAAATCCCCGGCCAGTGGAGACACGGCAACATGCTTCACGCTATCCACATCAAAACGCAAAAGATGCAGATCGCGGAACCAGTTCATATCGCGCAAAAATGCCTCGCCCCGCCACTGGGGCAAAAGGCTTGCGCCCTGACCAGTATCAACAAGAACCTGAGTGGGAGAAATTTGTACAGAAAACGCCATAGAGCCATTCACAGTCACCGTTGCCTGACGCTCTTCCCCGGTCCGGGTTGGCTGGGCAGGTCGACTCGAAAGCCCCTGACTTGCTTCTCGGGCAACGCGCAAAACCTGCAAAAAGGCTTCGACCCGCTCCCTGTCCGCAGGATATTCAAGATTCTTTTCCTCGCACTGGACCTGCCATTTTCCTCGGGAGAGCTGCACAAGCGAAAACGCGCCTACAGGATTCGACACGTCGACCCGCTGGACCTTGTCCGTATCGCTCAATGTGGCCTGCATGCCCTGCTGCACAAAATGGTATGGCAAATTCACGGCGACGAGCGTTGCTCCCGCCAGGAATGCACACACGAGCGCAAGCAGTATGAGACGTCGCTTCCCTTTCACAAAAATAAACCTTTCCAGTGCGTTACCCAGAAAAAAACGAAAAAGCCACGCACAATGCGTGGTCTTAAAATCGTTCTATTATCCCTGCCAAAGCTTTCCTGTCAAGTTATTCAGTGCCGGTCTCGCGCATTTCTCATTGCACTCCACTGGTCCTTTTATTATCCATAACCCGTTACGGGAACGCATTCTGCGCCCTCTCTTTTTTTGAAGAAAAGATAATTCATACCATTTTAAGAGGATATAAAATGGCACAGTGGGGAAAACTCACATATGCCCAGAAGCAGTGTCTGGGCGCGACAGGGAAGCTTATGATGGATGCGCGCATGATTTCCGAAGGCGCGCGTATTGGAATTGCATGTTCTGGCGGTGTCGACAGCTGGGTCATGCTGCAAATTCTCGCCATGCGTCAACGCATTCTACCCTTTCCGGTAGAACTTATGATTTTGCACGTGAACCCCGGTTTTGACAGCACCAACCACAGTCCGCTGGTTGACTGGGCACGCGAAAATGGCATCAGTGCTCACATTGAAGTTACCGACCATGGCATGCGTGCCCATTCCGACGAAAACAAAAAGCGCTCTGCCTGTTTCTACTGCGCCATGCTTCGCCGCAAACGCCTCTTTGAACTCTGCGGCCAGTATAACCTGACGCACCTTGCTTTTGGGCACACCGCCGACGACCTTGCCTCGACCTTTTTCATGAATATTTTCAAGACAGGAAATGTCTATGGGCTTTCTATGGCAGAGGACTTCTTTGGGGGCAAGCTCAAGGTCATTCGCCCGCTCATGTATCTGGAAAAAAAGACAATCATTAAAGCTGCCAAAGATTTCCAGCTCCCTGTCTGGCAGAACCCCTGCCCCTCCGCCGGAGCAACAGAGCGAAGCCGAACCGAAGAACTGCTGACCGAAATTTACGGGAGCAACAAGAATGTCAAACGAAATGTGATGCGTGCGTTACAGCGCTGGCAGCTTGACTTGACCGCATAATTCCACTAGTTCTTGGGCAGTATTGTGTTCCGATTTCTCATCAACTTTATCTAGGTACGGAACCGATAGACACCATGCTCTTCCGGAAATACCAAATTGTCGTATTCAAAGAAGACGAGGGAATCTCAAAAAAATTCCAGCTGAGAGGCTGGGCCTTCCTTTGTCTCTTCTTCATTCTGGCTGGTCTCGCCGCAAGTAGCGGTTATCTCTGGCAAAAAACGCTCTGTCTGAACAATACGGAACAACGCCTCGCGTCTGCCGAACAACAAAATCAGCAGCAGCAAACCCAGATGCTCGCTCTCTCCTCCAAGCTCAAGCGCCTGCAGGATGGGCTGTCCCGCATCAGAGATTTCGACTCCAGACTTCGCGTTATGGTCAACCTCGACCAAAACAAAAAAGTCTCGGACGCTTCCCTTGGTGGTCCTGCACCTGCATTTGAAGACAACTATCTTCCCATGCACAAACAGGAACTCCTTGCGCGAAAGATGCATGGTTTCTTAAACCAGCTCAACACAGAAGTCCGTCTTGAAGAGGTCCGCCAGCAGCAGCTGATGCAGGCCATTCGCAAAAACAAGGACCTCTGGGCCGCAACGCCGAGCATCTGGCCGACGCAGGGCTGGATTTCTTCCCCGTTTGGAGCGCGAACCTCGCCCTTCACCACGGCACGGGAATTCCACAAAGGCATCGACATCTCCGCCCCCATTGGCACACCTATTTATGCCACGGCACGCGGAACCGTCACCTTGGCCCGTCGCGAAGGTGGCTATGGTCTCTGCCTTATGGTTGACCACGGCGCAGGCATCAAGACCCGCTACGCCCACATGCATTCGTTTGTGGTCAAGCGTGGCCAGAAAGTCAGCCGAGGTGAGCTTATTGGCTACGTCGGAAGCACGGGCCGCAGCACCGGACCTCATCTGCACTATGAAGTGCGCCTTAACGGTGTCCCGGTGAACCCCATGCGCTATGTTCTGAACTAGCCAACACACAAAAGAATTTGAAACCGCCCTGATTTTTCGGGGCGGTTTTTTTCTGCCAAAAATTTGGCCCTCCGCGCCTCACTTTTTCTGCCCAAAGTCCAGACATGCCCAGCCTTCCTCACTCATCTGGGCTTTCCCACGCATGGCCCATGTTTTGCAAAACTTCACCCCATGCAGATATTTGGTCTCAACCCGGAACATATCCTGAGCTTTTTTCTGACGCTTTTTCGCATCAGTCTCATTCTCTTTGTCCTGCCCTTTTTTGGCGGCAAATCCATTCCTAACATGGTGAAATTCTCACTGTGCCTCGTCCTGTCATGGGCACTCTGGCCGCACCTGTCTTTCTCTGGCATCCTCTTTCCCAAAAACCTCTGGGAAATCGCAATCATGATTGGCGGAGAACTCGTGATAGGTCTGACAATGCGCCTTGTCGTGGACTTTCTTTTTGCCGCCGTTCAAATGGGCGGTCAGATCATTGGCTTTCAGATGGGCTTTTCCATGATTAACATCGCGGACCCCCTGACTGGTGCCTCAGAAATTATCACATCACACTTTCTGTACATGACCACTCTGCTCACCTTTCTAGCCCTCAATGGGCACCTTTACCTGATACGAGGTCTAGCAGACAGCTTTGCTCTCATCCCCCCTGGGAGCCTTTTCCTCCAGCCAGAACTCGCCACCGGCATGCTCAAGCTGGCAGGGAACATCTTTGTTATGGCCATCCGTATTGCAGCCCCGGTTATGGCAGCCCTGTTCATGGTTGACCTTGCCCTTGCCCTTGTTGGTCGTGCCGCCCCCCAGATGCACGTGCTGATTCTGGGCTTTCCCATCAAGATCGCCGTCGGCTTCTTCTTTATGGGCATTCTGTTCACGTATCTGTCCAGACACGTAGAAGAATTTATTTCCACAATGGGACCAGCCTTCACAACGCTGTTCCAGCTCATGCAGCACTAAGGCGAAACACAATGGCACATGATCCGAGTAAAACAGAAAAAGCGACACCGAAAAAACGAGAGAAAACTCGTGAAGAAGGAAATGTCGCAAAAAGTCAGGAACTCAGCAAAGCGACAACCCTTCTTGGAGGACTTGCCGCGCTGTACATGTTTCATGGCATGATCGCCAAAGAGCTGCACGACATCTTTACATGGACCTGCACAGAGGCGTTTACCTTCTCTCTGACCTCAGAGTCCGTCTACATGCTCTTTCAGTCCCTCGCAGCCAGTCTTGCCACAATGCTCCTCCCCTTTATGGGCGTTCTCTTTGTCGTTGGTTTTCTGACCATGCGCCTGCAGGTGGGACAGCTCTGGACGACCAAAGTCTTTGAACCCAAGTGGGACAAAATGTTTGACGTCCCCAAAGGTGTTCAGCGCCTGCTTTTTGACCCAAAACTCTTTGTTCGTCTGGCAAAAAGCATCTTGCAGGCCCTTGCTATTGGTCTTGCGCCATACATCGTCCTGCGCGACGAGATCCCCAACCTTGCCCCCCTGTTCTTCAATAATCCGCTGGGCATTTCTGCATACATGCTCTCCACTGGCGCAAAAATGACGCTCTACGCTCTTGTCCCCATGCTTGCTATCGGCATTGGTGACACCATCTACACCTTCTGGGACTACGAACAGAACATCAAAATGAGTAAGCAGGACGTCAAGGACGAGTTCAAGCAGATGGAAGGTGATCCGCACATCAGAAACAAGCAGCGCGAAAAGATGATGAAGACAATGAACTCCCGTATGCTCAAGCAGGTCCCGGAAGCAGACGTCGTCATCTGTAACCCTACACATATTGCCATCGCGCTCAAGTACGACGCCATGCAGGCTCCAGCTCCAATTGTTTTGGCAAAGGGCGTGGATCACATGGCCGAAAAGATCAAAAAAATCGCACGAGAAAATGATATTCCTCTGCGGGAAAACAAGCCTCTGGCACGGGCTTTGTATAAAGTTGTAGAAGTTGGGGACATCATCCCCGAAGAAATGTACCAGGCAGTGGCTTCAATACTGGCCCAGCTTCACAAATTCAGCCGAAACACTTCCCGATAACGTAGACAGAGGACGTCAATTTTATGGCACAGTCACCTTCCTTCGCAAAAATGAATTACCAGAGCTTCGCCAAGCAGGGCGACATCATGCTCGCCGTTGGTGTTATGGTAATTCTCTTTGTGATGCTCATCCCGCTGCCGACGATCATACTCGATCTCATGCTGACCTGCTCCATATCCTTGAGTCTTGTGGTCCTGATTACTTCCATGTTCATGACCTCACCTCTTGAGTTTTCCATCTTTCCTACCCTGCTGCTGGTTGCAACCCTGACCAGACTGGCGCTGAACGTCGCGTCCACCCGCCTGATTCTCATGCATGGCGATCAGGGCACCGATGCCGCAGGTAAGGTCATTGAGGCATTTGGTCAGTTCGTTGTTGGTGGTAACCTCATTATCGGTATCATCATCTTCCTGATTCTGTTCGCCCTGAACAAAATGGTCATCGTCAACGGTACAACCCGTATCGCCGAGGTTGCCGCACGCTTCACACTGGATTCTCTCCCAGGTAAGCAGATGGCAATCGAGGCTGACCTGAATGCAGGCATTATTTCTGAGGCAGAAGCGACTCAGCGCCGCCACGACATCCGAAAGGAAGCAGACTTCTACGGTGCAATGGATGGTGCTGGTAAGTTCGTTTCTGGTGACGTCAAAGCCGGTATCCTCATCACGTTTATTAACATCATCGGTGGCATCGTCATCGGCGTCTGCCAGAAAGGCATGCCATGGACCGAAGCCGCCCACACATATTCCCTGCTGACGATTGGTGATGGTCTTGTCTCCACAATCCCCTCACTGATTATTTCGACCAGTTCCGGTCTGATTGTGTCCCGCGCAGCTGCAGAGGCTCGCATGGGTGAAGAATTTATTGGCCAGCTGACATTCCATTCCAAGGCTCTCAAGCTGACCAGTGCCATTCTGCTCGTTTTCGCAATGGTGCCGGGCATGCCGACTCTGGCATTCCTCGCCCTGGCAGGAATCGTGTTTGGCGTGTCTATCCTTTCTGGCCGCTACCACAAAGAAATGGCAGACGGTGCAGAGGCTGGTTCTGGCTCCAAGTCTGGAAGCAGCGCAGGCGGCGACGCCAATGTCCCCTCTCCAGACAGCCCAGAAGAAGTACAGACGCTCTTACCTTTGGATACACTTGAACTTGAAGTTGGCTACGGACTCATTCCGCTGGTTGACGAATCACAAAACGGCAACCTGCTGGAGCGTATCCGCTCCATCCGCCGACAGTTCGCTCTGGACATGGGTGTGGTGATCCCCTCTCTGCATCTGCGGGATAACCTCCAGCTCAAGCCCGGTGAATACTCCGTGCTGGTCAAGGGCAACTCCATTGCCACTGGCGAAATCATGATTGACCACTATCTGGCCATTGACCCCGGTGATGCCAAGCATCGCATTCAGGGTCTGGAAACCCGCGAGCCAGCCTTTGATCTCCCGGCTCTGTGGATTCCCGAAAGCCAGAAAGAAGAGGCCATGCTTGCTGGTTACACGGTTGTCGATCCGGCAACTGTCGTGGCAACGCACCTGACCGAAGTCTTCCGCCGCAACCTTTCCGAATTCCTTGGCCGTCAGGAAACCCAGTCCCTGCTGGACAATCTGGCAACCCGCGCGCCCAAGGCTGTGGAAGAACTGGTTCCCAACACACTCTCTCTTGGTGTTGTGCAAAAAGTCTTGCAGAACCTTGTGAGTGAAAACATCTCCATCCGTGATCTGCTCACAGTCGTTGAAACTCTTGCCGACTATGGAACAGCAATCAAGGATTCTGAACAGCTTACAGAATACGTCCGCTCCAAGATGGGCCGGACCATTATCAAACCATATCTGGACAGCGAAGGCGTTCTTCCAATTATCACGCTTTCCCACAACGTGGATAAAGCCTTTACAGAAAGCCTTCGCCAAACCGAACAGGGGACATTCCTTGCGATGGAGCCGGGCCTTGCCCAGCGCATCATTCAGGAAATCAATGGCGCATCTGAACGCGCCGTTGCAACAGACGGTCAGCCCGTCCTGCTGAGTTCCCCGGTTATCCGGCCGCACCTCTCGCAGCTGCTTGTTCGCTTCGTTCCAAACCTGCCGGTAATTTCTCAGGCTGAAATTCCCGCAGACATCAAACTCGTAACTCTGGCAAACGTGGATATCGATTATGCAGGTTAAAACATTTCGTGCTAAGAACTCTTCGGAAGCTCTCTCTCGTGTCAAACAGACCCTCGGCTCTGACGCTGTCATCCTCGACACCAAAAACTTTTCTGAAGATGGAAAGAAGTGGTGTGAAATTACAGCGGCAATGGATGCTGAGGCCGACGACAGCACTCTGCTGGACAACAGGGACGCTGCATCCGGCTGGAATGAATTTCACAAAGAATGGGACGTCATCAAAAAACACATGATGACCCTCATCAAGCCTCAGCTTGATCTGGGCAGCCTCGCCCCCCGCCAGCGTCAGGCGCTGGAATTTCTGGAGCGCGAAGGCGTGAGCGAAGGTGTCACTCTTGGACTTTTTGACCAGCTCAAGAAAGACTCCCGGATGTCCATTCTTCAGCCTCTGGGCAAATGCGTCACCACCAAGGCATGGGGCTGGAAAAATTATCATCAAAAAATCCATGTATTGACAGGACCTAGCGGAAGCGGAAAAACAACCTCACTACTTCGTATGGCAATGGCCTGTCACGCAGAACGCCCGAACGCCAAGATCTGCATTGCCAACGCGGACGCCCTGAGCGGCCGCACCCGCCACTATCTGCGGCACTTTGCGGAGCTTTCCGGGATGACGTATAAAGACATATGCAACGCTCGCGACATACGCGCGCTGCTCTCGGAATCTCAAAAATTTGACAGGATTTTCATAGACTTGCCGAGCAGTTCTCACTCTCTGCGGCTTGACAGACAGCTAGAACTCCTTGGTATGGGTGAAGTACGGGATATGGCTGTGCATCTGGTTCTTTCGCCCCACTACGCGCCCGGACAGTTCGAACTGTTCACTCGCAGATTCGCATCTGCAAAATGCGCGTCCATTATCTGGACGAAACTTGATGAAGCCTGTAATTTCGGCGCCGTACTCAACACGGCATACGCCACTGGACTTCCTGTGGCTGCCCTTTCGATTGGAACTGGTCTGCGCGGAACTCTTGTGCCGGCCGAAACTGTCATGCTGTGGAAACTCGTCTTCAAGCACCAGCTTCCTGACAGCCCCCTAGAGGAAAAACGTGGCAACGACGCACAATAACGCATCCCCACACAACAGCTCCTTTCCACACGTTATCTCGGTAACGTCGGGCAAGGGGGGTGTGGGCAAAACGAACATCAGTGTCAACTTGGCCTGTCTGCTTGCAGACATGGGCAAACGGGTTGTGCTGATGGATGCAGATTTGGGTCTGGCAAACGTGGATGTGGTTCTGGGACTGACTCCCGAGCGGAATCTGTTCCACCTTTTCCACGAAAATGCCTCACTCGAAGATGTTTTGTGTAAAACGCCTTATGGATTTCAGATACTTCCAGCCAGCTCCGGCATCTCCTCGATGCTGGAACTCGACACGGGTCAAAAGCTCGACCTTCTGGAATCCGTAGACGCAATGGAAAACGACATTGATTACCTGATCGTCGACACTGGCGCAGGCATCAATGACAATATGTTGTATTTTAATCTTGCAGTGCAGGAACGCATTCTTGTCCTGACTCCGGAACCAACGTCTTTGACGGACGCTTACGCACTTATCAAGGTGCTCAAAATCCGCCACGGCGTCGATCGCTTCCGGGTTCTGGTCAACATGGCAAAAGACATGGCTGCAGCAAAAGAGGTCTACCTCAAGCTACACAAAGCCTGCGATCAGTTCCTGTCTGGTATTTCTCTGGATCTGCTCGGAGTCTTGCCCGTGGACAAAAACGTCCGCAATGCAATTGTTCGGCAAAAGCCCTTTACCCGAGAATTTCCTCACAGCGCGGCGAGCATCGCCCTTGCAGATGTTTCCCGCAAGATCAACACTTGGAAAGCACCGACACAGCTCGATGGAAACATTAAATTCTTCTGGAAAAAGCTCCTGTTCCAAAGCTGAGCCCTGGAAGCAGCTTGAGTCGGGAGAAGTGCGCTGGAACGATTTTAGTCCCTATCATCAGGAACTCATCGTTCGGCACTTCGCTCCCAAGATCAAGATTCTGGCGCTCAGAATGAAAGGGAAGCTGCCACAACAGGTGGAGTTAAACGAACTGCTCTCCGCGGGCACGCTCGGTCTCATTGAGTGCCTTGGGAAATTTAATCCCGAGCTGAAAATCAAGTTTTCAACCTACGCAGAGAATCGTATAAAAGGCGCAATGCTTGATGAGTTGCGCAAAATGGACTGGTTCTCGCGTGGACTACGCCAACGCGTCCGGCTTCTGGAAGACGCTTCCAGAAAAATCGAACGTACCACTGGCCAGCGCGCCAGCAACAAAGAACTTCAGGAAGCAACTGGTCTGTCTGAAAAAGACGTCGATACTGCGCTCACAGCGCAACAGAATCAGCTCTGTCTGAGTATTGACGCTGTGGATGACCACTTCTCCCCATCTCCGGAAACGCAGAATCAGGACGAGCCGTTTTTAAACGTCGCATTTAAAGACATCATCGGAAAAATCGCCCATCTTATCGACCAGTTGACGGACAGAGAGAAGCTGGTATTGTCCCTCTACTATAAAGAAGAGCTCAATATGCGTGAAACTGCCGAGGTCATGGGGATTACCGAAGGCCGGGTTTCGCAGCTCCACTCACAGTCCCTACACAAACTGAAATCAATGTATCGTAAACAATACGGTCAGGATTAACTTTTAAAGATCAGGAGAACTTCCATGGCTCTCGATACAAACATGCGTATCCTCGTTGTTGATGATTTTTCTACCATGCGCCGCATCATCAAAAACATTCTCCGTCAACTTGGCTTCACCAACATCGTTGAAGCAGATGACGGCACGACCGCATGGGAAGCCCTGAACAAAGACAGCATCGATTTTATTGTGTCTGACTGGAATATGCCTCAGATGTCTGGCATCGACCTGCTGCGCAAGGTTCGCGCCAGTGAAGAATTTGCAGCCATTCCTTTCCTGATGGTCACTGCTGAAGGCTTGCAGGAAAATATCATTGAAGCAGTTCAGGCCAAGGTCTCCAACTACATCGTCAAGCCCTTTACCGCCGAGACCCTGAGCCAGAAGATCGAAAAAATCTTCGAAAACTAGGCATAACTTCAGCGGGAGAGAGCTGAGCCAAGATCATGACTGATGAACTTGATGATTTTCTAAATGGCGACGACGAATCAGAACTCGTAGACGCTGAATCCGAAGAGCAGACTGCGTCTTCATCTCGCGAAGCTCAAAAAGTTGAACTCGACCTTGAAGACGCACCTTTTCTTGAGGACGATGAAGATGATGACGAGGGCGAAGACACAGAAAATCTGCCCGCAGAAACTTCGGAATCTTCTCAGAAAGACCATGCCAAGCCACTGTATCGCCAGCCCAAAATCATCATTGCAGCAGCTGTTGCAGTGCTCATTGCGGTTGCCCTCTGCATATATTTTGGCACAAAGCCTGCAAAGGAATCCGTAGCACAACCCAAAGAGACGGCAAGCTCCACAGAGTCGCAAAAATCACCTGCGGAACTTGAAAAAAACGGCGATGAATTCATTGTCTCGTTCGAACCTTTTTGGGTGGAGCAAAAGGCCAAGGATTCCAAAACCCGTTTCCTTGTCTGCAGGTTCTCTACGGTAACGCAGAGTGAAAAGCTGTCGTATGAAGTTCAGCAGAAAAAAGTCATCCTGCGCGATGCCATTTTCTACTACCTGCACAACAAGGATCTCAAATACCTTGCTGACAAAAAGAACGTCAAAGAACTCAAAAAAGATGTTCTCTCAGTCATCAACCAGTATTTGGGGAACGGACAGATCGAAACCCTGCTTATTGAGGAATATCTGGTGAAGTAAATGTCGACAGGCATCAACCTTCCTGTTTTGCTTGGGCAGCTTCCATATCTGTCTAAGCTCACGAGTGAAGAGCAGACAAAGCCGGAAACACAAACCGCCTTTGCCGAACGACTTGCTCAGGAAGAGGCCCAGCGCGAAAAAAGCTCTGTGGCCAACGTTGATCCCAAGACAGGGACCAAGGCTGTCGATAACGAAAGCCATGAGAACCAGAATTCGCACCACCACGAGCTGAAAGACCGCGCGCACCAAGACCACGAGGATAACTCCGAGGAACAGGACGCAAAGCCTATTCAGACTCCGTGGGCAGGGAACATCATCAACGTCAAAATCTGACATACGTCAGCTGACAGAGCACAGATTTCGCCCATGACTTCGTTTATTGTTCTTCTTACACTGAGTATCTTCGAGCTGATTTTGCTCGGCCTGCTGTTTATTTTTTTCCTGCGCCTCAAGCGTTCGGAATCCACCCTTAACGCCCTGCAAAAGAATCAGGAATCTTTGTTGCGCCGTCTGCACATGAATGCCGAGCTGGAGCACGAACTTGTTTCGAGCTTTGAGGACCGGCAGGCAGAACTGGCAAAACTGGATACTGAGCTGGAAGAACGTACAGAAGAGCTGCAAAAGCTCATCGATCAGGCCAAAACCCTGTCCCGTTCTCCACAGTTTTTGCGAGAAGTTATTCTGTCTGGGCACCGTCAGGGCAAATCTGCTCAGGCGCTGGCCCTTTCCACTGGTCTGTCCTTTGATGAGGTCGAACTCATCCTTGAACAGGCCGGAGCATAGAGGCGAAAAATATGCGTATTGGCGGCTATGGAAGCGGATTCAGCGGTGGCAACCCTTCGGGGTCGCCGGAATATAACCGCCGAGTCTTCCGTAGCCGCTTTCGTGTTGGCGAAAACATCCACGGCCGTCTGCGCTATTATATTCGCCCAGAGCTTGCGCTCATTACCGTCGAAGGTATTGAGCTGACCGCCCAGATTACTTCTCTCCCGGCCCCACAGCCGGGGAACCTTGTGTGTTTTCGCATTCTCCAGCTCACTCCCGAAATTATTCTTCAGGAAAAAGGCATTTCTCACGCCCCGGCATCGGCACTGGAAACAGCCCTCGCCTCCTTTCATCACACTCGTGGCCTCTTTGAAAAAGCCGCCCGACCAATTCTCTTTAGCCCCAAGCTTTCGCAATGCCCTCCCGCAAAGCGCCATACGTTTTTTATGAACGAAATAGACGCGGCTCCAGAGCTTCCAGAGTTATGGAAAACGGTCTGGGCAAGCTGCGCCACGCTTCGACAGGAACTCAAAACAGTTGGCCCGTGGGAAATGGCATATCGTCCGTGGCAGTTCCCCGGCATGACGGAATCCGAATGTGTGCAGGATGCCCAGTACAGTTCAGGACTTCGCGGAGAAGCTGCCCTTTCGGCCCTGCACCCAGACTGCGGGAAACTCGAAATCAGAAACTACCTGCTGGACCCACATGCCCAGTGCCAGCCAGCAATGGAACATCCCGCAGAACGCCCAGACATCACGGCGCTGGCCAGCCTGTTCCTCCCCCATCCCAACCACACCATTTTTCTGGCAGCGGTGCCTCTCCCCCCGTCCTCCCAGCACGGCAGCATCGCCCGCATCATCCAAAAAGCCCCCTCTGGACATCTTCGCCTTACTGTTTAGCTCTCTTGTATTCAGCGCCCCACAATGATAGACACGGGGCAGTTTGAAGGCGTGCGGCAGGACTTTGCCGACGCTTTTTTCCTTCACCAGAACCCAAAGATTGCATGAACAGAACAACGCACCCCCTTATTGCGGCAGACAGCCCCTGGCTGGCACCGCTTGCCGGATATTCCGACCTGCCATTTCGCCTGCTCTGCCGAGAGTACGGCTGTAAGGTCGCGTGCACAGAAATGGTCAGCGCCAAAGGCCTTGTGTACGGTGGTCCCGGCACAGGAAACCTTTTGGACACCGTTCCCGAAGACAGCCCGCTTGTGGTCCAGCTTTTTGGCAGTGAGCCAGAATTCTTTGAAAAAGCTATGGACATTCTTCTTGAGCGTGGTTTCAAATATTTCGATCTTAACGCAGGTTGCCCGGTCAAAAAAGTGACAAAGACAGGCGCAGGTTCAGGGCTTCATAAAAACCTTGACCGTCTGGAGTCCATAATCCGTGTCATGCACGACAAGGCACCGGGAAACAGCGGCGTCAAGTTTCGCCTTGGCTGGGATGGCGAGGAAGAGAATTACCTCGAAGTTGGCAAACGCGTTGAGCAGGCAGGCGCAGCCTGGGTGAGCTTTCACCCCCGCTACGCACGGCAGGGCTATGCAGGCACAGCAAACTGGGATGCCTTGGCCCAGCTCAAGCAGGCCGTCACCGTCCCCGTCATTGCAAGCGGCGACCTGTTCACGGCCGCAGATGCCCAGCGCTGCATCGCGGAAACAGGCGTTGATGGCGTCATGTTTGCGCGGGGTGCGCTGTATGCGCCATATGTTTTTGATGAATACAATACGCTTTTGCGCGGCGAAACACCTGCGCCACAGACAGGAGAAATGCTTGCGGCAATGATTAGCCGCCACGCCAAGCTCATTCAGGAGCATTTCCCCGGGAAAAAAGCACTGGTTAAAATGCGAACCATTGTTCCGCGCTACGTTCGCAACATGCCCGGAGCACGTATTTTACGCTCGCAGGTCGTAGCCTGTGATTCATGGGAAGCACTGTCTGACTGCGTCCACGAATTTTTATGTCATCAGCCAGAACCTGAAGACGAGGCATAAGGCCTCATTCTACCCGGATATTCTCAAGGGAGAGGACATGGAAGTCATTTTAGCTGAAACAGCTGGTTTTTGTATGGGTGTTGGCCTTGCGCTGAAAAAACTCGACAAAACTGTGGGGGAAAAAGAAAACGGGGACAAGATTAACACTCTGGGTCCCATCATCCACAACCCGCAGGTTTTGGAGCACTACCGCCAGCAGGGTGTTGACGTCATCGACTCCCCAGACGACGCAAACTCTGGCGATACCGTCGTCATCCGTGCGCACGGCATCCCACGAACCGTTGAGGAGTGCCTGCGCAACAAAGACGTCAAAATCCATGACGCCACCTGTCCCAAAGTCAAAAAGGCACAGCTGCTTATCGCCAAGCAGGCTGCGGCAGGACGCACGCTGCTGCTCTTTGGAGAAGCAGATCATCCAGAAGTACGCGGGCTTTTGTCCTATGCCAATGACGACGCCATTGTCTTTGAATCCCTTGAAGAGCTAAAAAATATTCTCAAACCCGGAACAGCATACTTTTTGGCTGCGCAGACCACGCAGGACCGCAAGCTCTTTGAGCGCATCAAAAAATACCTGCTCGAAACACTCCCCGAAGCCATGCCCATTCTGGAAACAATCTGTGATGCCACGCAGATACGACAGCAAGAGGCTATAGAAATTGCCCGTAAGGTCGACAAGATGGTTGTAGCCGGAGGCCGAAATAGCGGCAATACCCGGCGTCTTGTTCAGGTCGTAGAAGAACAGGGCACGGAGTGCTTTCACGTTGAAACCGCCGACGAGCTTCGGGCAGAAGACTTTTCCAGCGCCAAAACCGTTGGCTTAAGCGCCGGTGCGTCAACACCAGACACAATCATCCGCTCCATCTACGAAACGCTGCAATCTTTCTAAATTTCAAACGCTTTCTCATAAAAGCGGTGGAGGGTCTCAGATGTCCCAGACCAATATTCTGCTGGAAGCAGGAACAAACGAGCTGGAAATCGTCGAATTTTATCTCGATGAAGACAATGGGGATGGCACAAGCTACAAAGGCTATTACGGCGTCAATGTCGCCAAGGTTCTGGAAATTATCCGAATGCCACAGGTGACGGGAATGCCCGAAGTCTCTCACCCGTCTATTCTCGGTGCATTTAATCAGCGCTCGCGGGTCATCCCGCTGGTCGACCTTGCAACATGGCTCAACAAGTACCCTGTTGAAAAGGAAGCGCCCAAGGTTATCGTCACGGAATTCAATCAGGTCAGCACGGCCTTCAAGGTTTCTGGCGTAACCCGCATCCACCGCATTAGCTGGGAAGACGTTGAATCTCCCTCAAAATATGTCATGTCCATGTCTGGCAATTCCATCACAGGTGTTGTCAAAATGGATGACCATATCATTTTCATTCTTGATCTCGAAAAGATCGTCGCAGACCTGAACCCTGCTCTTGGCTTGCGACTGGATGAAACCATTGCCTGGGGCGACCCAGAAAATTACAAGGCCCTTGTTGCTGATGACTCGGTGCTCGTCCGCGAAATGCTCAAAGACCTGCTCCAGAAAGCAGGCTTTGTTGTTGAGGTTGTCGACAACGGCCGAGAAGCATGGGACCGCATGGAAGAAATTCGCGACACAGCCGAGCGCGAAGGCAAGCCAATCTGGGACTACCTGAATGTTTTGGTCTCTGATATTGAAATGCCAAGCATGGATGGTCACAACCTGACAGTTCGTGTCAAAAACGACCGGACCCTGCGCAAGCTTCCGGTAGTACTCTTCTCGTCACTCATCACGGACAAGCTCCGCCACAAGGGACTTTCTGTTGGAGCTGACGACCAGATTTCGAAGCCCGAAGTGTCCCAGCTGGCCCTGAGAGCCAAAAAACTTATTGAACAAAAAATGGAAGAGGATAAGGCCCTCGCCTAATCCCTGAGATATTAGAAAAATCCGGTGCCTTAGGCCGGTGAATGCTACGAATGAAAATCGCTCTGCTGCAAATCAATTCCACAGTTGGTGATCTTGCTGGCAATGCCCAGGAAATCGCCACCGCAGTCAAAACTGCCGCTCGCTCAGGGGCAGAACTTTGCGTCTGTCCCGAACTCGCCATCATGGGCTACCCTCCCCGCGATCTCCTTCTTCAGGGGAATTTTGCTGAACAGGCCGAGCAGCAGCTCACGGCCCTTGCAAAAGAGCTGGCGGAACTGCCGCCAACGCTGGTCGGAACTGCCCGTCGCAATGAAGGCTGTGGAAAGCCTTTTCACAACTGCGCGGCCCTGCTCAAAGACGGGCAGGTCGTGGAGTACTTCTGCAAAACGCTATTGCCGTCTTATGATGTCTTTGACGAAGACCGCTACTTTGAAGCCTCCGAAGGTCCAGGATTTTTTGACCTGAACGGCACAAAGATTGCGGTCACGGTTTGCGAAGACGTTTGGAATGATTCCGCATTCTGGGATACCCAGCACTACGCCAATGACCCCATCAAGAGTATCCAGAAGGAACATGCCGACATCATTATCAACCTTTCGGCGTCTCCCTTTGTTCTGGGTAAGCAGAAAGTCCGTCAAACCCTGCTCGCGCAGGTTGCCAAGGCTCTGGAAGCACCTCTTGTCTATGCCAATCAGATCGGTGGCAATGACGACCTGATCTTTGCAGGTCGAAGCATGGCATTTTCCGCAGACGGCACACTTCATTCCCGCGCAGCATCCTTTCAGGAAGATATTCTGCTCGTCGACACCGACACACAGAATGGTCGCATCGAAGATGACGACTTTTGTCCAGAGAGTGAAGCATGGCGGGGCCTTGTGCTTGGACTTGGTGACTACGTCAAAAAATGTGGCTTTCGCCGTGCCCTGCTTGGCCTTTCCGGTGGCATCGACTCGTCTCTTGTCGCCGCAGTTGCAGTTGAGGCGCTTGGTGCAGACAATGTTCTCGGCGTATTAATGCCCTCTCCGTGGTCCAGTGAAGGAAGCCTGAGCGATGCAAAGGCTCTTGAAGCCTCTCTTGGCATCAAGACGCTAACGGTTCCCATTGCGCCTATCATGGAGAGCTTTGACAGCAGCCTTTCCGAGGCCTTTGCTGGATACGCGGCAGACGTCACCGAAGAAAATATTCAGGCCCGCATTCGTGGCAACCTGCTTATGGCCATGTCCAACAAATTCAGTTCGCTGCTCCTGACCACAGGCAACAAATCTGAACTAGCCGTTGGCTACTGCACTATTTATGGCGACATGTCCGGTGGTCTTGCGGCCATTTCCGACGTCCCCAAAACACTGGTCTTTTCTCTGTGTCGCTGGCTGAATGAACACAAGGGCCGGGAGATTATCCCGGAAACCGTAATCACCAAGCCCCCGTCAGCCGAGCTGCGTCCCGACCAGAAGGACGAAGACAGTCTGCCGCCCTATGAAACGCTTGATGCTATTCTGGAACAGCTCGTCGTATTCCGACAGTCTCCTGAACAGATTGAAGCCAAGGGCTATGACCGAGACACCATCGACCATGTGCGCCGCCTCCTGCGCGGAGCCGAATTCAAACGTCGACAGGCTGCTCCGGGTCTCAAAATTACTGACCGCGCCTTTGGGACAGGCTGGCGCATGCCGCTTGCCGCAAAGTACATGTACTAAAACAAAGCCCCCGCTCATTCAGAACGGGGGCTTTTCTTTTGTCATATGGAAGAAGCTAGCAGATTCGAGGAAGCTGTTCGCCTTCAAGCATGTTCAGCAGACGCTTTCCACCAAGTGGAGTCTGGAGCACAACCTTGCCCGGATGGTCCGCAACAACGCGACCAACACGGCAGGCATCACGCCCCTTGTCATCTGCGCGCATAATCTCCAGCGCCTTCTCCGCCTTCTCTTCCGGCAGGATGCACAGGAATTTTCCTTCATTCGCCAAATACAGCGGATCAAGGCCCAGCACATCACAGCCAGACTGCACGCCCGGCCGGACAGGCACCAAATCCTCTTCCAGCACAATGCCAACTTCCGAGGATTCCGTAATTTCATTCAGCGTCGTTGCCAGACCGCCACGTGTGGGGTCACGCAGGACATGAACGTCTCCAACCTGCGTCACAAGCTTTCCAAGCAAATGATTCAGGGCCGCGCTGTCACTCTCAATAGAGGTTTCCAGCGGAAGCCCTTCGCGCTGGGCCAAAATGGTCAGGCCATGATCTCCCATCGTGCCGGACACCAGCACAACGTCACCGACTGTGGCCCTGTCACCTGCGGGATGGTCCTCTGTCAGCAAAGTTCCAACGCCTGTGGTATTAATAAAAATTTTGTCTGCCATTCCCTTGGGCACGACCTTGGTATCGCCTGTCACAATGCTTACACCAGCATTTCTGGCGGCTTCACCCATAGACTGCACAATGCGCTCCAGCACATCAAAATCCAGTCCTTCTTCAATAAGGAAGCCACAGGAAAGATACAGCGGCTTGGCACCAAGCATCGCCACGTCATTCACGGTGCCATGCACAGCCAGAGAACCAATGTCTCCACCCGGGAAGAAGATAGGATCCACGGTAAACGTATCCGTGCTCATAGCCAGTGGGCCTGTCACATCCAAAAACGCGGCATCATCCAGCCGGTTCAGAATCGGATTCGAAAAATGTGCCTTAAACAGGCTGGAAATCAGTCGCTGCGAGGCACGTCCACCACTGCCGTAGTCTAATAAAACTTTTTTATCGCTCATGGCCTAGAGTTCCGTATTATATTTGAAGTATGCGGCACAGGAGCCTTCCGTGGAGACCATGCACGGTCCCACAGGGCTGGCAGGTGTGCAGACCTTGCCAAACAGGGGACACTTGTTCGGAGCGAGTTTCCCCTTGAGTACCTCTCCACAGCGACAGCCGGGGATAGGCTTTTCTTCATGCAGCTCCAAGCCAAGCACCTTTTTGGCATCAAAGGCTTCATAGGCAGGGGCAATTTTCAGCCCACTCATGGGCAACAGCCCAATCCCTCGCCACAAAGCATCTGTTGGCTCAAAGACCTTTTCCATAAATTCTACTGCGCGTGGGTTGCCGTTTTCCTGCACTGCTCGTGTATAATGATTGACCACTGCGGCGCGCCCCTCATTATGCTGTCGCACCAGTTCCAGCAAAGACTGGAGAATATCCAGCGGATCAAAGCCCGTGACGACTGCAGGCAGTTGAAATTTTTGCGGCAGAAAATCATAGGGATGCGTCCCCACAACAACCGCGACGTGCCCTGGAATTATAAGCGCATTGACCTTGATTTCCGGGTCACTCATCAAGGCATTCAACGCTGGTGGCACCAGCTTGTGGAATGACAGAACAAAGAAATTTTTCAGGCCCTGCTGTTCGGCCATGTGAATCGTTGCCGCAACAACAGGCGCCGTGGTCTCAAAACCAATGCCCAAAAAGACCACTTTTGCATCAGGATTCTGCCGGGCGAGTTCCAGCGCATCAAAAGGCGAATACACCACCTTGATTCTGGAGCCCTCAGCCTGCGCCGTTTTCAGGTTGCGCCCCTCTGGTCCCGGCACCCGCATCAGATCACCAAACGTCGCAACAATCACATCCTCACGGGCTGCAAGATCCAGATACATTCCCACTTCACTTTCGTGAGTGACACAAACTGGACAGCCCGGTCCAGAAAGATGAATAATATTTTTGGGTAGCAGGGAATGCAGGCCACTACGGAAGATAGAAACAGTGTGTGAGCCACAAACTTCCATAAAACGCAGTTCGTCATGGAGTTCTTCATGGATTTTATCCAGAAGCGAACGGCATAGCCTTGGGTCACTAAAGCTCTTGAGCATATTCACTACGGCACCCTTTCCCTGATCTCTAAATTTCTACCAATGCTGATCGACGTGCGCAAAGTTCAGCACATAACATTTCAAACACTTGGTCCCGCCTTACTGGGATAAGTGGGACATACTACGCGAGGTGCACAAGCACAAGTCCCACTTTATTTTTAGGCCGCCTGCTGCTACTACTGTCCCCCACGTCCGGAGCTTCGGACATCACCTCATATGTTAAGGAATCTGTCGCTATGCAATCTTCACAGAGCACTCCCTCCCCGAGGAGCGCAGCTTCCAGTCAAGCTTCTCAGGATGGACTCCCGTCACTCGACAAAATGAATATTCAGGTCCCCTTTGACCCGTCAGAATTTTTTGTCCCCGATGACGCAACATGTTATGCTTACTGGAAAGAGCGTGACATGCCAGAACACATAGGCCGTCACAGCAGTCAGGTGGCAAATATCGCCACGGCGCTGGCCCGACGGGCGGCAGAAAAAAACATCATTGCCGGAGACGCGGCAGTGCAGGAAGTTCGCTCCTCTGCCCTGCTGCATGATCTTGCAAAAATGTACTGCATCAATTACGGCGGGCATCACAGCCAGCTTGGTGCAGCCTGGGTTATGGAACACACGGGCAACCCGATGCTCGCGCACGGCGTACTGCACCATGTGTGGTGGCCATATGAAATTGACTGCACCCGCTATTTCCTGCCTCTGGCAGTGCTCTATGCAGATAAACGGGTGCGCCATGACGAAATCGTTTCGATTCACGACAGATTCACGGATCTTTTTGACCGCTACGGAGCAAATGACTTTGCCCGCGGCCGCATCAAAATGTCTATGGAACAGTCACAAGCAATCGAAGAGAATTTTATACAACACCTTGGAGTAAACCTGCATGCGTGTACTTTTGATAACGGGCGGCTGGTCGACTGAGCGCGACGTTGCCCTCATGGGCGCAAAAGCCGTCCAGACTTCTCTGGAACAGCTCGGCCACGACGTGACCGTTCTTGATCTCAAATTTTCCATGAACACGCTGCTTTCCGAAGCCCGCGCTCATGACTTTGCCTTTATTCACCTGCACGGCTCTCCCGGAGAAGACGGCATGGTACAGGCCATGCTGGAAACAGTCGGTTGCCCATACCAGGGTGCAGGCCCTGCGGCGTCCTTCCTTGCCCTGAACAAAACCGTGTCCAAATGCGTTTTCCGAGAAAACGGCATTCTCACCGCAGACTGGGAACTTGTGACCGAGATGCCCAAAGCGGACTGGACACCAGACTTTTCATACCCGATCTTTGTGAAGCCCAACCTTGGCGGTTCCAGCCTTGGCATGAGCATGATACACAGTGCAGAAGAACTGCGTCCGGCCCTCCAGAAGGTCTTTGACCTTGGCGAAGAGGCCATTATTGAGCCGCTTATCAAAGGCGTTGAAGTCACCTGCCCCATTCTTGGCGATGAGGCCCTGCCCCTGATTCTTATCAAACCGGCAGACGACGCAGGCTTCTTTGACTACGAGAACAAATACCAGCCCGGCGTAGCGCAGGAAATTTGCCCAGCGCCTATTGATCCCGAGCTGGCCAAAATCATACAAACTGCAACCCTGAAAGCGCACAAGGCCCTTGGGCTGACTGGCTACAGCCGTGGTGACTTTATTCTCACCCCTGACGGCAAAGCCTACCTGCTGGAAGTCAACACACTTCCGGGCATGACCCCCAACAGCCTTGTTCCACAGTCCGCAGCCGAAGCAGGCATGAGCTTTGATGACCTCATTGCCCGACTGATTGAGCTGGGAATGGAACACGCTGCACAGAAGTAATGACCATGAAAATATCGACCAGAGCAGTCATGGGAATGTATTCCCTCCTCTGGCCTGCGGCACTGCCAGCTCTCGCCCTGTCTTCCCGACTTCGCGAGGGCTGGCGTGAACGCACGCTGTCCAAAGTCCATTCCGGGCCTGTTGATATATGGATACAGGCCGCCTCCGCGGGTGAAGCATTTCTTGCCCGCGAGATTCTGCTTTCCCTACCAAGCGATACACCTCTCAGAGTTCTGGTCACTTCTGGCACGACACAGGGCATGGACATTCTGAGCCGCACCTGCGAGGAGCTAAAACCTCAGAAGCTTCTTGATGTTGAGCACGCCTATTTCCCCTTTGACGCACCTTTTCTCATGAAGAAAGCCTTGCGCCACTATGCCCCCCGTCTTGTGGTCACCCTCGAAACAGAGTTGTGGCCGGGATTCCTTGCCGAGGCCAAAAAGCAGAACATTCCAGTTCTGCTCATTAATGGACGCATGAGTGCAGGAAGCTTTGCGGGCTATGTGGGCATTCAGGACTTTTTACGGGACATTGGCCCCAAAAAAATTCTTGCTCTCAATGGCAAATCAACCCAGCGCTATGCTGTCCTTTTTGGGCACGAACGGGTTGAAACCATGCAAAATATCAAATTTGACCGTTGCCCAACAGAAGCCCCCGTTCTTCCTGAAGATCATCCTCTTTCCAGGCTTCTCGGCGTTGGGGACGAGGTTCTTGTTCTTGGTTCAGTACGCAAAGAAGAAGAGCCTGATATACTTGAAACTCTCCAGATTCTGCACCGTGAACGCCCCAAAACAACCATTGCGCTTTTTCCCCGACACATGACAAGGCTCGACTTCTGGTCAAAAGTCCTATATGAAACCGGGTTGCCCGTTGTACTACGCTCGCAGCTTACAACAGCACCTGCTCCGGGAACCATTATCCTGTGGGATGCATTCGGAGAACTCGGTGCTGCATACAGCCTTGCATCAGCGGCATTTGTGGGAGGAAGCCTCAAGCCTCTTGGTGGACAGAATTTTCTTGAGCCACTGATACATGGTCTTGTCCCTGTCATTGGACCGCACTGGAAAAACTTCGACTGGGTTGGGCGCGAAATCGTCGAATCTGGACTCGTCTGCGAGGTGACGGATGCTCGTCAGCTTGCCCGGCAGGTCATCGTTAGTCTGGAAAATCCTCAACCAAAGAATGCTGTCCAGAAGCGTGCCGCAGAATATATCTCTGCACGCACCGGCGGAACAGCACAAGCTGTCGCCTGCATACTCAGGCATCTTTAGTCATGTCCAAACGCCCAGTCTGCTACGGTATTATTCCAGCGCGCTACGCTTCTTCCCGCTTTGAGGGAAAGCCTCTGGCCGATATTCTCGGTTTCCCCATGTTCTGGCACGTATACCAGCGTGCCAAAAAATGTCCGTTGTTTACGGACGTTGTGCTCGCGACAGATGACCAGCGCATCTTTGATGCAGCACAGCACCTTGACGTCCCTGTGGTCATGACCGCAGCTGATCATCCCAGTGGCAGTGACCGGGTTTTGGAAGCCGCACAGCTTTTGAATATCCCAGACGACGCCGTTGTGGTAAATATTCAGGGAGACGAGCCACTGCTTGAGCCAGACATGCTCAGCGAGTTACTCTCTCCATTCGACAAGGAACACGTTGAGGTCTCAACTCTGGCGACGCCTATTACTGGCGAAGAAGCCAAACGGCCAGACCAGGTGAAAGTTGTTGTTAGTGCCAGCGGAAGGGCACTGTATTTCTCCCGCGCTCCCATCCCCTTTGTCCGGGACGATGGGGACGCGGGATTTCTTGGACATGTCGGGCTGTACGCCTACCGCATGCGAACCTTAAAGCGCTTTGTCGCCCTTGGGCAAAGTGAGCTTGAGCGAAAGGAAAAACTGGAACAGCTTCGGCTGCTCGAAAACGACATACCTCTGTATGTTGTTCAAACACTGTATCGCACGCACGGCGTAGATCGTCCCGAAGACATCTCTCACGTCATCAACGCGCTATCGGAGAACAGCTAATGAAAGCCATTTTAGCTCTGGAAGACGGCACCTGCTTTGAGGGCCGTTCTTTTACCGGCAAAGGAAACGCCGGTGGTGAAGCCATTTTCAATACCGGCATGACCGGATATCAGGAAGTGCTCACTGATCCGTCCTATGCGGGCCAGCTGGTATGTATGACCTACCCCCTTGTAGGAAATTACGGCGTGAACCTTGAGGACGTCGAGTCGTCCCGAGTCCAGGTCGGCGCATTCATCGTTAAGGAATGCTGCAAGACTCCAAGCAACTGGAGATCTGTGCAAAGCCTGCCGGACTACCTGAAAGAGCATAATGTTATGGGCATTGAGGGCATCGACACCCGCGCCCTGACCCGACACCTGCGCCTTCACGGTGCGCAGCGTGCCATCATCAGTACTGACGACGTGACGCCGGAAGAGCTTGTTGCACGCGCAAAAGCTTTGCCCTCCATGGAAGGTCAGAACCTCACCACACAGGTTTGCCCCAGCGAACCCTACATCTGGAGCGAAGAAGGTCGCCCGGCACCTGTGAGCCTGAACAGCGATGGAAGCTACGACTGGCAAGGCAAAGGACCTCGTGTTCTGGTGTATGACTTTGGTATCAAATGGAACATCCTGCGCCTGTTGGCCGCAGAAGGTCTGGACCTGCTGGTTGTTCCGCCGAGCTTTACTCCAGAACAGGTCGACAAAATTGCACCACACGCCGTGTTCCTGTCCAACGGTCCCGGCGATCCGGCAACCCTGACCGAAGTTGTCAAAAACGTGGCTGTTCTTGCCGACACGTACCCGCTTGCAGGTATCTGTCTTGGTCACCAGATTCTTGGTCAGGCTCTTGGCGGAAAGACCTACAAGCTCGCCTTTGGTCACCACGGCCTGAACCACCCGGTCAAGGACCTCACCACCGGACGCATTGAAATTTCTTCCCAGAACCACGGCTTCTGTGTTGATATTGAAGGCATCGAAAATCTTGAAATCACCCACGTGAACCTGAACGACCAGACTCTGGAAGGTTTCCGCCACACCAAGAAACCTATTCTGGCCATTCAGCATCACCCAGAAGCTGGACCGGGACCGCATGACAGCCAGTATTTCTTCCGTCGCTTCCGGGATATGATTCAGGAAGCAACAGGCGTTTAGTCTCGGTTTTTCCCGGTTTTTTTCTGTACATACCAGCCCTTGGAGCTTAGAAAGAGACGCATGTCCACAAAACTGATTAAAGCGCGCACCAAGATATCCGGCATTTCCCGGTATCTGAAGCAGAAAAAACTTCTTCCTGCCATTGTGAGTCTCCATGATGCCCTGCGCATCATTCTTGAGACGCCGCTTATGGCTCATGAAAAGAAGGAATTTCGTCTTGCGCTAGAACATGCACTCTATGCTCTCAACAGCAATCCAGATTATAAACGCACCTGTGGAATAGTTCTGGAATACAAGGCAGGGCAAGAAAAAGCCTTGCTCAGAGTCCTGGCGGGCATACTTGAAGACCTGCAGGACAGCTCTGTTGAAGAAGCCAAAGAGATGCTGGCCGCTTTGGAAAAACGCAAAGGCCTTGGCCTGACGCGTGGCGAGGAGCTTTTAAAGCTCGGCAAAACCAAAGAGGCCCGGCACATCTTTGACCAGCTTATTCTTCAGTTTGCTGACGACACAGATCTCAAGACACAGATCGCAGAGATGCTGCTGAAAGCTGGAAAACTGGAAGATGCTTTGCATTACCTCACTCAGGCCCTCAAGGAATTCCCTGAGTCTGCCCATCTATACAACAGAGTGGGCATGGTTCTGCGCAAGCTGACCCGGTTTGAAATGTCAGAAAAATATTACGCCAAGGCGCTGAAACTGGCCAAGGAAGATCCTGGGCTGTATTTCAACATTGGGCGCCTCTACATTGACTGGAAAAAATGGGACAAGGTGGCGCGCGTCGCCTCCGTTGCTCTCAAGATTTCGCCAGACTTTGAAGAAGCGCAAAAGATGTATGCCTTTGCGCAGAAAAAAATCAAAAAGGCCGCGGCTCGAAACGATTAGTGTTTCGGGCCACGGCCCTTCTTTTTGCCATATTCTGGCACGTTCAAAATTTTCTACGCGTCTTTTCGGCTCAAATGCCAGCGCCATGCAGTCTGCACAATGGTGTCGATATCCGTATATTTTGGTTCCCAGCCAAGAACGCTCTGCGCCTTGGTCGATGTCGCAACCAGACGTGCAGGGTCCCCTGCCCGACGAACGGCATTTTCATACGGCACGGCCACACCACCAGCACGGTGCACAGCCTCAATGATTTCCAGCACACTATTCCCTGTTCCGGTGCCCAAGTTCAAGGCAGTACTCTTACCGCCATCCAGCAAGTAACGCACTGACGCAACATGTGCCTGCGCCAAATCACTGACATGCACATAATCACGAACACAGGTTCCATCAGGAGTATCATAATCCTGACCAAAAACTTTCAGATGCCCACGGGTCTTGAGTGCTGAGCCAATTGCCAGCGGCACAAGATGAGTTTCTGGATTATGCGCCTCGCCAATGCCCCCATCCGGGTCTGCTCCCGCAGCATTAAAATACCGCAAGGCCACATGATGCGTGCCGTAGGCAGGATCAAAATCCGCCATAATCTGCTCCATCATGAGCTTTGTGCGGCCGTACGGGTTAATCGGGTTCAGGGGATGATCTTCCCGAATAGGTGTCTGCTCCGGGGTTCCATACACAGCAGCAGAACTGGAAAACACAATGTTTGGGCAATTGCCACGCTGCATGGCTCGCAGCAGGCAGAGTGTTCCCCAGACATTGTTGTCATAAAACGTAGCCGGATCAGCCACAGACTCACCGACTTCAATAAACGCCGCAAAATGAATAACCGCAGCCGGACGATATTTCTCAAAAGTCGCAGTCATGGCGTCGACATCTCGAATATCCGCCTTGACCAAGGGACCCCACTGCACAGCCCACTCATGACCACGGACCATGCTGTCCACCGTGACCGGCTCAAAGCCCACCGCGGAGAGCGCCTTGCAGGTATGGCTTCCGATGTATCCCGCACCACCTGTCACAAGAATCCTGGTTCGTTCCATAACATCCTCTCGCTAAGGCGTGTCGCGTTCTGCGGCTACGCGTTTTTTGCAGCAATCAACTTTTCTGCCCAGTCAAACGCTGCGTGAAAACTTCCCAGATCGGCGCAGTCTTTTCCTGTAATGTCATAGCCTGTGCCGTGATCTACAGATGTGCGCACCACAGGCAGTCCAAGCGTAACATTCACCGCTTCGGAAAAATGCAAAAGCTTCAGCGGTCCAAGTCCCTGATCGTGATACATGGCAAGCACGGCAGAATATTTGCCCTGCGCTGCAAAATAAAAAAGAGTATCCGCCGGAAGCGGACCAACAACAGAAATCCCTTTGCGTTTCGCCTCTTCCACGGCAGGAGCAATAATCTCTTCTTCCTCGTGCCCAATCTTTCCGGATTCACCAGCATGAGGATTGAGACCGCACACCGCAATGGGAGCGCCTGCACAGCCCAGAGCCTTGACCAGCTCATCTGTCAGCTCAAGGCAGCGCAAGACTCGCTCATGCGTAACTCCAGCAGGAACATCAGCAAGCTTGGGGTGCGTTGTCACAAGGCTCACCTTGAGGCGTGGCCCACCAAGATGCATGCAGATATTGTCTCGTCCGGGGCCGAGGCGCTCTGCAAAAAATTCTGTATGCCCCGGGAAATCAAATCCCGCATCCTGAAGCATAGCCTTATTCAAAGGACAGGTCACAACACCCTGCGCCTGACCACTCTTCAGCAGCTCGCAAACGAGTTCCAGAGTCAGCCCCGCGGCGCGACCACCTTCAACATGAGGTTCACCGGGGTGCATTTCAAACTGCTCCAGTCCCTTGGGGACCAGCAGTCCTATTTTCCCCTCTGTCTCATCAGCAACATGTTCAATTTTCTTCCAGAACTGAGGAAGCCCCAGACGCTTGGCATGATATGCAAGCGACGGTTCTGGACCGACCAAGACGGGACGAGATGTACAGGCCCGCTCACCATTGCCCAAACTGCGACAAACGAGTTCGGGACCAAGACCATTTGGATCACCAAGAGTGACGAGAAGAGTTTGTTCTGACATAACAATCGCTTTGTAATAAAAGGAAGGCCCACAGTCCAGAATTGCTTCCGAATGTGGGCCACCGCGTGTTGAGGGGAAATTAGAAAACTATGTCGTAACAACGGAGTTTTCGCAGTTACCAAACATGCTCCACACGTAGGTGTCTGCGCTCCAGTCGTTTTCCCAACGGCACGTATCCACAAGATACCGGTACTGGTATGAGCGCCCCTGCGCGAGATCGATGGTGGCATGATATTCACCGCTTTTCAGCTTGCGCATTGGGGTTGCTTCCGGGTTCCAGTCGTTAAAATCGCCGACCAAACTCACGCACTGCGCTCCTTCTGCTGCCCCCCTGGGCAACGAAAAAGTCACCTTGCACACTGGCTTTGACCGGAGATAGCGCTTTTTCAGGGACATACGCCAACCTCCATTACAGTTTGTTTCAGTATATCCTTTTTCTGTTTTTTTCCTCAAGACCTCTTTGTCTTTTCTGTTTGGACATCCTGTGTCAGCTCTTTTTGTGCGGCTGCATACACTGAAAAATATTCTCGCGCTGACTGGACCCAAGAAAAGCGTTTCCGCATGGCGCGCGCCCGAATCCTGTTCCACAGCACCGGGCGTTCCCAGACACTCAACGCTTCCATCACGGCCCGCAAAAAGGAACTGGGATCACCAGCGCGGAACAAAAACCCTGTGCTTTCCGCATCCGGATGCGCCCGAACAGTGTCCCGCAAGCCTCCCACAGAACTTGCCACGGGGACCGTTCCAAAACGAAGTGAATACATCTGAGTCAGACCACACGGCTCATACCGTGAAGGCATCAAAAACACATCCGTTCCAGCCTGAATCACGTGGGCCAGCTCTTCGGTATATCCAATACAGGCCGCAAATTTTCCCCGGTGCTCTTCCATCAGATTCTGGAGCTTCGCCTCAAGAGCAGGGTCACCCTCCCCCAAGACGACGACGCCAACACCAATCTTCATCAGCGCAGGCAAAATATCCACGAGGAGATCAACGCCCTTCTGCCCCCGAAGCCGACCAATAAAGCCAAGGAGCGGGTATTTTGCAACGGCCGGGTCCAGCCCCAGCTTGTGAATAAGCCACTCCTTGCAGATACGCTTGCCCCGCATGTGTCCAACGGAAAAAGCATGAGGCAAAAAGCGATCATGCGTCGGGTCCCAGACGGTGTAGTCCGCACCATTTAAAATACCGGTGAGTGCATCCGCACGGTTTCGCAAAATACCGTCCAGGCCGCAGCCAAACTCTGGAGTTTGAATTTCTTTGGCATAGGACGGGCTGACCGTCGTGATCTGGTCAGCATAGGCAATGCCAGCCTTGAGCACGTTAAAATCACCAAAAAACTCGGCACCATCCAAATTCCATGCAGAATCTGGAAGGCCCGAGTTCCAAAACAGGCGGGAAGAAAAACGTCCCTGAAAGGCAAGGTTGTGCAACGTCACAACCGTTCTGGTTGTGGCCCAAAACGGATCTGTCTGACGCCAAAAATGCACGTAGGCAGAAACAAGTGCGGCCTGCCAGTCATGCGCATGAATAATATCTGGAGCACGATCCAAATGTCGGCACCACTCAAGTGCGGCCCGACAAAAGAAAATAAAGCGCTCACAATTATCAAAATAATCACCATAGGAAGAATTGTAATAGCCAAGACGGTCAAAGTATTCACTTCGATGAATGAAGTAGACAGTGACGCCCTGCTCCACGCCCTGGTACACCTGAGCCGTGATTGGTGCCCACGGATACCCCACAGGTATCCCAGAATGCACAAGGCGAAGCCGCTTCATCTCGGACATGTGCCCATAATGCGGGGTAATCACAGCAACCTGAGCACCCTGTCGCCGCTGCTCTGCGGGCAGAGCGCCCAAGACATCGGCAAGACCCCCGGTTTTTGAAAATGGGTACATTTCTGACGCGATATGAACCACAAAAGGCATTGCGGTCATAGGAAATGCCTCTCCTAGGAAAGAAGGTCCTTTCTGAAAATCTACACTACTCCACCCCGAGCATCGAGCCAGCGCCAGAAATCCTGAAGAATTGTGGCGTGATCAAAGGCTATGCTTTCAGGAAGCTTGCCACGCTGGAAAAACCGGGCTTCTCCAGCATCGTCCCCGGCACACAGAGCATCAGGATCTTCTGTACTCCCAATAAAAACAACACTCATAGTGTGCATTCGAGGGTCACGCTTTGGATCAGAATACACACCAAGCATCCCCTGTATCGTCACGTCAAGGTCTGTTTCTTCCTTCATTTCACGAACAACAGCCTGCTCGACTGTCTCTCCACAATCCACAAAGCCACCGGGAAGTGCCCAGCCATACGGTGGATTCTTTCTCTTGATGAGCACAACACCCTTACCCTGCTGATAAATAAGCATATCAACAGTCGGGACGGGGTTGCAGTATGTTTCAAACGTCTTGCCACAGTGCGGGCACGTCACATCTTTATACATTATTCAACCTGTATTGTATCTTTTGTATTGCACGTTTGTATCGTGTTTATAACAAGACGCCAGTCTCTTGGCGTTCTCTTTTGTCATAAGACAAGTCGGCACCTAAAACAAGGCACTCTCTTTATTACATAAAAAGAACATCAAAGGAAATGAAGAATGGACTTTGGGGAGGGGCGCGCGAAAGACACGCTCAGAAAAGAGAAACCGGCTTACCGGGGCGCAACCCGATAAGCCGGCTTCTGCAAAACAAAGAAGGATGCTTTTTATGTAGCAAAGGGCGGGCCAAAACTCTGAGCAGTGTGTGATTTATTTTATTATTCATGTATTCCAGATAGTTATACAGCATTCTTTTTCTCCATCCCACACTCAAATCCTCACGCCGAGGTAAAAAATTTTAAACCTTCCCTTCTCAAGGCCCCCTGCCCGCGGTCCAGTGTTTAAAATTTTTAACCCCAAAAAGAATAAAAACCCGCGCGCCTTCCTTCTCCATCCCCAAAAACTGCGAAGCAAGGCCCGCAAAGCATTCGCTCGCTCTCTGTAATGCTAAGACCTCACAATTTCAGGATGATTTTCGCAAAAAAAAGGCACGCAGAGGAGACATATCTCTGCGTGCGTTCTGTTCTTGGCTGCGTTGTTCAAAAAATTATACTGTCTGAATGACAAATCCCTCGGCCTCAAGCGCAGCTTTGGAGATTGCCCCCTCGCGGTGCAAAACAAGCACGCCAGGCTCGGCAAACGCAATCACCGTCGAAGGCTCCCCTCCGCCGGGCCACGGCTCGGAGCGAAAAACATAGGAAACGCTCTGACACAGAGCCTTGGACAGGGCGTCTGGTCGTGCAACCGATGGCTCACCGCTCAGGTTTGCGCTTGTGGCGACCAGCGGACGTCCAAGCTCACGCGACAGCCGGGCCGCAACAGGATGCGGGGTCACACGAACGGATGTCGTTCCCTCGGCGTCCTGAACCTCACGGGGCAGCCCCTCGCGTGCAGGGACAATAACAGAAAGCGGACCGGGCCAAAAACGGCGGGCCAGTTTCTCCAAATCCTCTGAATGCCAGTCAGTCACCTGCGAAAGCTGGGACGCATCACCAATAAGCACAGGCAAGGGCTTGGCGTGACTGCGTTTCTTAAAGGCATAAACCCGTGCAGCGGCTTCGGCACAGAACGCATCGCAGCCAATGGCATACAAGGTTTCCGTGGGATAAATTATCACATCCCCACGGCGCAAAGCCTCACAGGCTTTTTCAAATTCATGATCTACTTGGTGCACCAGTCTTCCACCATTGCGTCAACAGTCTTCGCATCAAAAGACGGTGTGTTGTACATCCCCGCAGCCTGTCGCTGACGAAATGCCTCATACAGGGTCAGGGCAGCAGCAACTGAAACATTCAGGCTCTGGACCATGCCCTGCATGGGGATATAAATCTGGTCAGGAGCAAGCTCCTCCAGCTCGGTATCCACACCACGATGCTCGTTGCCCAAAATAATTGTTGTGGGCTTGGTCAGGTCATAATCAAAAAGCGGGCGGGCACGCTCAGAAAACCCTGTCGACAAAATCTGATGTCCTGCATCACGAAGCCCCTGAATCATAACTTTGGGGTCCGAGTGCCGTTCCATATCAATCCACTTCTTGGCAGATGCAGAAGACTTTTTCCCAAGATTAGGAAATGTGTTATCAGTGTAGTATAAATGCACTTTCTGAACACCAAACGCATCACAACTCCGAAGGATTGCTGACACGTTATGTGGATCCCAGATATTTGCCATTACAAGCGAAAGATCACTTTGCCTGCGTTCAATAACAGAACGCATCCGAGCCTTACGCTCTGGCGTACGACAGTGAGCTATCTTTTTCATGAGTTCCCTCATCGTAAGAATTCTGAACAGGATGGCCGCTTTTCGTGTGAGGGGGTCAATACACGTTTTTGCCCCAAAGGGAAAGGTACACAAAAGAGGCCAATTTCACACCCGCCAAACGCGAATTTTCTTCGATTTTCACTCAAAAAACCAAAGTATCGCCCGCGCGATAGTTTATTTTTTCACAACTTCAAAAACCCTCTAAAATGCTACGAATATTCTAGGTCGAAGAAAAAAACCAGCATTCTACAATTGCTTTTTTTCTCATTAACTGCCAAAAGAATTTCACCGCCAATTGTTCTCTTTTTCTCAAGGACGTGCAGATGCCAGTTTTTTCCGGCAGCTGTGCGCAAAACAGGTCCGAGAACAAACGCTCCGCATTCCGCCAAGTGCACGAGCTGTTCTCATGGTGCTGGTCCGCCCCAGCGCCACTCTCTTGGTTTTTGCCAGCGTGCAGGCCCTGTTTTCAATATTTGCACAAGCACGCAACCGGGGTTTCTCCGTAAAGAATTCCCCCTTGAGAATATATGACCAGTTGGACCGGCAAACGACGACTGTTTGCTTGGCCACCCCTCTAATGATTGCTGTTTTTCTAAAAACGGAGGAAATCGATGGTTAACAAAGCAAAGGCCGCCGTTAAAGAGAAGAAATTTGATACGCTTCGTTTTGTTGCGATGCTTACGGGCGTCCTTCTCTTTGCAATAGTCTACTGGTCACCCATGTGGCCAGATGCTGTTGACCCGGCAGGTAAACACTTCATCCTCTCCAGAGAAGGAAAAGGCGCTCTCGCCGTCTTTCTGCTGGCTGGCACATGGTGGGTTTTCGAAGTCGTCCCAATTGGTGTGACTTCACTCATGATTGGTATCCTCCAGGCTCTTTTCCTGATTCGTCCGGCAAAAGTCGCCTTCAAGGACTTCATGGACCCCTCTGTCATGTTCATCTTTGCGTCTTTGGTTATTGGTACGGTTTTCACCAAAACCGGCCTGACCAAACGACTCGCCTACAAAATGCTGGAAATCGTTGGTGAACGAACATCAATGATTCTTCTCGGCACGTTTGTGGTCTGTACCGTCCTCACCCACATAATGGCACATACAGCTGTGGCGGCAACACTCTATCCGTTGCTCATCGCCATTTACAGCCTGTATACTGACGAAACCAAGCCGACCAAATTCGGTAAGGCACTGTTTATGGGGATGGCCTACGTCGCTGGAGCAGGTTCCATCATCACCCTGCTCGGTGCTGCCCGTGGTGCGGTTGCCCTTGGCTTCTTCAAGGACATCATGGGACAGGACATCAGCTTCTTCACCCTCACCTATTACATGGCTCCCATTGGCTGGCTCATGACCTTCCTGTTGTGGGGCTTCTTTATGCTGCTTCTGCCACCAGAGCGAAAGACCATTCCTGGACTTCGACAAAAGGCAGCAGAGCTGAGTAGCAAGCTTGGTCCAATTTCTCGCGACGAGATCCTCGCCGCAGTCATTGTTGGACTGGCAATTCTTGTCATGAGCCTGCGATCCTTTATTCCCGCGCTCAAGCCCATTGACAAAACAGCCATTATTCTTTGCTCCACCGTTCTCTTCTATGTGTTTAAGATTCTCGACCTTAAGCATCTTGAAGAGGTCCCGTGGAACATCGTTCTCCTGTTCTCCGGTGCAATGAGTATTGGTTTCTGTCTTTGGGAGACCGGCGCAGCACGCTGGCTCGCCGTCAACTGGCTTGTCCTCTTCCAGGACGCTCACTGGTTTGTTTTCGTTATGGGCATCGCCTTCTTCGTTATGATGATGACCAACTTCATCATGAACGTCGCGGCCATTGCCATATCGCTCCCAGTCGCCCTTGTTATTGCACCGTACCTCGGTGTTGCTGGCGAAGTTATTCTGTTTTCCTCGCTGGTTGTATCTGGCATGCCGTTCCTCCTTCTGGTTGGAGCAGCGCCAAATGCGATTGCATACAACTCAAAGCAGTTTACAAGTGGTGAATTCTTTGCATACGGTATCCCTGCAAGCATCCTGCTTATGGCTGTCACTGCGTTTGCAGTGCTCGTTCTGTGGCCGATAATGGGCATGCCCATTACCCTGCCCGCTGGCGGTTAGCCAAAGCACAGAATTGCACGAGAAAAAAACGCCCCGGTCCTAGTGGCCGGGGCTCTTGCCCTGAACTGGTTTCACTGGAGGATACACATGAATCAGCTGGACAATCTTCTCAAAAGCATCATCGCCCACGTTAACGTTAATCTGCGTGAATTCGTCGACGTTGGGCCACACATCCGGCATCTCGTTGATAACGACAAGCTGGCAAACTTCTATGGCTTCTATGCCCTGACTCCGCACCACCCTTTATACTTCAAATTCACGGAATCCTGTCTTTCCGGAACCTATTTCCTTGGCAAATGTGTTGCCACCCGTTCCATCATATATAAAAGCGATATTCGCGGCGACGAACTCAAACGTCGCGGTGATGTCGTCAGCGTGGATGGTTTGAACATCCGCATCTACGATGACGAAATCATTTTCATTCGCGACTCCTTCCTGCTCAAAACGCTGGTGCACAACAACTCGCACGACCCGGAGAACCTCGAAAAATTCTCCATCCGCAACACTGTTGCCCTGCACTGGTCAAACATCCATGGCTCCACAATGGAAGGCTGCTTCCTCGGACCATTCGCCACTGTCGACCTGACCAGCTCCCACAACTGCGTGTTTGGCGCATATTCCTATACGCAGGCCAGCGACCTTTCCAATGTCTATGTTCCCCCAGGACGCATCTGGATCAAGGTCGAAAACGGCTTCGAGTTTACCTATCAGTTTGATGACAAGGTTCTCGAAAAGTACATTGCCTATGAAACAGGCTCTGCACCAACAGGTCTGCTCATGGACTACGTGGAAGACCGCAAGGGCGACTTCATTCCAATTTACAGCTCCGTACAGGAAAACCCTGTACCAGTGCCACCGGGCGCCTCTCTTTCACCCTATGCAGTCGTCAAGGGTCAGACCAGAATCGACCGCAACGTGCTTGTTGCACAGCGCGCATATCTCGAAGAGGCATGGCTGGGAGAAGGCTCGAACGCACAGGAAAACTGTTATATCGTCCATTCCAGTCTTGAAGGTGAAGACGTCACGGCTCATGGTGGGAAAATTATCCACACGCACCTTGGCCGCCACATCTTTGTTGGATTCAATGCCTTCCTGCACGGGTCCCCAGAGAATCCGCTCCAGGTCGGTGACAACTCAATCATCATGCCCCACACAATCATTGACGCTGAAGAGCCGCTGGAAATCCCGGCCAACAGCCTTGTCTGGGGTTACATCCAAAATGCTGACGATCTCGCCAAAAACTCCATCCCCCTTGAAGAGATGGAAAAAGTTGATGGCGAACTTGAGATGGGCAGCATGAAATTCTCGGGAAAAGGAAAAATGTTTGCCGATGTCTTCCGGCACAGGATTCAGCACATCCTGGAAGAAAATGGCGCATTCTACGACGGCAAGAACGGCAAAAACGGTGCAGGCCATGCCCAGAAAAATCACGATATGGCCTTCAACACCATGCAGCCCTACCCGTCTGGTCAACTTCGGGGACTGTACCCAGGCCTTGAAATTAGCCCAACCTCTCTCGATTATTTCGCACACATCGACGACTAAACATACAACGAGGGGGTCTGGGACTAGGCCCCCTTGCCTGCCTCATCCCCTCCCCCAAAGCTCTGCCATTTTGCGCACAAGCACATCGCTTTGCTGATTTTTTCAGCTTTTTTTAGAATGAGAAACGACGCCACTTGCCACAGAAATCTTGGTTTTTGTTCTCGAAAAAGCTTAAAAAATGCGTTAATCGATAACCTTGATATATGAAGAACATGGCCTTTTCCCTCGCAATTGGCATCGGAAAGGCGATGAAAAATATGCATTACACCGGGATTCTCTGCCCGGACGTATTTTACGTGAAAGCTTGAAATGCCGTACGAATTCAGGATTTTTCGACGTCATTGCTATTCAAAATCTTGCACAAATACGTTACAGAGTTTTTGGTCTCTCAGAAGATGGTTCTTCTGAGAGGTAGGAGAGGATTTGTTTTCAATCGTTCAAACTAAGGATGCGCTCATGGCAATATCGCATGACCGTCCCTCTGGGCGGTGTTGTACCGCTGGAGAGACTGGTGACTCTGCCGTGCCCAAAAAACGGCGGATCGGTCCTATGATAACAACTTTTGTTATCATGGCGATCACATGGGTTATTCTCTCGG
This sequence comes from Desulfobaculum bizertense DSM 18034, assembly GCF_900167065.1. Lineage (NCBI taxonomy): Bacteria > Pseudomonadati > Thermodesulfobacteriota > Desulfovibrionia > Desulfovibrionales > Desulfovibrionaceae > Desulfobaculum > Desulfobaculum bizertense. Next base: position 153,252 of record NZ_FUYA01000005.1, read on the forward strand.
GCCAGTTTGACCCCTTCCACATGTCTCTTGGGGTCATTTCCTGCGCAATCGTTGCCTGGTTTTCGAGTGACCTCCTTTTTCCTTCCAAGGAAAAAGGTTGCCCCACCTGTACCTGGTTCCGGTTCCTGGCCTACATTCCCTGGCTACTCCTTGAAATCGTCAAGGCGAACTTCTGGCTTTTGTATCTCGTCTTCCATCCCCGGATGATGGACAAGATCAATCCCCACGTAATCAAGTTCGACTCTCGGCTGAAGTCGACCATGTCACGGGTCACTTTCGCCAACTCCATCACGCTGACCCCTGGCACCATCACAGCCTATGTTGACGTGGATGGCCGTTACACGGTCCACGCCATCGACAACAAGTCTGCTGAAGGCCTTCCCGGCGAAATGGAAGAGAAGGTCGCCAAGACTTTCGGAGAATAACACATGGATACGTTTTTTCTCGTCTGCGCACTGTGCCTCATCGTCATCATGATTGCGACGCTGTATCGCACAGTTGTAGGACCAACGGTTTTGGACCGCTTCCTTGGCGTCAACGCCATCGGTTCCAAAACAGTTGTTCTTCTGGTGCTTCTTGGATTCGGATTTAAGCGCATCGACATGTTTGTCGACATCGCTCTGGCATACGGCATGCTGAACTTTATCGCCGTGCTTGCTGCCAGCCGTTACTTCCAGAAGCGTAAGGGACTGCACGAGACTTCCACGAACTAACCCTATTAGGACGGAGCATTCGTATGATTATCAATATCATCGCAATGGTATGCCTTATTTGCGGCATTATCGTCTTTGCCGGGGCAGCTCTTGGAATTCTGCGCTTCCCCGACTTTTACTCCAGACTGCATCCCGCTGGCAAAATGGACACGCTTGCCTCGGGTCTCATGCTGTTTGGACTGGCCGTGTACAACCTGCACCACTTTGATGTCGCTACCCTTCTCACCAGTCTCAAAATCGTTCTGATTTTGGTCTTTGTGTTCATCGCAAGCCCGACCGCGACCCACGCTCTGGTCGACGCAGGCTTCCGAGCTGGACTCAAGCCCTGGGTGAAGGGAGAAAAAAGGAGATAGCCGCATGATTTGGCAAATTGACGAGGCCATTTTGATTCTTGTCATGATCTGTGCCATCGGCGCGCTTCAGATCAAGGATCTCCTTGGCGCAGGCATTGTCTTTGGAGCATTCAGCTTCATGATGTGCCTGCTCTGGACGTCTATGGGCGCTGTTGACGTCGCATTTACGGAAGCTGCCGTAGGTGCTGGCATCAGTACAGTTCTGCTCATTGGCGCAGTATTCCGGACTTCCAGGAGGTCAAAGGACTAATGATGAAACATCTGAGTCTGGCGACCGTCACCATCTGCGGACTGCTGCTGATTTTTATCACAGGTAGCTTTCCGGACTGGGGTGACCCGCAGTCCCCTGCGAGCCTGCATCTTTCTAACCACTACATCGAAAAAACCTACGAAGAAACGTCCGTACCGAACATCGTTACGGCTGTTCTTGGTGACTATCGTGGCTTTGACACCATGTTTGAAACCACGGTTGTTTTCTGCGCTGGCATGGCCTGCTTTTTCCTGCTCGGCAACTCCGGTGGCCGCGAGATTAAGTCCAATGTCCGCATCTATCGCCACATCCAGACCGGCGTTGTTATGCGCTTTCGTGGTGATGCCAAGGACCCCAAAGAGAATGGTGCGTTTGAACGCATCGACAGCGACTGGACACCGTATGACATGATTGTCTCCCGTGTGGCCAAGATCATGATTCCGTTTATTCAGATTTATGGTCTCTACGTTATTGCCCACGGTCACCATAGCCCTGGTGGTGGATTCCAGGGCGGCGTTATTCTCGCCGCCAGCTTCCTGCTCTTTGGACTGAGCCATAACCTGCGCGACATGATCGGCAGAATCTCCAACAAGACTCTGGGAATTATGTCCGCAGTTGGTGTTCTTATTTACGCTGGCTGGGGTTTCCTGGCCATGTGCTACGGTGGGAATTTCCTCGACTACTCTGCCCTTGCGGGACTGCTTGGCGTTGATCCTATCGCCGCCCGTTCCCTGGGTATCATGATCGTCGAAATTGGCGTTGCAACGACAGTCATGTCTACCATGATTATCATTTACAACAACGTCGCATCCGCCGGTAAATACGACGAGGGGCTGTAGTCATGTATGAGCTTTTCGACGTCGCCTTTGCGGCAAAGTACAACTACTGGGCGTATACCGTCCTGATGATGATCGGCATCTGGGCCATGATCGGCAAAAATAACCTCGTCAAAAAGGTTATTGGCATGAGCATCTTCCAGACGTCCATCATCCTGTTCTATGTTTCCATCGGTTCCAAAAAGGGCGGGACTATCCCGATCCTGATGCACGCACACGGCGGCGAGCACATGGCCATTAATGCAGCGGATTACATCAACCCACTGCCTCATGTCCTTATGCTGACCGCAATCGTTGTGTCTGTGGCAACCCTTGGTGTGGCCCTGGCTCTTTTGCTGAATATTTACAAGAAGCATAAGACGCTTGAAGAAGACGAAATCTTAAAACACCTCAGCGAATAATGAACCAATATCCTGCGCTTATTGTTATCGCACCGTTGCTGTCGGCTCTTGTCGTCGCTATCGGCGGATGGTTCAACCGGCGGATTTATTTCCCGGTCGCCGTCGCCGCGCTGGGCGTCTCCGTGTGCTCCGCCCTTGGGCTGCTCATTCAGGTCATGGCCACTGGCCCCTTCAGCTACCGTCTCGGTGGCTGGATGCCGCCATTCGGCATCGAGTATTACATTGATTACCTCAGTGCCTTAGTACTCCTGCTGATGACTTCCATCGGCCTCCTGAACCTTATTGCAACCCGACGGGACGTAGAACGTACCTATGAAGGCAAGGTCCCGGTGTTTTACACCCTGTACCTGCTTTCTGTTGTTGGCCACCTTGGACTGGTGGTCACCGGTGATGCCTTTAACCTTTACGTACTGCTCGAAATCACAGCCCTGTCCGGCTACGCACTGCTGGCAATGGGAGACGCCAAGTCTGCCCTGTCCACCCTGCGTTACCTGTTCATGGGCACGATGGGAGCGTCATTCTACCTGCTTGGTGTAGGCTTCCTCTACATCATGACCGGTAGTCTGAACATGCAGGACCTCGCAAGCATTCTGCCGAATCTTTACACCAACCCAGCAATCATTGCGGCCTTTGGTCTGATCATGGCAGGTGTCTTCACCAAAATGGCATTCTTCCCCATGCACGCATGGCTGCCGAATGCTTATGGTGATGCAGGGTCCCCAGCATCCAGCCTTATTGCGCCCATGACCACCAAGGTCATGGTTTACGTGATGATCCGCATGATGCTGACCGTGTTCACTCCCGATTTCGTGTTTGCATCTGCTGTCTTCAACGAAGCCATTGTCTGGCTCGCCATTATCGCCATGCTGGCTGGTGCGGCATTCGCCCTTGCCCAGCGTGACTTAAAACGCATGCTGACCTTCGTCCTGCTTTCCGAAGTAGGCTACATGGTTGGTGGCGCATGGCTGGGCAACCGTCTTGGCATGACAGGTTCCATCCTGCACATCGTCAACGACGCAGCAATGACGCTTTGCGTGTTCCTGTGCGCTGGCTGCATCAAATACCGCAACCAGAGCACCCGGTTTGAGAACCTTCCGGGACTGTTCCGCAAACAGCCCTTTACCATGACGGCTCTCGTTATTGGCGCTCTTGCCATGATTGGCGTTCCTCCGACCTGCGGCTTCTTCTCCAAGTGGTATCTTATCCTTGGTGGACTGGATGCAGGACACTACTGGTTCGTTGGCGCTCTCATTCTCTCCAGCCTGATCAACATCGTGCTGTTCTTCCGAGTCTTTGAGATTGCCCACTTCGAACCGTTCACCGAGGGGCATGGTCACGGTCACCATGACAAAATCCACGATGCACCGTGGAGCATGGTTGTGCCGCTGCTGGTGGTTGCTGCCGGACTCATCGTCCTTGGCTTCCTCTCCGGCGACATCGTGACTCACGTTATCGACTTCGCCATTCCGGCAAACATCGTCTAGGGGACTCGCATGCAAACTATAGAATCCATTAGACCGCTCTTGGCTGTCTGTGTTTCGCTGGGTGTTATGCCCATCATTGCGTCATGCGGGAAATCCCCTAATGCGCGCGAAGCATGGACCTTCATTGCTGCGGGTATCAAGCTGGCGATCATTGCCTCAATGGTCCCGGCAGTTCTGAGTGGCATTCAGTTCACTTGTGAAATCTTTGAGGTTATCCCCGGCGTTCCGCTGGCTTTCAAGGTTGATGCCTTTGGCCTGCTCTTCGCTCTGGTTTCCTCTTCCCTGTGGATTGTGACGTCGCTCTATTCCATTGGTTACATGCGCGCCGAAAATGAACACAGCCAGACACGCTATTTCTGCTTCTTCGCTCTGGCACTGTCGTCCACCATCGGCGTGGCTTTCTCTGCAAACCTGCTGACCATGTACATGTTCTACGAAATTCTTTCGCTGAGCACGTACCCGCTGGTCACGCACCATCAGGACCGCGAAGCTCGCAGTTCTGGCCGCAAGTACCTCATGTACATCATGGGAACATCCATTGGTCTGGCCCTCCCGGCCATGCTGATTGCGTACTTCCAGGCCGGAACGCTGGACTTTGGCCCCAACGGATTCCTTGCTGGCCACATCACGCCCACCATGGCTGCCGTGCTGCTGACAATGTTCCTGTTTGGTTTCGCCAAGGTCGGCCTCATGCCCGTCCACTCATGGCTGCCCGCAGCAATGGTTGCTCCGACCCCGGTTTCTGCTCTGCTTCACGCAGTGGCAGTTGTTAAGGTTGGTGCTTTCTCCATTCTGCGTGTTGTCACCGGCGTCTTTGGCGTGGATCTCCTCGCCCAGATGAACCTCTCGTGGTTTATTTGTACAGTCGCCAGTGTCACGGTCATCACGGCTTCGCTCATTGCACTCTCGCAGGATGGCCTCAAACGACGTCTGGCTTTCTCGACCATTGGTCAGCTTGCCTACATCGTTCTGGGTCTTGGCCTTTTGGCCCCCCACGCCGTCATGGGTGCTGGCCTGCACATCGCAATGCACGCCTTTGGTAAAATCACGCTGTTCATGTGCGCTGGTGCCATCTTTGTTGCCACTGGCAAAAAGAACATCAGCGAAATGGTCGGCATAGGTAAGCGCATGCCTGTGACCATGTTTGCGTTCCTTGTTGGTTCGCTCTCGGTCATTGGTATTCCTCCGACGGGTGGCTTCCTCTCCAAGTGGTATCTGCTGCTTGGCACCATGGAAGCTAACCAGTGGCCGTTCATGGTTGTGCTGCTTGTCAGCTCCATCCTGAACGCCGCGTACTTCCTGCCCATCGTTTACAAGGCGTTCTTCTGCACCAAAGAAGAGTGCATGTTCAACGACGGGGTCAAAGAAGCTCCGGTCGCATGTGTGGCTCCGCTTGTTATCACAGCCACCTGCTCTGTTATCCTCTTCTTCTACCCCGACGTGTTCCTGAAACTGGCCGCACTGGCCACGGGCGTGACCCCCTAAGGAGATGGATTCATGAGCCAAAAGAAAGAATTCGACTGGTTCGACCATGATAAAAACAGAAAGCTTCTGTGGAAGCTTCTGTACGGGACATGCGCGCTGACGCTGATTCTGGAGCCTTTTGCCCACGTTCACGGCCACTTTGGCTGGGACGGATTCTTTGGGTTCTCTGCCCTTCTTGGCTTTGGCTCCTGCACCGTTCTGATCGTTCTGGCAAAACTGCTGGGATACGTGCTGAAAGTTCGGGAGGACTTTTATGATCGCTAATATTCCTCCTTTTTCCATCCTGATTCTGGGAGCACTTCTCGTCCCGTTTTTCCGCGGCAAGCTGAAAAACCTGTACGTCTGCTTTCTCCCAGCTCTGGCATTCTGGGTCATCTCCCAGCTGCCACTTGGTGAGTTTCTGCACGTCCACTTCTTTGGTTTTGACCTGACGCTGTTGCGCGTCGACAGACTCTCGAAGATCTTCGGCTACATCTTCACCCTGAATGCCTTTGCTGCGTTCATCTTTGCCTTCTACCTGAAGGACAATACGCAGCACATTGCAGCCCTTGGCTACATTGGCGGCGCACTGGGTGTTGTTTTTGCTGGCGACCTTGTCACCCTCTACTTCTTCTGGGAGTGGATGGCGGTAACGTCTACCTTCCTGATTCTGGCCCGCAAGACCAAAAAGGCATACGGCGCTGCATACCGATATGTCATGATTCACATGTTTGGCGGTCTGGTCCTGCTTGCAGGCCTGATGCTCCATATTCAGGCAACAGGCTCCGTGTCTTTCGAGCTTTTCGAAACCCGCGGCATCGCCTCCTACCTGATTCTGGCTGGTGTGCTGATTAACGCAGCCGCTCCGCCTTTCCATGCATGGCTTTCCGATGCCTATCCGGAAGCAACCGTTACCGGCGGTCTCATTCTGTCTGCATACACCACGAAAACCTCGGTTTACACCCTGATTCGCGGATTTGCTGGCTACGAAGTGCTGATCGTTGTTGGCTGTTTCATGGCTCTGTACGGCATCATGTACGCCCTGCTGGAAAACGACATGCGACGCATTCTGGCCTACTCCATCATCAACCAGGTCGGCTTCATGATTTGTGGTGTTGGCATTGGCACGGCCCTGTCTCTGAACGGTGCCGCAGCTCACGCCTTCTGCCACATTATCTACAAGTCCCTGCTGTGGATGAGCGCCGGTAGCGTTCTGTACATGACAGGCAAAAGCAAGTGCACGGAGCTTGGTGGTCTCTACAAGACCATGCCGTGGACAATGATACTCGGGACAATCGGCGCGCTCGCCATCTCGGCCGTGCCGTTTACCAGTGGCTACACCTCCAAGCCAATGATCATGGAAGCTGCTGTGAACCAGCACCTCACATGGGCTTGGCTGGTGCTGGAAATCGCCTCCGCAGGTGTTTTCCTCCACGCTGGCATCAAGTTCCCATACTTCGTCTTCTTCAACAAAGACCGCGGACTGCGCCCGGGCGAGCCGCCGCACAAGAGCATGCACATTGCAATGGGCATCATGGCCTTCCTGTGCATTGGTCTCGGCCTCTACCCGCAGCCGCTGTATAACCTGCTGCCCTACGACATGCCTGCTCGCGTGGTCTACTCGTTTGGTGGTGTGGTCAAGCAGTTCCAGCTTCTTATGCTGTCTGCCCTGTCCTTCTTCGTCTTCCTGAAGCTTCTGAAGCGTACCGACACCATCGCCATTGATACAGACATCATCTGGCGTCTTGGTGGCCGCGGCTTCTACTGGCTGATGGACAAGATTCTCAACGGCGTGAACGCAGTCTGCGATCTCGTCTTTGCTCAGGGTCTCAGCAAGCTGGCTTCTGCTGCATTTGTTAATGCACCCCTGCGGATCACGCAGCTGATTCTGTTCCCCGTGCTCAAAGGAGCACAGCGTGAACGCCTGACCAAGCAGTTCAAGGCCGGACTTTCTCCTGTCGGACTCTCGGTTGCTGTTTCCATGCTGTATCTGTTCGGGATGATCGTCTTTACCCTGAACCGATAACGATTCGCCATTACTGACGAGGTGACATACATGATTACTCTCGACGAACTGAAAAAGTTCCAGATGTTCGAAGGACTCGAAAACGACGTCCTGCAAAAGATCATCGATATGGCCACGGTGAAAACCTACAAGGCCGAAGAACTCATCTACCGCTCTGAAGCTGAAGCCGATAACTTCTTTATCGTCTACAGCGGCAAGGCACTGCTCGAAGGTGCAGTAAGCGACAACATCACGGTGTCCTACTCCGCCCTCAAGCCCGGTTACGTGTTTGGCTGGTACTCACTGGTTCCGAGCACGCACCACTTCTCTAGCGCTCGCGCAACTGAGGAAAGCCAGATCATTGAGATCCCCGGCGACAGCCTGCGCATGCTCATGGATGAAAACCAGAGCTTTGGTTACAAATTCATGAACCGCATGTACATGCTCCTCAAGATGCGACTGGATCGCAGAAGTGAACAGCTGGTCAAAATCCTCGCCCGCCATCCTGATCTCCAGACTGGTGAAGAGGCATAAGCGATCCGCTCTTTGCACTCTCGCGGCGCACAGTTTTCTGTGCGCCGCTTTTTTTATTTTGGGCAAACTTCGAACATGGTCGAGCCAGTAGCACTTTTTTCAAATTTATATTACGACAACAGGCATCGTTCATTCACCCTCTACACAGTGCCTCAGGAGCCTGCCATGTCGTCAATGTTCCATAAAACACTCCGTGTTCTCTTCTGTCTTTGCCTTTGCGGACTTATCAGTACCCCAGCCTTTGCCCACCGCGTCAATGTCTTTGCATGGCCAGAAAACAGTACCATTCACACAGAGAGTACCTTTAGTGGCGGCAAAAAAGCTCAAAACTCAAAAATTACCGTCACCGCAGGCTCGTCCAAAGAAATCCTTATCTCAGGAACGACCGACAGCCACGGTGAATTCTCCTTTGAACTGCCACAAAGCATAAAAAAATCTGGCCAGCCCCTTCACATCCACCTTGATGCCGGTGTAGGTCATGTCAGTACGCTGACGCTTGAACCTGCTGATTATCTTGAAGAAGAGCTTGCGCCTACCCCTCTGCACCAGCAGAGCACAGCGCCTAACGCCGTACAGCTCCCTCAAAAATCAGACACAGACATTGAGCGCATCGTCCGCGAAGCCGTCCGAAAGGAAATGACTCCCGTGCTTCGCTTCATCGCCAAGGCCGAACAGCCCGGACCACAGGCCCGAGACATCTTCGCCGGTATTGGTTACATCTTTGGTCTGTTTGGAGTCGCAGCACTTGTAAAAAATTCACGCAAAAAATGATCGACGAGAGCTTTTCGCTGGGGCATTCCCCCATCCATCGCCTTGACCCTCGGGGTCGAATCCTTGCGGCATGCGCATTCTCCTGTGTTGTCGCTCTGCTGCATATTCGCCTCCCTCTGTACATCGCCCTTGCCTGTGGACTCTGCCTCCTGCTCTGCGCACGGCTTTCCCTGTCCTCAGTGCTTCGGCGCCTGCTTCTGGTGAATATCTTTGTCCTTGTCCTCTGGCTGTTCCTGCCTTTTTCGGTCCCCGGAACTCCAGTTTTTCAGGTCTGGAAATTCACCGCGAGTCTGGAAGGAATCCAGCTCGCAACAGACATCAGCATCAAATCAAACGCCATCATCATGGCTTTTATTGCGCTCATCAGCACAATACCCATACCAGACCTCGGGCACGCACTCCTGCGGCTCAAGGTTCCACAAAAGCTGAGCCTGCTTCTTCTTTTTGCCTACCGACACATCTTTCTCATTGCCGAAGAATATCAGCGCCTCCATGCTGCGATGAAAATCCGAGGCTTTGTCCCCCGGACCAACCTTCATACCTACCGAGCCTATGCGTCTCTGCTCGGCATGGTCATTATCCGAAGCTGGGAGCGTTCCGAACGTGTCTACAACGCCATGCTTTGCCGTGGTTTTCGTGGCACATTCCGCTCCCTCAATGGCTTCCGCTTCACACTCTCAGACAGGGTCTTTGTCTTCTTTATGCTGGCCCTGAGCTGTGCACTTGCAGCCGGAGAATATACCCTCTCATGAGCACACCAATTTTTTCACTGACAGACATTCACTTTGAATATCTCAACGGACCCAAGGTCCTGAGTGGTCTCAATTTTTCCCTGCATGCCCACGAACGAATCGGCATCATTGGTCCCAATGGGACAGGAAAAACCACAATGGCCCATATCCTTATGGGACTGGTCAAACCTTCCAAGGGCCGCATCCACTTTCACGGCGAGCCAGTCAGTGCCGAGCGGGACTTTCTCCCCCTGCGCCAAAGCATTGGCCTGCTTTTCCAAAATGCCGAAGACCAGCTTATCTACCCCACGGTGCTCGAAGATGTCGCCTTTGGGCCTCTCAACATGGGCAAATCCTCGCAGGAAGCAAAAGAGATTGCCCTCAGAGTCCTCTCCGAGCTAGGGCTGGAAGGCTTTGACAACCGCATTACACACCGCCTCTCTGGTGGTGAAAAAAAGCTCGTCTCTCTCGCAGCTGTTCTGGCAATGGACCCGGAAGCCCTGTTCCTTGATGAGCCGACCAATGCCCTTGATGCCAAAACCCGCGCTCACCTCGTAGAGATTCTCAACTCCCTGAACAAGGCTCTGGTCATCATCTCCCACGACTGGGATTTTCTGGCCCAGACCACGGAGAGCATCTATTCCATGAAAGACGGGAAAATCACTCTTGATGGTGACACGCAGACTCATCAGCACGTCCACGCCCACAGCCACGGCAGCACGCCCCACGTTCACGGCGACTCATAAGAAATCCCTGGTGGTCCGGCCCTTCTCCATTGCCCATTTATTTGCTATAGATATGGGATAAGGGCCATGCCCACGACTCTCTAGCTTCTCCCAAAAGACACAGCATGAAAAAAGGAATACTTCTGGTTGCCTTTGGCTCCAGCCGACAGTCTGCACATCTCTCGCTCAAACGTTTTGATGATGCAGTACACGAGCGCTTTCCCGACATCCCGGCCCGCTGGGCATTTACCTCCGGCGTGGTTCGCGGCAAGCTTGCGACCAAAGGGAAAAAGACAGATTCCGTGACCAAGGCACTGGAAAAGATGTGGTTTGAAAAATATACCCACGTCGCTATTCAGTCCCTGCACGTCATCCCCGGCGACGAGTACCATGACCTTGTGGAAGACATGGAACGCCTCCAGCAAGGCGAAAAGGCTTTTGAAAATATTGTCCTTGGCCGCCCCCTGATAGGCACCGAAGCCGATGTTTCCAGCGCTGCCGACGCAGTGATGGACGCGCTGCCAGAAGAACGCCAGCCCCACGAAGCTGTTGTCCTCATGGGCCACGGCACATGGCACCCCGGCGATTCCATGTATGATCTGCTTTATGATGAACTCAAAGCCCGCGACAAAAATGTTTACGTCGCCACAATGGAAGGCCGTCTTGTAATCGAAGACGTCACCAAAGACCTTGCAGAACGCGGCATCACAAGCGCATGGCTAATTCCCCTGCTTGCCGTCCCCGGCCGCCACGTCCAAAAAGACATGTGTGGCGAAGACGAAGGCTCATGGGTCAACCGTCTCCAGGCCGCAGGCATCACCCCCCGCTGTGTGCTTATGGGCACAGCAGAATATGGTGGATTCCCTGCTCTTTGGCTCGATCATCTCGAAGAAGCCATGACCGATCTTCCATAAAACATCCCTTTTCTGACGCATAAAAAAAGCCCCTTTTCAGGGGCTTTTTCATACGCTTTTCTCTGGAAGAGCTAACTCGCCCAGTGAATAAGTCCAAGTGAATGCGGGTCCAGCAAGTTCGGATGCCGTGGCAGGACTCGAACAGTGAAGCCAAAGCGTCCGGGTTTGCCCGGAGCAAAGGTTCCGCTGTACTTGGCCCAGCCATCTTCCGTGTATTCCGAACACGTCATTTCCACAGCTCCACGCTGCACAAACGACCCTTCCTGATCCAAGGCGCCAGAGTAGATTTCCACAATCACATTCTCTGGGGCAATGCTGTTGAGCTGCACCTCAGCACTCACCTGCACCCTTTCATTCACATATAGCTCGCCGCCATCCTGCGTCTGAATATTTCGCAGCTGCAAGCCGTCCCACTTGGTCATCATATCCATGCGCCAGTGAGCAAGCTCCTGCGCCCGTTGCCCACCGTCAGCGGTCAACTCAAGGAAATTCTTGTACGCAGGCAGATACGCAACCCGAACATAATCTTCGACCATCCGGTGTGAAGTAAACATGGGACCAAGCTCCACAAGAGCCTGTTTCATTTTATGCACCCATGTTCGAGGCAGATTCCCGTGTCCACGATCATAGAATTCAGGAATGATGTCCCGCTCAAGAAGCGTATACAGAATCTGAGATTCGACATAGTCCTGATGCCGATGGTCGTCATACATCTCACCACGACCAATAGACCAGCCCACACTGTTGTCAGGCTTGTAGGCCTCTGCCCACCAGCCATCAAGGGTACTCAGGTTCAAAACACCGTTAACCATGGCCTTCATGCCACTGGTTCCGCAGGCTTCCAGCGGAACACGCGGATTATTGAGCCACACATCACAGCCATGCAGCATGTGGGCCGCAACTTCCATGTCATAATCCTGCAAGAACACCATGCGGGATCGACAATTGCTTTCCCGGCAGAACTGAACAATCTGCTGAATCAGCTTTTTGCCTTCGTTATCCTGCGGGTGAGCCTTGCCTGCAAAAATAAACTGCACAGGCCGTGAAGTATTCTCCAGCATTCGAAGCAGGCGGTCCTTGTCAGAAAGGATCATATTCGCACGCTTGTACGTCGCAAAACGCCGAGCAAAACCAATGGTCAGAGCCTGAGGGTCAAGCACATCTTCCGAGGCATCAACTTCACTCTGGCGCGCGCCCTTGAGCAACAGCTCATGACGCAGGCGCTCACGGGCAAAGGAAACAAGACGTTCGCGCAACCGCTCATGCGTTCGCCACAGCTCACCATCCGGGATGGTCTCAGCATTACGCCACACCTTTTCGCAGTCCGCTTCCTCTCGCCAGTTACTGCCAAGGTAGCGATCAAAAAGGAACGTCAGTTCATCTGCCACCCACGACGGGTGATGCACGCCGTTCGTGATGGAGCCAATAGGAACATCTTCCGTTGGGAACTGCGGCCAGACTTTTTGCCACATATTTCTGGAGACCTGCCCATGCAGACGACTCACACCATTGTTGAACCGAGACAGGCGCAAGGCCAAAACCGTCATGCAGAAAGATTCTGCATCATCCCGCGGATCTTCACGTCCAAGGGCCAAAAAGACCTTAAAGGCCAACCCCAGCTGCTGCGCATAGCCTTCAAAATAACGGCGCATCAGGTCTGGCGAAAATCGATCATTCCCCGCAGGAACGGGCGTATGCGTGGTAAACACACAACTCGAAGCAGCCAGCTCCACAGCGGCCTCATAATTCAGTCCCTGTTCCTGCATGAACACACGGATACGCTCAAGCCCAGCAAAGGCAGAGTGCCCTTCGTTCATGTGAATAATTTTTGGCTCAAGCCCAAGGGCCTTGAGTGCTTTCATGCCGCCGATGCCCAGCAGGACTTCCTGCTGGAGACGCATCTCGACATCGCCTCCATAAAGGCGCGTTGTGAGCTGGCGAAATTCCGTCGGGTTTTCCTGAATGTTTGTATCCATTAAATACAAATCCACTCGCCCAACCTTGGCCTGCCAGATCTGCACCTCGACCCGCTGCTCTCCAATGTTGACATCAAAGCGGACAGCCTGCCCCTGCTCATCCTTCACAAGGTTCATCGGCATCTGCTCAAAGTCATACACAGGATAGCGCTCGGTCTGCCAGCCATCAGGAGACAGGGACTGCCGGAAGTAGCCCTGCTGATAGGCCAGACCAATGCCAATGAGCGGAATATTTAAGTCACTTGCAGACTTGAGGTGATCGCCAGCCAAAATACCGAGACCACCAGAATAGATTGGCAGACAAGGGCTGACACCAAACTCAAAGCTGAAATATGCGACAACAGGCTGACTCGAGTCTTGGTTCGCAAAAGAAAAAGCTGAACCGGTTCGAGAAAGATAACCGTCCAGCTCTTCGAGTGTTTCATCAAGTCGCGACAAAAAGATCTCATCTTGGGAGAGTTCTTCAAGTACGTCCTGAGGCAGACTATTGATAAAGGCCACCGGATTATTTTCACTTTCGCGCCACAAACGAGCATCGATGCGGGCAAAAAGATCAACAATATCTCCGTTCCATGAAAACAGCAGATTGTACGCAAGCTTCCACAAAGGCTGTAAATTTTCGGGAAGTCTTGGAACAACACTGAAACTGCGTAATGGCTGCATGTAATGTTCCTCCAGAAAACTCGTCCTAAAGTCAGTACAGGATGGCTCCATTTGTTAGAATGCCCATGCAAGGAGAAAATAGCAAGCCTCTCTGCAAAACAGCACAGGGAATTTGCAGAAAAAACATGAATGGCTTTGACTTCATCCTCACAGTGGCATAGTTCTTTTTCCCTCAGCCTAGTAGCTGGTATCATTAACTCAGAGGCCCCACACGGAGCATATTGCCATGCAAAGTACCTGCGACGGTACCTGCGCCGAAAGCATCGACGTCAATTTCAAAATTCTGCGCCCTGTCCTGGAAGACATGCCCCCGGCATACTCCACTTCCGGCTCTGCTGGTTTTGATCTTCGCGCCTGCTTCGACGAGGAAACCGTTACCATTGCACCGGGCGACCGCCTCGCCATTCCCACTGGTCTTGCAATCGACATCACAACACCGTCGGTTGCAGCCTTTGTCTACTCCCGGAGTGGACTGGGCACCAAAGAGGGATTAACCGTCAGTCAGGGAGTAGGCGTTATTGACCCTGACTATCGTGGAGAAATCATTGTCTCCCTTCTGAATACATCACGTGAACCCCGTACGCTACGACGATGCCAGCGCATCGCGCAGCTGGTTTTTCAGCCCATTCGGCAGGCCCGCCTCCGACGAGTTGACGAACTTTCCTCCACAGACCGCGGCGAAGGCGGTTTTGGTCACACGGGTAAAATGTAACTGTATTTTAAAGAACTGGGAGAATTATCATGTCCGAAGCGTTCAACGCACTGAAAGAAAGAGACCTTCATTCCATCTGCAACACCTACGCCCGCTACCCTCTTGCCATAAGCAAGGCTCAGGGCGTTCACCTGTATGATTCCGAAGGCAAAGAATACGTCGACCTGCTTGCGGGCATTGCCGTAAGCAACCTCGGCCACGCCAATCAGGAAATTCTTCAGGCTCTCGTTGAACAGTGGAACACAGTGGACCATGTCAGCAATCTCTTCCATCAGGAATGGCAGATTGAACTCGCAGAACAGCTGCTTGGCACCTGCGATGCCGACAAGGTTTTCTTCTGCAACTCTGGAGCAGAGGCAAACGAGGCCGCACTCAAGCTGGCCCGGCGCTACATGCATACAGTTGCAGGACGCGACGCACATGAAATTATCACCCTTGATGGCTCCTTTCATGGCAGAACCCTTGCCACGCTGACCGCAACAGGTCAGGCCAAGGTCAAGGAAGGCTTTGACCCTCTGCCCGAAGGCTTCAAGACTGTTCCTTTCATGGATATGGACGCCCTTCGGGACGCTATTTCCGACAAAACAGCCGCCATCATGGTTGAA
This sequence comes from Desulfobaculum bizertense DSM 18034, assembly GCF_900167065.1. Taxonomy (NCBI): domain Bacteria; kingdom Pseudomonadati; phylum Thermodesulfobacteriota; class Desulfovibrionia; order Desulfovibrionales; family Desulfovibrionaceae; genus Desulfobaculum; species Desulfobaculum bizertense. Next base: position 168,389 of record NZ_FUYA01000005.1, read on the forward strand.
CTTATTCAGGGAGAACGCGGCGTGCGCCCACTGAGCCAAGGCTACGTGGACGAGCTTGTTGCCCTGTGTAAAGAAAAACAGATTTTGCTGATTGTGGACGAAGTCCAGACCGGACTTGGCCGAACAGGCAAGTACTGGGCGCATCAGCATTATGGCATTACGCCAGACATCTTCACGACGGCAAAACCTCTCGCCAATGGGCTTCCCATGGGCGCGATGTTCGCCCGTGAAGACATCGCAAAGGCGTTCAGCTTTGGTTCTCATGGCACAACTTTTGGCGGAGGCCCCATTGTGTGCGCCGTCGCCAAAAAGGTGCTGGAGATCATGGAGCGGGACCAGATTTGCGAACATGCTGCAAAAACAGGCGAATATGCCCTGTCACTTTTTGCAGACATTCAGAAACGCCACCCCGAAAAAGTGGCAGAGGTTCGCGGCCTTGGGCTGATTATGGCTGTCGAGCTGAGTTTCCCCGGACAGGAAATCTGGGAAAAACTTCTGGAAGCAGGGTTTATCTGCAACCTGACCCAGGGAAACATTTTGCGTTTGCTCCCGCCTCTCATCATTGATAAGACAGAGCTGGAGCGCTTTGCCAAAGAGCTTGAAGCCCTGCTTGCATAGCTCCGAAACACAGCGCAGCATATACGCCATTGACGCGCCCGGGTTTTTCGTCTGTTTTGGACGGTTGCCCGGGCGCTTTGCACAGAAAAACGAGATACACATATCATGAGCACGCTTCTACAGATCGAATGTATTGTCCCTGACGGGCTGGTTAATGACGTCAATTTCTACCTGACCATTCGTGCACCACAGGGCTGGCAGGAAAAGCTCCTGCATGATGAAGAAGCAGTCCTTTTCACCATCTACTTTGAAGACGCCGACATGGCCCTGACCTGTCTCAAGGGGCTTTCCGAGCGCTGGTCTGAACTGCGCATCAAGCGGGAAAGCATTGAGGCACAGGACTGGGGCGCTGCATGGCGCGAATTTTTCACTCCGGTCGAAGCCGCGGACTTTGTTGTACTCCCTCCGTGGCGCAGGCAGGAGGCTTCTGACAAGCATATCCCCATCGTAATCGAACCCAAGACTGCTTTTGGAACAGGTCATCACAGCACGACCGCCCTGTGCCTTGAGGCCATTTCTGACCTCGTTGAAGAAGGCACCATTGCCCGCGATGCCCGCTTCTTTGACCTTGGCACCGGCTCTGGCGTGCTGGGTATTGGAGCCTGCAAGCTGGGACTGACTGGCCTTGGTTCGGACATTGATCCCGTGGCCATTGAAAATGCCATCGAAAATGCCGAGCACAACAACGTGGCAGAAGCTTTCACCCTCAAGACTGGCTCTGTCGAAGCGGCTGACGGTGCGGCCTTTGATCTCGTTATTGCCAACATTCTGGCGAACCCGCTCAAAGAGCTGTCCGAGCACATCGTCAACAGCGTCAAAACAGGTGGAAGCCTGATTCTGTCTGGCCTGCTCAAGGAGCAGCTGGACGGCGTTGCCTCTGTGTACGTCAACCTTGGGCTTGCTGAGCCTGAAAGACGGACCCAAAATGAATGGGGCGCGCTGGTCTGGAGAAAAATCGCCCGCTAAAGCGCACAAGGCGGCCTCTTTGGGGGCCGCTTTTTTCTTTGATGCATCCCGGTGAAGACAAGAACCCGGCTTCGTCCCTTGCATAATAGCGCCTCAAAACGTAGGCTTATGCTGTCCCTTTAATGCGCATAGAATTCAGGACATCCAATGGACCGCACCTCACTTTTAGAGTCGTATTACTCCAGCATGCTTTCCGAGCTTGGCCCCAGCCAGTGGTGGCCCGGAGAAACGCCTTTCGAAATTGCCGTTGGCGCAATTTTGACCCAAAACACCAACTGGAAAAACGTGGCCAAAGCCATCGACCAGCTCAAGGCTGCAAATGCCCTGAGCGTTGACGCCATGTCTGCCCTCTCCGCAGAGCGCCTTGCTGAACTCATTCAGCCGTCAGGCTTCTTTCGGCTTAAGGCAAAACGCCTGCGTGCCTTTCTGGCTCTGCTCAACGACGAGTATGATGGACAGCTTGAGGCGCTGGCGCAGGAAGACTGTGCCACTGCCCGCGAGAAACTCCTCGCCGTCAACGGCATTGGTCCCGAAACGGCAGACAGCATTCTGCTCTACGCCCTTGGGCAACCGTCCTTTGTTGTGGATGCCTACACCCGCCGCATTCTGAGCCGCCACGGTCTTCTTCCAGAAGATGTCCCTTATGATGAGCTTCGCGACTTTTTCATGGACGTCCTGCCCGAAGATGCCTCACTATTTAATGAGTTTCATGCCCTGATTGTCAGGGTTGGCAAACAGTGGTGCCGCAAATCCAAGCCACTGTGTGACGAATGCCCTCTCGCAACTTTTTTGCCGTGACCGCCATGATACACACTGCACTGCGTGCCATCGTTCTTTGCCTTGTGAGCCTTGCCCTTGGAGTCGGGAGCCTTGCCCCCAGCCTTGCACAGGCAAAATCCAATGAGCTTTCCACGCTCAAAAAAAACGTCAGCTCACAAAAAAAGCAGGCGAACAAACTTCGCTCGCAGGCTCAAAAACTCAGCCAGCAGGAAAAACGTCTGCACAAAGACCTCGCCAAGCTGGAACACTCACTCAAGTCCCTGCGCAATTCTGTTGCCGCAAAAGAAAAAGATCTCGACACAACCGAGTCACAGCTTGCCCGTACACAGATGCAGCGCGAAAAAACAGAACAGAGCATTGCCGAAGCGGAAAAAGCCCTCGGCAAACTTGTACAGGCCATGTGGCCGCTCAAGCTGGACGCCCTCAAAGGCAAAAAACGCTCGGAAACATGGGCTGAATCTGACCGGCATTTTGTCTGGAGTTCTTCGGTATATGCCGAAACGCGACGGGTTCTCGAAAAGCTGGACTCACAGCACAAGGCCCTTGCGGAGCTGGAAGAAACCCACACAGTCCTGCTCAAAAATGCCCAAAAACAGCTCGACAGCATCAACGCAACCAAAGACGGACTGCTGCAAAAACGACTTCAGTTTGCACAAAATCTTCGAAAAGTTCGTGCAGAAAGGCTGAGCCATGAAGAAGAGCTTTCTTCTGTTATTTCAGCCATTAGCACTATGAACTACCGCATCAAGGCGCTCACTGGCGGGAACATCAAGGCACAAAAAGGCTTGCTTCCCAGCCCAGTATCGGGAAAACGGCTCTCGTCACGCCAGCTTTCCCATGATAGACTTGAGGCCGCACCCGGACGACATGGCCTAAGTTTCCGCACCGTTGACGGTGCACCAGTAAACGCTATATTTGCCGGGCGCGTTGTTCATAACAATATCTTACGAGGCTATGGCCGGGTCGTTATTCTTTCGCATGGCGACCAGTATTATTCCCTTTACGCCTTTCTGTCTGAAAGCAATGTCTCTGTTGGACAAAATCTCCAGCAGGGGCAGACACTTGGATGGACCGGAACCTACCCCGCTGTGGATGGTCCGGGACTCTATTTTGAATTGCGTTTTGGGCAAAAAGCAATTAATCCTGACAAGTGGCTTACTCTACGTCGATAAAAACTCAGGTTTCGACAACTCTCATACGTGCCAGACACGGCTTGTCAGGGCCGTTTTACTTCACTTAGCCGGAGGCTTACATGCGTTTTACCGTCTGGATTTTCACTTCCATCCTGCTGTTCGTGATGTCCATTTCTACCGGGACACCACAAGCTCTGGGCGAAGACCTCTATGGCCCGCTCAAACGCTTTAGTCAGGCTATGGATATGATTGAACGCCAGTATGTCCGGGATGTTACCCGTGACGAACTCATAAACGGAGCCATCAAGGGCATGCTCCAGCAGCTTGACCCGCACTCTGCGTTTATGAACCCCGAAGAATTCAAAGAGATGCGCATTGGCACCTCTGGAGAATTCAGTGGAATCGGTATTGAAATTTCTCTCAAAAACGGCTGGCTGACCGTTATCTCTCCCATTGAGGACACCCCGGCATACAAGGCTGGCCTCAAGGCTGGAGACACCATTCTTGAAATTAATGGTGAAAGCACACAGGACATGTCGCTTATTGAAGCCGTCAAGCGCATTCGTGGCCCCAAAGGCTCCGACATTACGCTTTCTGTCCTGCACAAAGGCAGCAGCACTCCAGAAAAAATCACGCTCAAGCGTGACACCATTCCGGTCCTTGGCGCAAAGGGCACCATGCTTGAAGACGGGTACCTGTACCTCCGGCTGACCCGCTTCCATGAGCACACCACCAAGGAAATGCGTGCGCTGATTAACAAGTACAGCAAAGACAAGCCGCTCAAAGGCATCGTCCTTGACCTGCGTAACAACCCCGGCGGACTGCTGGATCAGGCTGTTTCTGTTGCCGACACCTTCCTGTCTGATGGAAACATCGTGTACATTCAGGGTCGCGACAAGCGGAGCCGCAAGGACTTCAACGCGCACAGCTCTTCCCGTGACGTGAAGGTTCCCATGGTCCTCCTGGTCAACGCAGGTTCTGCCTCTGCATCCGAAATCGTTGCAGGCGCCCTGCAGGATCACCACCGTGCCCTGCTGATTGGCGAACGCTCCTTTGGCAAGGGCACCGTTCAGAGCGTTATCCCGCTTTCTGACGGTTCCGGCATCAAGATGACCACAGCGCTCTACTACACGCCAAGCGGCCGTTCCATTCAGGCCGAAGGCATTGAGCCTGATCTTGTCTATCCTTTTGAAGTTCCGGTTGAGAAAAAAGACCCGGTCCTGCACATCATGCGGGAACGCGATCTTGAAGGTCACATCAAGAACTCCAAGGATAAAATGGGTGACAAAGCCAAGGCGTCCAACGTCGAAGCTTCCGAAATGCTGGAACGTGACAACCAGCTCAGACTTGCCCTGCAAATGGTCAAGAGCCTGCCCAAGTTAAAGAACATCAAATAGCACATAACATCGAGCGCCGGGCTACCTTATGGTCCGGCGCTCTTTTTTTAGGTATGCCCGAACAGACACCGACTCCCCCAAAAACGACAAAGTTCACTGTCCAGCCAGCATATCTTGTTGGCTCCACTGCCATTCTTCTTGTTGCCCTCTTTCTGACGCTTTTCCTGCTCTTTCAGGGTTCTGATGACCCCACTCCACAGGCAGCGCAACAGGCCGCAGCAGTACAGCCCTCCTCCGCAAAGGCCCCACAGCAGCATGCAGCAGAAGCCGCCACAGGCCCTGTTCATGATGACAACCTCGCCCACCTCTATGAGGAAACGCTGGGCGCTCCACTTGAGCAGCTCATCCGCCGTGTCGACTTTGCCATTCTGCACAGTCTTATCGCCCAAAACTACGGTCCAGCCCACATTGAGCTGGATGAAGTTTCGCTACACACCTACCACGGCGAACCATATCTTTTTCAGCGCCAAAACATTGAGCTCAATGAGAAACCTCAGGCCTTTTTGCTCGAGCTGAAAAGAGAACTGCAAAAATGGGCACCAGAAGCCCGCATGCAGGGCGAAAAAGAAAAAATATTCATCACATTACTGGGCCTTAAAACACATGAACTGAGCTTTCCCATTCCTCTTGGGCCTCTGAACCAGCCCCAAAAACAGGGAAAACTTTCCATTGTCATTGATGATATGGGCCGCAGCCTCAATTTTGCACGGCAACTTTCGCAATTGCCATATCCCGTAACATTCTCTATTCTGCCGCAAATGCCACACTCCGCGCAGGTTGCAGACCATGCTGCACAGGCAGGACTCGACGTCATGCTTCACCTGCCAATGGAGCCAAAGGCATACCCCAAAGTCCGGCCCGGTCCGGGAGCACTCTTCGTCCGCATGTCGCAGAGGGAAATTCTTGACACACTTCGCGCTGATCTGGATCAAATGCCGCGGGCTGTTGGGGTCAATAACCACATGGGGTCTCGCTTCACCTCGTATCCAGAAGGGATGGATACAGTGCTTCGCGAACTCAAGTCACAGGGCCTGTTCTTTCTGGACAGCCTGACCTCCCCCACAAGTGTGGCTATTCAAACAGGTCGTGCCGATGGACTGGTCCTCTACCAGCGAGACATTTTTCTTGATAATGTCCGTGATAGAGATGCCATCCTGAGACAACTGGATAAGGCGCAGCGCGTCGCAACACGCAAAGGGCAGGCCATTGCCATTGGGCACCCCTACCCGGAAACGCTCAAAGCGCTGCAAGACTGGGCAGAAATCCATAACAAGGCCATCACTATGGTGCCTATTTCTGCTCTCGAACCATTACGCTAATTCAGGAAGGGATACCGATGAAGCGTCTGACTCTCTGCCTTCTGGCTGCACTTCTTTTGGCAGCCATGCCGCTTAGCGCGGCGCAGGCCAAAACATTTCACGTTTCTGTAAGCCAATTCGTAGAGCACCCGGCCCTTGACGCCGTTCTTGCTGGTTTCCAGAAAGCACTCAAAGACAGTGGTGTCGAGGTCGAATACTCCGTGCACAATGCACAGGCCAAAATCTCCACTGCAAACCAGATTGCGCAGGCCATTGCGGGTGAAAAGCCCGATCTCGTGCTTGCCATCGCCACCCCCAGCGCCCAGACCTGTGCCCAGGTCATGAAAAAAGTTCCGCACATGGCAACCACGCCACTGATCTTTGGCGCTATCACAGATCCTCAGGGTGCCGGACTGGTCAAAAACATCGAAAAACCCGGTGGCTACATCACGGGTGTTTCCGACAAAAGCCCTGTTGGCCGCCACGTCGACATGATCCGCGAGTTCCAGCCAGAGCTGAAAACCCTCGGCGTTGTCTATAACGCTGGTGAAACCAACTCCAAAACACTGGTCGACATGCTCCGCGCTGCCTGCAAAGAGCGCGGCCTTGGTCTTGAGGAAGCAACTGTCGCCACCTCCGGTGACATTTACATGGCCGCCAAGACGCTTGCTGGCCGTGTGGATGCCATCTACGCCCCCACTGACAATACCATTATCTCTGCCATCGAATCTCTGGTGCGCGTCTGCCGCCAGAACCGGATGCCGCTGTATGCTGCCGACGTCTCCTCTGTGGAACGTGGTGCAGTCGCAGCGCTTGGCTTTGACTATTTCCAGCACGGTGTTCAGGCTGGTCAAATGGCAAAGCGCATCCTCGCTGATGGCGTTCTTCCCGCTGATCTTCCCGTTGAGTTCCAAAAAGAGCTTTCTCTTCAGATCAACCTGTCTTCTGCCAAGGCTATGGGTCTCGATGTCCCGGAAGCCATGCTGAAAAAAGCTGACAAGGTACTGAAATAATCTCTCTCAAGACACTCTGGGGGGCCGTCGCAGTGCCCCCCTTCTTCTCGAAACTCTTACTCTACGAGAAAAAGCATGACCCTTTTTGCGTTACTCGGCGCCCTCGAACAGGGACTCGTGTACGGCATTATGGTTCTGGGCGTATACCTGACGTTCAGAATTCTCGATTTCCCCGATCTGACCGTCGACGGCAGTCTGCCTCTTGGCGCTGCTGTCACTGCCGTTGCCATCACGCACGGCATTGACCCGACGCTCTCTCTTGTCTGTGCCATGTTTGCCGGATTCCTCGCAGGTGCCGTCACAGGCATCCTGAATACCAAGTTCGGCATTCTGCACCTGCTGGCATCCATTCTAACCATGACGGCGCTGTATTCCATCAATATCCGAATCATGGGCGCACCAAACATCGCCCTGCTTGGCGTCGACACGGTTATGGATTCCATTAGTGCATTTGGGCTTCCTGCCTACATTGCCTCTCCTGTCTTTTTTGGCATTGTCGCCATTCTGGTTTGCGTCGGCCTTGTGTGGTTCCTCTACACAGAACATGGCCAGACCCTGCTTGCCACAGGTGGCAACAAGCAGATGATTACCAGTCAGGGTGTTGATACCGACAAAATCATTATCATCGGCGTTGGCCTGTCCAATGCGATGGTTGCCCTGTGCGGCGGACTCGTCGCCCAGAATCAGGGAGCCGCAGATGTCAACATGGGTGTTGGAACCATTGTTGCCGGACTGGCCTCTGTTATTGTTGGTGAAACCCTGTTTGGCTCCAGCAGCATCCCTCGGGCTATCTTTGCAGCTTTGGCCGGTTCTGTTCTGTACCGCGTTGCCATTGCGCTGGCCCTTGGTCTGAAGATTGGCAGCTTCTCTTTTACTCCAAGTGACCTGAACCTCATCACTGCGGTTCTGGTTATTGCTGCCCTGTCTCTTCCCAAACTCAAAAAGAGGTTTGCGTAATGCTGCGACTTGAAGATATTTGCCTCAGCTTCCACAAAGGAAGCGTCAACGAGGTTCAGGCGCTGAACTCGCTGAACCTCACCATTCACGAGGGTGACTTCATTACAGTGATTGGCTCCAACGGAGCAGGAAAGTCTACTCTTCTGAACACCTTGGCGGGGACGTATTTTCCTGATAGTGGTTCGATCGTCCTCATGGAAAATGACATCACGCGCTGGCCGGAGTACCGCCGCGCACGTCATATGGGACGAGTCTTTCAGGACCCTCTGATGGGGACCTGTGCCTCCATGACCATTGCCCAGAATCTTGCCCTTGCCCGTCGACGCTCCTCAAAACGGAGCTTTCGCCCCGGCGTTACCGCTGCGGACAAGGCCTACTTCCGCAAAGAAGTTCACAAGATTGGACTGGGGCTTGAGGACCGGCTCAATGACCGAATCGGTCTGCTGTCTGGAGGCCAGCGACAGGCTCTGACCCTGCTCATGGCGACGATGGTACGGCCGGACATTCTGCTTCTGGACGAGCATACGGCGGCGCTTGATCCCAAGACTGCCAACTCTGTTCTCAAACTCACGGAATTTCTTGTCGAGGACCTGAAGCTGACCACACTGATGGTTACGCACAACATGAATCAGGCCATTAAAATGGGAAATCGCCTCATCATGCTGCACCAGGGAGAGGTTATCCTTGATGTGTCTGGAGAAGCAAAACAGGCGCTCACCGTCAATGAACTTTTGGCCCGCTTCTACGCGGTCAAGGGTGAAGATTTCTCCTCTGACAGAATGCTCCTGAGTTAAGAGGCTCTTTCAGGGCGGTGTCCGACTTCTGGACATCCACTCATACCTTTTGGAGAGCTTATGACGACAGAACGCACCTTTTCGATTGTGAAACCCGATGCCGTAGAACGAAACCTCATTGGTAAAATTTTTGCCATGATTGAGGACAGCGGACTGCGCATTGCTGCCACCAAAAAGATTCACATGACCAAGGCGCAGGCCGAAGGCTTTTATGCCGTGCACAAAGACCGTCCGTTCTTCAATGACCTGACGGACTACATGTGTTCTGGTCCCTGTGTTGTGTCTGTACTCGAAGGCGAGAATGCCATTAGCCGCTACCGCGAGCTGATGGGTGCCACAAATCCGGAAAATGCCGCAGAGGGGACAATCCGCAAGCGTTTTGCTAAAAACATTGAAGCGAATTCCGTCCACGGTTCCGATGCCCCCGAAACCGCTGCTACAGAAATCGCCTATTTCTTCAATCAACTGGAGATAGTGGGCTAAAGCGAGAGCTGTATGAAAACCGTTCTGGGTGTCGTCGGCCTTGGCAACATGGGAAGCGCCATTGTAAAAGGCCTTTCCTGCCGCGACGACCTGACCATCGTGGGCTTCGACGTGAACGAAGCCAGCATGAAATGCCTTGGAGAAAAATGCAGCATGGTGACTGCGCGTTCTGCAACGGAACTGGCCAGCAAGGCTGACTACGTTATCGTTGCCGTCAAGCCGCAGTACATGAAGCCACTCCTTGCTGAAATCGGCCCGGTGCTCAACAAAGAGAACCAGTGTCTCTTGTCCATCGCCGCAGGTATCCGCATGGACCAGCTGCGCGAGGATTCTGGAACCACTGTCCCAGTGGTGCGGATTATGCCCAACACCCCGGCCATGATTGGCAAGGGCTGCTTTGCGGTCTGCCTTGATGACGCCAAGCTCAGCCAGGAGCAAAAAGACTTTATCGTCAGCGCTCTGGAAAGCCTTGGTCAGGTCAACGTCCTGCCCGAGCAGCAGTTTGACGCGTTTACCGCACTGGTTGGCTCCGGCCCTGCATATGTTTTCTATTTCATGGAAGCGATGATCGAAGCAGGCGTCACCTTGGGTCTGTCTCGAACACAGGCCACAGCAATGACACAGGCCCTGTGCACAGGCTCAACCGCACTGGTTGAGCAAAGCGACAAGCACATTTCCGAACTTCGCGAAATGGTCTGTTCGCCCGCAGGGACAACAATCGCAGCAACCAATCACATGGATGCGAATGCCGTTCGGGCAACGATTGTTGAAGCTGTCAACAAAGCCTATCTGCGCAGCATTGAGCTGGGCAAATAAGCCTGCCACTTAGCTATTTAGGCGGATAACCTTTGGGTTGTCCGCCTTTTTTTACGAAATTTCCTTTTCCTTCGGCTCAAATTTGGCTACCGCTCTTTTCGGATATTTCTCAATAAAATTTGTATACTCTCTCGAGAGCCAGTCCCCTGCACGGACTTGCCAACGCTCATCTGATAATTGAAAGGAACAGCAATGCGCCCTCTTATCGAATTTTCCCGCGAGGCACGTGCCAAAATCCGCTACGTGCTCACAGACATTGACGATACCCTGACCAACGACGGCCAGCTTCCGGCCGCTGCATACATGGCAATGGAAAAGCTTCACACCGCAGGCATCAAAGTTATTCCCATCACAGGCCGCCCTGCTGGCTGGTGCGATCACATTGCCCGCATGTGGCCCGTTGACGGACTGGTTGGAGAAAACGGTGCCTTTTATTTCCGCTATGACGCGGAGTCCCGCAAAATGGTTCGCCGCTATTTTAAGAATGAAACAGAACGCATCGAGGATCGCAAAAAGCTCAAGGCTCTGGAATGCAAAATTCTGGAAGAAATTCCCGGTTGCGCAGTCGCAGCGGATCAGGCCTACCGCGAGGCAGATCTCGCCATTGATTTTTGTGAAGACGTTCCAGCCCTGCCCATGACTGAAGTTCGCCACATTGCAGAGATGTTCTCAGAAGTTGGTGCCGAGGCAAAAATCAGCTCTATCCACGTCAATGGCTGGTTTGGCGGCTATGACAAGCTTTCCATGACCAGAACATTCCTCAAAGAAGTCTACGGCGAAGATCTCGATGCAATCCGCGAACAGGTCGTGTTCTGTGGCGACTCTCCCAATGACTGCCCAATGTTCTCCTTTTTCCCTCATGGGGTAGGCGTCGCCAACGTCAAAGACCTTGAGCAGGAAATGGATGCACTACCAAGCTGGATCACTCCAGAACGTGGAGGTTATGGATTTGCCCAGCTCGCCGAGGCTCTGCTCGACGCGCGCTAAAATATCCAAAGTCCTATTCGACTGCCTGTGCCTTCTGGATGCAGGCAGTCTTTTTTTGCCCTACCCACAGCTCCCGCAGAAAACACCCTACCTTCCCTACCTTTTTTACATAAGAGCCTACTTTCTCGTAATCTTTTGGAACCACCTTGACACAGCACTTTCTGCAATATAGACCTTTAGATATTCTCTTTCTCACTGGGAAGGTGCTATGCAGATAGATTTTCACCATACTGTCAGCTATGTCGTCGCCCGCGAGGCTGGTTTTGGGCATGAAGATGCAAGCCAGATTGCGTATGCTGCCCAGTATGTTGATGATGCGGTTAATTCCCATCCCGTGCGTTTTGATGATGGAGAGATGTTTGCACGCATCTGCTCCGCACACGAGATGCTTGATTACCGGAACTTTAAGGAACTTGCGAACCATCTTGTTTGGATTCCTTTTCACTTCCTGCCCGGCAATACGAACGAGCAGGGACATCCAGCAGAGCGTTTTGTTTGCAAGCCAGACAGTGAGGTTGCCCGGGAAATGGTTCGGGCCTGCATTCGCGATGCTGATGCACAGTACGCCCTGATGCGCCTTGGAGTCACTCTCCATGTGTATGCGGACACATGGGCACATCAAGAATTTGCAGGAATCAACCATCCCCATAACGACATTCGTGACATTCGCCACGAATCCGATGCAACCCGGCCGTGGTTCCAAAAAATCTGCACCTACTTTGGCGACTGCTTTGACAAGGCCACAGGCCAATTCGTGGGAGATGCGCTCCCACTTGGGCACGGAGCAGCACTATCGTACCCTGATTTGCCATACCTCAGCTGGTCATATCAGGACGCGTATGGTCATCGGCATACAAGAAACAATACGCTGGAATTTCTTCATGCCGCTGACATGATGTGCCGCGCTGCCCGCGCATTCCGAACCCGGAATGCCCAGTTTGAAAACACCGAGGGTCTCTCAGACTCAGCTCTGGCCCTCATTCGCATGAATTTTGAAAAATTTACTGAGGAAGATGGCAACTCTCGCCACGAAAACTGGTTACGCTCCCTTCGTGAAGACTTTGGCTATGAAGTCGTACCTCAGTACATTCACAAGGGTCCAAATTCGTGGCAATTCCAGGCTCTTGGCCGTGCCGTCGCGAGCACGCCCCAAGGTCCAGAGTTCCATATGTGGGACGGTTTTTATCGCAGTAGCTGGAAACTGTTCCACGATGCTCTCGCAGCGCATCAGTATGATGTTTTGCGACGCATTCTTCCGCAGTTTGGGATTCTGGCGGCATAGACCCTGAGCGGCAAAACAAGGTCTCGTCAGAAAACTTTTCGGTGTAGGTGGGTTCCCCCAGACGATTCCCCCACCTTGTCCCCCACCTGCACCGAAGTATATTTCCGTCAAATTTTGTCCTCTGCCATGCACTGCTCTCTTCCTGCGTGGCGTGCGGCATATAGATGAACTGGTATTGTGTCCAAACGTTTAGGCGAGTCCACATGTGACTGGAGCTCCTCAGAGGACACCGCGGCGGTGGTAAAGCACTTCGAGAGAAACGCAATCCTTCTCTCCCTCTCTCCAGCATCGTCACCCTGTCCTTTTCCAGACACAAAAAAGGCCCGGTAATCCGGGCCTTTTATTTTTTTGTAGACGACGCGCTATCAGGATGGCGCCCGTGTTGTCACACGAACGGCTTCAATCACGTGCGGAATTGCACTGATGACATCCAGCGTCTTATACAAATGCTTGGAGTCTCGAACCCCAATGATGAACACCAGTTCTGAATTCCCATCCACATTGGAACGGAAATTCCCAGAATCAATATTCACCTCCTGAGCAGACAACTTGCTGGCAATGCGTGAAAGCATCCCCGGCTCATCCTTGCACAGAATGCGAATCTTCGCGGAATACAAGCGATCCTGCTCATTCTCCCACGAAATATTCAGCAAACGCTCTGGCTCCATGTTCGAGGTATTCGGGCAGTCCACAGTGTGAACCGTCACGCCTTTTCCTCGGCTAATGTATCCAATAATCGGATCACCAGGGACAGGATTACAGCACTTTGCAAAACGAATCAGGACATCATCCACGCCACTGATTTTAATATTGTCTGTGCCCCGCTCCTGCTGTTCCTGTTGCTGCTGAGGCTGAGCAGAACGCTCATCCGGCAAAAGATCTGTCTCTGCCACGGTCGCCGTTGGCGCGGGCATAAGACGGTTCAAAACCTGACGCGGCGTCAGACGGGAATACCCCACCGCAGAAAACAGCTCGTCCACAGTCTTGAACGAAAATTCTGCGGCAACGCTTTCCAGATCACCTGACTTAATGAGCTTGGCCACATTCAGGCCCATTTTTCGGCCTTCTTTCTCCAGCATCTCACGGGCAAGAGCAATGGAACGCGCCCGTTCCTCAGTCCGGATAAAATGCTTAATGCGAGTTCTGGCCTTTGCTGTTTTGACAAACTTGAGCCAGTCCCGGCTCGGACGACGATTCGAGTCAGAAATAACCTCAACCGTATCGCCATTTCGAAGCTTTCTCGCCAGCGGAACCAGTCGGCCATTGACTCGTGCACCTGCGCAGTGATCTCCAACTTCGGAGTGAATCAGGTACGCAAAGTCCACAGGGGTGGCCCCATCAGGAAGTTCTTTCACATCACCACGGGGTGTGAAAACGTACACTTCGTCCTTGAACAGATCGAAGCGCAATGACTTCATAAACTCCTTGGGATCAGATTCTTCCTTCTGCCAGTCCATGATTTCCCGCAACCACGAGAAGCGCTCCATGTCCTTGGACTGCGCTTTGTTCCCTTCCTTGTAGCTCCAGTGCGACGCCACACCATATTCTGCAATACGGTGCATTTCTTCCGTACGAATCTGAATCTCAATGCGCTCACCCTCAGGACCAATGACCGTCGTATGAAGACTCTGGTACATATTCGCCTTAGGCATGGATATGTAATCCTTGAAGCGCCCGGGAACAGGCTTCCAGTCTGCATGAGCAAGGCCAAGCACCGCGTAGCAGTCCTTGATGCTCTGAACAATCACACGAAAAGCAATAATATCGTGAACCTTGTCCAGAGTCAGACCCTGCTGCTGCATCTTGTGATAGGTGCTGTAAATATGCTTGATGCGCCCTGTCACTCGACCAGAGATGCTATTTGACGTCAGCTTTTTATAAATCAGGGCGATAACCCGATCAATGTACGCCTGCCCTTCCTGAGACCGTTCATGCAAGCCCTTGCTCAGCTGGGTGTACACATCCGGTTTCAGATACTGCAAACTCAGGTCTTCCAGTTCAACCTTAATGCGGTGCAAACCAAGACGGTTCGCTAGCGGAGCATAAATATCCAAGGTCTCGCGGGAAATGGACCGCTGCTTGTGTGGAAGCATAAACTGCATGGTCCGCATGTTATGCAGGCGGTCACAGAGCTTCACCATCAGCACGCGAATATCTTCGCTCATGGCCATCACCATTTTGCGAATATTCTCGGCCTGTGCAGCTTCCTTGGAATCAAACGACATCTGCATCCGGCTAATCTTGGTCACACCATCAACAATGTCTGCAACCTCTTCCCCAAACAGACTGTCGATGTCCTCAATGGAAGCTTTGGTATCTTCTACTGTGTCGTGCAAAAGGCCAGCCGCAATGGTCGCCCCATCCAGTCGCATGTCTGCCAGTGTGTTGGCGACTTCCAGAGGATGCGACAGGTATGGTTCACCAGAGCGTCGCGTCTGCCCGGCATGAGCCGTTGCAGAATACACGTACGCCTTCTGAATAAGGGCCTGATCTTTTTCAGGTAAAAAGCCCTTTGTTTTTTCAAGTATTTCGTGAATTCGTATCATTATGCCAGTGCTTCCTTTGAGATCACGGCTCCAGAGTATGGCGCTGCATCATTTTCGGCACCCACCACCATTCCAAGTTATGAGAAATCCCCGCGGGTGCCGTCGAAACATTTTGAAAACGGGATGAAACAACAGGCAAAGCCTGTGGGACACACAGGAACAGATAGGGCTGCTCTTTATAAAGAATCTCCTGCGCCCTGTCATAAACAGCCTTGCGTTCGGCCTGATCCATCAGGTCTCGTCCCTTGGCCACAAGCTCATCAAGCTGCGGATTGCTGTAACGAATAAAATTCAGGCCACCAGCAACCGCTTTTGAAGAATGCCAAACATTATAAATATCCGGGTCCTGCGGAATGGTCCAGCCCATAACCACCGCATCAAAGTTCGCGGTATCAAGGAACTGCTTCAAAAACGCGGCCCACTCCACAGTCCGCATCTTCACCACGATGCCCAAATCTTTAAGATTTGCCTGCACAATCGTAGCTATTTTAATTCGCTGCTCATTGCCCTGGTTCGTCAGAATCGTAAACGAGAACGGCTTGCCGTCCTTATCCAAAACTCCATCGCCGTCCGAATCGGTCCAACCAGCTTCCGCCAAAAGCGCCTTTGCCTTGGCAACATCATACGGATACGGCTTCAGCTTTGTATTATACACCCATGTTCCCGGCTTATACGGGCCAACGGTCGGCTCGGCAAAGCCCATGTAGACACCCTTGATAACCGCGTCTGTATTGACGCCATAGGCAAGGGCCTGACGAACCCGCTTGTCCTGAAACAGTTTCTTTTTAAAATTCCAGCCCACAAAATTATACCCAAAGGACAAGTATTTGAACTTTTTGAAGTTCTGTTCCCAGGACGGACCTTTGGTCTGGAAAAGATACTGCTGCGGAGACAGCCCCATATAATCAAGATTCTGGGACTCCAGTTCAAGAAACATGGCTGCGCTATCTGGAATAATCTTGAATGCTATGCCATCAAGATGTGGACGGCCAAGAAAATACTGAGGGTTGGCAGCCAAAACAAGAGACTGTCCGGCTTTCCATTCCTTGAGGACAAAAGGACCAGCGCCAACAGGATTCCTGCTGTAGCGGGTATTCATGAGGTTTTCGCCCTGCAAAATATGCTTGGGCATAATGTCCATTGCCCACGAAACAAGCGCCTTGGCAAAGGGCTTGTCGTACACAATCTCAAAAGTATATCGGTCAATTTTCCGAAATTCTTTGACCCGCTTATAATTTTCTGAGTATGCCGTCGGTGTTTTGGGGTCAACCATCATTCGCCACGTAAATTCGACGTCATCAGCGGTCAGCTCCTGACCATCCTGCCACAGGATGCCCTGCCGCAAGACAAAGCGAAGACGTTTGCCCCCATCAAGGACCTCGTACGACTTGGCTGCATACGGCTCAAGCTCAATGTCTTTGTTGTAGCGAACAAGAGACACATAGAGCATTGAAGTCACTTCCATTGATGCAGAATCTGAGGCCAGTGGAGAAAGGAGATTGGAAGGTTCTCCAATAAGACCACGCACAAGCATGCCCCCCTGCTCGGGAGAAGAGGGGATTTGCGCACTTGCCTGACCACCTTGTGCGTCAGACTCAGTCTGTGCACTTTGGGAACCAGAGGCTGACGATGCAGATTTATCCTGCTCCGCGCCTGAGCCACAAGCGCAAAGAAAACAGGATATTAGAACAATAAATACACGAATAGCCAAGCTGCGGGCAGCCATATCATTTTCCTTGTGTGCTTTCCGAATTGATCAAAAGAGGGTAAACTTGACACTCTGCCAACTCATACGTCTGTTCATGAGTATGAAGCAGAGTCAGCAAAATGCCAAGGCCCCTTGAAAAACATACGCAGATGTATATAATCGCGCAGGCTTCAAAGGCTCTTCCAAGGTCCGCATACCCGCCGAAGGGTGCCGAAGCTCAATCCAGCGAGAAGTGAGAGGCTAACAAGATTATGGACAATGCTGATGAGAAGATTGTAGAAAATCTTCTTCAGGAATTCATCAACTTTACCGTACCCGACTACATTCTGGACGGCGCTCGACAGATTGTGAGCAACAATGGCGTCCAGAAACTTTCCCTTAACAAACGGGAAGGATACTGGGACGTAGAAGGACAGATAGAAGGAGAAGACTTTCAGGCCTATAGTTCTGAGCTTGGTCTTAACCTCTCTGAGGGAACTGTTAATTTCTACTGTAACTGCCCGGATTCCTTTTCTGGCGTGTGCAAGCACGTCGGAGCAACCGCACTCAAACTTTACCAGACTTTTGAAGTCAAAGAAGAAGGCACCGCCCCGCAGCAAAGCTCGGACTGGCGGCAGTGCTTCCGCTCGTACTTTGCTACCGAGCCGGAGCCAGAAGCTGGTAAACATTACCTCATTTTTCGATTTTTCCCAGAACCGGGCCGACTTCAGGTCGCATTCTACCGGGCACGCCAAAACAAATCTGGCCTGTCCACCGTGCAAAATGAAGTGACCCTTGAGCAGATCATCAACAATGACGACTGGTGCGAGGTTTCTCCTCGTCTGCCTCAGGTTGCCGAGCAAATCAGCCGCTACCTTGATTACGCAGGACACCGCGTTGACATTCCCGAAGGTCTGATCTCCTGGTTTTTCTGGGCTATTCAAGATGAATATTACATCTTCCGGGAAGACTCCGAGCAGATTATTCGCATTGAGCCACGCACAATGCGCCTCAAGCTCTCCCCCGTTATCAGCGAAGACGGCGTCGCCTTCGACGTCCTGCTTGACCACGAAGGGAAAATTCCCTTTTCCATCCGTGACGAGCAGGTCTACTTCTATGGGCAGCTTCCTATCTGGGCATATTACAAACAGACTTTTTACCCGGTTCAGACAGGCTTGTCTCCTGAGCTGATTCGGGACATGACCCAGTCCAGCCCTGTCATTCAAAACAATGACATTTCCGAATTTCTTGATCGAGTCTGGACCAAACTTCCGTCGTCGGACGTACACGGACAGGACGAATTCATCGAAAAAATGAGTCCGTTCTTCATCCCGGCAGAATACGCACCAAAGCTCTTCCTTGATGAGGAAGGAAGTCTGCTGACCCTGCGCATTCACAACGCCTACGAGACAGAACACGGCGAAGCAGCGCTTCCCGGACCAGATCCGGACCTCCAGACAGGCAGCTACTCTTATGAGGGCAAGTCTTACCTCATCCTGCGCCAGCAGCAAAAAGAAGCGGAACTGACTGCGACGCTTCTGGAGATGGGGTTCCAGCCCAGAGACACGGATACATGGTTCCTCGAACCAGAAGAAGCCATTAGTTTCCTGCTCGACAACTACCCTGCCCTTGTCGAAAAGTACCGCGTCTACGGTGAAAAGAATCTCACCCGCTACAAGGTCCGCCTGAGCACCCCGAACATCGTGGCCGAGGTCAAAAGTGATGAACAGGAAGAGGAAAACAATTCCTGGTTCACCCTTGATCTTAACGTCGAATACGACGGCCACCGGGTGCCGATCGACATCATTTGGGAAGCATGGACCAGCGGAAAGCGCTACGTTCAGCTCAAGGACGGCTCCTACACAAGCCTGCCTGAAAAGTGGCTCGAAAAGCTTGGACACAAGCTCAAGACTATGGGCTTCGATCCTGAAAAGCCGCCGCAAAAAGAGTTCAAGCAGTACGAAGCTCCTGTGCTGGACAAAATTCTGGAAGATCTTCCCGATGCTGTCACCGACGGTTTCTGGGATAACCTGAAAGAAAAAATCCATAGCTTTGAGCAGATCACTCCGGTGAACCAGCCTGAGACGCTGAATGCAACGCTTCGCCCGTATCAGGTTCAGGGTGTATCCTTCCTGAACTTCCTGAACGAATACGGCTTTGGTGGCATTCTGGCTGACGAAATGGGTCTTGGTAAAACCATTCAGACCCTGTCATTCCTGCTGCATCTTACTGAAAATGGAGCCACCAAGCCCAGCCTTATCGTTGTGCCGACCTCTGTTTTGCCCAACTGGGAGCGAGAAGCAGAAAAATTTGTTCCCCAGCTCAAGCGTCTGACGATTTATGGTGCTCGCCGCGACCACCTGTTCAAAAAAATTCCCAAGGCACAGCTCGTTTTCACGACCTATGCACTTCTTCGCCGAGACCTTGAGGAACTGAAAAATTACGAGTTCACCTCGCTTATTCTTGACGAAGCACAGAACATCAAGAACCCGAACACCATCACCTCCAGAGCGGTCCGCATGATTGATTCTGATCTGCGCATCTGCCTCTCTGGTACGCCCATCGAGAACAACCTCTTTGAGCTGTGGAGTCTCTTCGAGTTCCTGATGCCCGGTTTCCTCGGTTCCCAGCATTCGTTCCAGCGTGGCATCATCAAACCCATCAAGGATGGCGATGAAGAAACACTGGACTACCTGCGGACCCGCGTAAAGCCGTTCATTCTGCGCCGTACCAAGAGCGCGGTGGCAAAGGACCTTCCGCCGAAGATCGAAAGCGTGCAGTACTGCGCGCTGGCCGAAGAGCAGATGGAGCTGTACTCCATGCTCGCCAAAAAGCTTCGCGATCAGGTTCTGGCAGACGTGGACGAAAAGGGCATGGCCAAGAGCCAAATGTCCATTCTGGACGCACTGCTCAAGCTGCGCCAGATTTGTTGTCACCCTCGCCTGCTCAAGCTGGATATTCCGGGTGTCTCGACCAACCTGCCTTCGGGCAAATTCGACGCCTTCAAGAACATGGTTTCCGACATCATCGAAGAAGGCCACAAGGTTCTGGTCTTCTCCCAGTTCGTCTCCATGCTTCACATCATCAGATCGTGGCTCCAGATCAACGAGACACCGTTCTGCTATCTTGATGGCTCCAGCAAGGACCGTTTTGATCAGGTTGACAGATTCAATAACACCCCAGAAATTCCAATCTTCCTGATTTCGCTGAAAGCAGGTGGTACGGGTCTGAACCTGACCTCCGCAGACTACGTTATCCACTACGACCCGTGGTGGAACCCGGCTGTGGAAGCTCAGGCAACTGACCGAACACACCGTATTGGCCAGACCAGACAGGTCTTCTCCTACAAGATGATCTGCTCCGGTACTGTTGAAGAAAAGATTCTGACTCTCCAGCAGGAAAAGAAAGGCATTGCCGACGCAATCATTCCGGGCAAGGATTCCTTTAAGAATCTGACCCGCGACGATCTCGAAATGCTCTTCGAAATCTAGCCAAGACCAAAACACTCCAGGCCTCCCAGCTTCTGCCGGGGGGCCTTTTTTCTCCGCAAAAAAGCCCCGCAGCATTTCTGCCACGGGGCTATATTTCTTCTGTGTGTGCCAACTCTAGTTCGTATCCAGCACAACAACATTCCCTGTACCGTTTTTGACCGGAGCCTTATCAATGGCCGCAGGCTTTTTCATAAAGAGCCGCCCCGGATCAATCTTTCCTTCGACTCTGAGGTAGCGCAAGACAGCCTCACCTCGGCGGAATGCCAGTTCGTTCAATGCGCCCGGTCTGTTCGCATGTTCCTTGAACAGCTCTTCCATTTTTTCGACAGGCTGCTCAGAGTCAATGCCAAGGAATCCGGGTTTGGCAAACGGTGCCTTTTCGTACGCAATGCGCAGGAATTTGGGATACTCGTCTTCATTCACCTTGACCTCAAGCTCCGAAGCCGGGGCCTTTCCCTGCTCCTGAAGCTCCAGATACTTTTCGTGGCGGACGGCTTCACGAATCGTTGCATTGCCCAAAGAGGCCTTGTCAATCTTGGGATCAGCATAGCCCGCCAGTTCCAGTTTCATTGACTGCTTGGCAGTCATGGCCTTGGCCAAAGCCGAAAGCTTGGTTATCGCCGTAGGATTCAGGAATGATGATCCCGGATCAAAGGCCACCACGTTTGCAGCTTCGCCTCCACCAAACATACTGCCCAAAACCGTCAGCGGCGAGGTCACAACCTTAAAGAGCAGGTTGAACAAAGTTTTGAGGAAGGTTCGCCCAAGGCTAAAGTGCGGGTCATCGAGCCGACCACTCACCGGGATATTCAAATCAATATCCCCACTAGGCCCACGCAAAAGCGAAAGAATCAGCTGCATGGGCAAACTGATGGCATCAGGATTATCCACTCTGCTTCCTACATCAAGATTGGTAAAGAGCATGTTATTTTCAATCTTGATGTTCGGCCCTGTCAGCTCCACGTCAATATCCGCAGTCAGCTTTCCAGTCGCAAAGGGATACGCAATGGTCTCCAGTGTATATGGCGAAACAGGCGGCATTTCTGCCCCCTGAACCTTGATGTTCAGCTTGGTTTTAAATTCTGAGCCAAAAGGCGTTATGGAGCCGGAGACATTCAGCGGAGCGCCCACACCAAGCCGCGCGTTCACAACGATTTCAGCAGGAGCTTCAGCCACAGTCGAAAAGCCCGTGATATTTCCCTCTGCTTCATGCAGTGCAGTCGCGTAGCTCGGGCTAATCGTCTTGTCTTCAAAAGCGATTTCACCGCCTGAAAGCACGATTTCATTGATGGTCACAGGCGGCATCGATCCCGTTGGGACCTCCACTGCGGCAGAATCAAGTTCATCGGTCTGAGCAGGAGCCTTCAGCACAGCACCTGTGCTCTGAGCCGGTCGCTCTGTCTTCTTCTGCCGTGCGCGTCGTTCTGCCGCAAACTCTGCCTCAAGAGCATCCTGCCCCGGAGCCGTTTTATAGACATGAAGCTCGTCCTTGAGGTCCACGTCAGGAGCAAGCTCTTTTACGTTCAGGCGATCACTTGCCGGAGGAGCAGGTTTACCCGCCATCCGGGCAAGATTGATGCGCCCATCTTTTTCCCGCTCAATTTTCACGTTTGGGTCTTTGATTTCAATCTTGGAAATATCAACCCGAAGCGGCAGAAGCCGAAAATCGACATCCCGTACATCAAGCTTGCCAAGGCTCGCAAAGCGCTCACGGGTCTGCCCATCACGCAGGCGCAGACGCGACAGAGTCGCTGCCCCCGTAAATGTCGCATTGGTTTTGTCTGTCTGAGTAAAGGACCAGTCGCCTGTGACAAACAGTCGACCTCCCGCGACATCCATATCCACGTTTTCGTGCAGGTATCCTGTTAGGGCTGCAAGCGACAAATTCTTGATTTGTGCATTGCCTGCAAACTTGAGCGGGCTGACAGTGCCTTGCCCTGCGGCTTCAATACTTCCACCCCGCATGGCCGTTGCACGTATGGAAAAATCAAGCGGAGCATCCATAGCCGCAGAAATGCCTTTCACGGTGCCAGAAATTTTGCTCAGCGCCACATCCGTTGGCCGCATGAGCGCCGCATCGCGAAACTTTACGGCACAATCCTTAAGCTGCAACACGCCCAGCGTTGCTTTCCACGGCAAACCGCTGCTGGAAGATGACGAAGACGCGGAAGCGCTCTTTTTCCCCTTCCCCGCAGGTGGCACAAAATAATTCACCAGATCAATGCCCTGCTTTGTCTGCGTCAGGCGAGCATCCAGCCCCTGAACAAGCAACTCTGCAATGGATGCCTGCTGAGCCTTGAGGCTCACTTTCGCCCCCTTTGCAGCAAGAGTCTTTGACTGAATCAGAGTGGTCTTGCCCTTGGGATCTTTTATGAGCAGATCAGAAAGCGTGACCCCTGCGTCCTTGATGCGAATGGAATTGGGGTCTGTCCCACCGGACCAAGAAGCCTGCGCACCCAAAATACCCTTGCTTATGGTCAAAGGCACTGCCGCTTTCAAATACGGCGCATAGTCAGGAATATTCAGCCCCCGCAACGTCACGGTTCCGCTGTGCGTCAGCTCACCCACGTCAGCAGACGCGTTCAGCTCAAAATATTCTCCCTTGGGAGAACCAAAATTCACCTTGATCGGGGTGAGGTGGCCCTTTTTCGTATCAAGATCGGTCACGTGAATGGCGAGAGGTGAAATCTTTTTCGTAAACTTCCCCATAGCAAGGTCAGTAAACGAAATTTGCCCATTCGTTACCGAAAAATCATTCAGTATCACGCGGAAAGCCTGGGCCTCCGCACTATCCTCCGGCTCTGCTGCTCCACCTTGCGTTTCAGCAGGGGCAACCGGGTTCTCTTGCGGAGCCTCCTCGGCAGTTCCAGCCGACTTCGCAGGGCTTGGAGATTTCGCAGTCACTTCAGAATTCGTGACAACATCTTTTGCTTTTTCAGCCTCTGAGGCTGGTACACCCTTCGCCCTTGCTTTTGCTGGCGGCCCAGCCTTTGACGGTCCAGCTTTGGATGGTCCGGCCTTTTTGGCTGAATGCTGAGGATTCTCAGGAGCGGCAGCAGGGGCAGTTTCGGCCTCGGCTGCAAAAGCACTCGACGTCAGAGAAAGCGAAGTCTGCGGCTCTGGCTTTTGCTCCGGAGCGATTGGAGCCTCTTTTTTTGGCTCTGGCTGAGCATCTATTTCTGCCTTTGGCTGCGCTTTTGTCTTCTGCTTTACCGAATCATCACTTTTCGTTTTGGCAACCGGAGCAGGCTGCTCCGGTGTCCAGCTCTGAACGTTCAGCGTTCCATCAGCATTTCGCACAAGGTTCACAAAAGGCCCATCAACCCCAAACTTACGGATTCGGGCAACATTCCGGCGCAAGTCCAGCCGATCAATCTGGAGGTCCAGCGAAGACAGTCCGACCATATCCTTGCCCTTTTCCTGCCATGCCAAGTCCTTCACGTTGGCAGTTCCGCTCACGATGATGGCCGGAAGCGTTTCTTCCGAAAACTCAAAATCAACAGCAATACGGCAATCAAGCTTGCCCCGCGTCAATTCAAGCGGCGTGGTGTATGGAATGTACTTTCGATAATACGGCAAATCGACCTGAGTAAGATCAATCACAAAACGCGAAGTCAGCGCAGGGTCAAAGGGACGAGTATTTCCATCCAGTCGAAACGGTTCATTATTGAGCACACCAGACAACTCTGGGCGCACAAATGTTTGTCTGTCTTTTTCGAGGCTCGACACAAAAGGAATAAACAGGTGGAGCTTTCGCAGACTGTTTTCAACCCCATGTACACGGTCGTCTATGTCTGCGCTTCCCCCCTCAATCTCAATTGTATGAATGACGAGCGGCGGAGGCCCAGAAGCTTCCTTTGGCTCCTCTGGAGCATCAGAAACAAGCAGGTCTGCAAAATTACTCTGCTCCCCATCAACCACAATGCGTGCATAGGGATCGACCAAACGCAAGGTCTGCACCACCAGCGCCAGCTTGGGAACTGAGAGCCACGCAATGTCTAAATCAAGCATTCCCAAAGACACAAAGGTTGTGTCCCCTGATGGTTCCTTGATGTCCAGCCCCTCTGCCTGCGTATGCAGAGTCAAAGGATTAAAACGCACCTTTTCAAGGGTAACAGGACGATTCAGGGCCTTGGTGAGCTGTGATTCCACAACAGAGCGCGTCACTGGCGGCACGACAAAAAAGCCCACCAGCACGTACACCACAAAGCACAGCAAAGACACCAAAAGAATTTTATGCAGGCGACGCAAGCTTTTCCAGCTCTGAAATACACCGTTCTTCACCATAGCCTCCGCGCTTTAAAAACAGCATGCAGCATAAGAAAATGATCCATCAAAAGGATAGCACAAAGGGGGCGCAATGCGCCATACTTGCAGGGAGAACCCTTAGTCGAGAAGAAAATTCTGGTCTGGGGAGTGGATGAATGCCCTCGCAGGAGCACAGGGCGTCACATCAATGGCAAAGTCGTGTCCTTCAATCTGAGACACGGCCAACATCGCACGCAACGAATTCAGCACATAGACATGCTGAAAATTCGCCAGCTCAGAGCGATGCACCGGACGAAAAACAGGATGCAGCATGTCCCGCACAGAGGCGAGCGCTGTTGAAGGAAGGATTGCGGCCCCAGACTCTGGCGGGGCAAGCGGGCTTATGTACTGCTCGCCGTCAAAAAAACACAGGGCAGACGACGAACTTTCCAAAACGTATCCATCAGCAGTCAACAAAATGGCATCGTCAAATCCTGCTGCATTGGCCTGCTGATGAGCATGAATGTACGGCAGGTAATTTGCCGTCTTGTGTGCTGCGAGCCAACTTTGATGGACCTGAGGGCAAAAACACAGCTTCTGCACTGTTTCTGCTGGCGCAATCGTGTAAGGAGCAATGGTCAAAACAGGCCGCATGGTCTGCGTCACACCAAGTCCCTCGCGGACGGCATAAATAATATTAAGGCGTCCGCTCTTGCCCCCAAACCCGTTTCGCTTTGCGAGTTCAGTCAAAAGCTGCGCATAGTCTGGAGCATCATACGCATAGCCAAATGTACGCAGACTGGCATGGATACGGGCACAGTGTGCTTCAAGCTGACACACATGGTCCCCATCCCACAGCAGCGTTTCAAAAAAAGAAATTCCATAGCGAAATGCTGCGCCGTCTACAGGAAGCGACAGCCCGCCATCAACAAAATTGTGCCCATCATAAAAAATCACTCTTGAACCACCTGAAAGAATTTTTCTGCTTTTGCCAGTGTTTCCTGATGTTCCGCCTCTGGTTCAGATGCAACAACAATACCACTGCCTGCATGAAAAACAAAACGGTTGGACTGGGTGTTATAGAGAGCTGTGCGTATGATGATACTGGATTCCATTGTCTTTTTATCCCGAATCAGCACCATACTGCCACAGTAAACACCTCTGGAATGTGGTTCCAGTTCCTCAATGCAGTGCATTGCAGAACGCTTGGGACAGCCCGTGACAGAGCCACCGGGAAAGGCATCATAAAAAAGATCCCAGCAACTGCGGTCAGGACGGAGCCGCCCCCGCACATTACTATACATCTGGATAAGCGAGTCCACGACAAACGTGGACTTGTGCCCATCCACCTGCACAGAGCCGTATTCACAGTTGGCAGAAATATCGTTGCGAATCAGGTCCACAATCATGGACAGCTCGGCACTTTCCTTGGGCGAATCCGTCACCAGCCGGTCCAGCTCTGGGCTGTACTCCTCAAAAGCCAGCGTTCCCTTAATAGGCTGAGACAAAACATTACCATCGCGAACGCTCAAAAATCGTTCTGGAGAAGAGCTTATGACCCGCTCTTCCCCAAGATGAAAATACGCATAATACTGCGCCGGGCACTCCTGCCACAGGGCAAAAAAGAGTGAAACGGGATCGCACGCGTCCAAAACTGTTTCGTAGGCCGAGGACAGACAGAGCTGATAGACCTGCCCAGCCTTGATGCGCTCCAGAGTCTCTCGAACCCCATTCTCATACGCTGTGGCACCCATTGACGCCTCAAGATCTTTTGCGCAGCACACGGCATCAGGAGGAGAAACGTGTCGCCAGTCCCCCTTTTCCAAAAGCTCCCGAGCGAGGACCTCATCCCCCTCAGCGCACAGCTCGCCAGTGACACAGTCATAGACCACAAGCAGACGATACTTTCGAAAACATCCATCTGGTGCAGCCTGAGGCTTGGTACTCTTTATGTCCCACTGAGGCAGGCCAAATTCATACGGCACACAGCCAAGAGCAGTGCCGGGCGTATCAAAAAGAAATGCCGAAACACTCTCGCGAGGCGTCCCCTGAGGCAAAGGGCATTCTGCACAAACGTCCACCCCAACCCAACACGTTTCACCATGCTTCGGCTCTGGGTGAGACAGGAACGCATCCGCCTGACGCTCACGCACCAGCCATGCAGCAAAGCGCACAAAATCCTCATGCGAAACGTGCGAAATACGAACAGGCGTATTCAATGAACTTTCCTCCGTCAGTGGTCAAAAACGATTCTGGATGGAACTGGAAGCCAAGAACAGGACGCGTTGGATGTTCAAGAATCATGGGGACACCATCCGCGTTTTTTGCCGTCACCAAAAGCTCAGGGGCAGGCTTTGCAGCATACAGCGAATGATAGCGGGCGACGTCTGTTTCGCCCCCCTGCCAGACAATCCGATCCGCAACGCCATGCACACAGCCCGCAAGTCGGGAAACCTTTCCCCCAAAGTGGACATTAATAATCTGCATACCAAGGCAGATGCCGAGCACGGGCGTGCCCGAATCAAGGAAACGCTCATACCCGGGATACTCTTCTGGTCGTCCCGGTCCCGGCGAAAGCACAATCATGTCCCACGGCTCTGGCTGCTCCTGCGCAATCGCAGAGTACGGCACAATCCTTGGCCGAGTATTCAGCGAAACTGCAAGCAGATGCTCCAGATTTCGCGTAAAACTGTCGTAGTTATCAAGAAGAAGAATCTTCACTCTGTCGAACTCCATATTCACACGTGCCCGCACCAAGCCATAAAAACAGACTGTACGAACATAAAATTATTTCATTTTTCAACAAAGTGCCATCCAGACAAGGCTGTTGACATATCGCCCTGCATCGCCCACAACCATGACGGGCACAGCCCAAAAGGAGTCACGTCATGCTCGACGATTTGCAATCACTACTTGATTTTGACCAGACGCATATCTGGCACCCATACACTTCGCTCAAAGCCCCCCTGCCGGTCTATCCGGTCCGTTCCGCACAAGGCGTTCGCCTCACGCTGGAAACAGGAGAGGAACTTATTGACGGGATGAGTTCCTGGTGGGCAGCCATTCATGGTTACTCTCACCCAGCACTCGTGCAGGCCCTGAGTTCTCAGGCCGAAAAAATGTCCCACGTCATGTTTGGCGGCATCACGCACCGCCCAGCAGTTGAGCTGGCGGAAAAGCTTGTCCGCATGACTCCAGAATCACTACAGTACGTGTTTTATAGTGACTCCGGCTCCGTTTCTGTCGAAGTCGCCATTAAAATGGCCTTTCAGTACTGGATTTCTCAGGGCAAACCAGAACGCAGTTCCCTACTCACGGTCTGCGGTGGCTACCACGGCGACACCTTCCAGCCCATGAGCGTCTGCGACCCGGTCAACGGCATGCACAGCGTCTTTTCGCGCGTCCTGCCAAAGCACTATTTTGCCCCGGCTCCCCGCCCCAGATTTGACGAAGCGTGTACCGAAGACGACCTTGATGCACTCAAGGCACAAATATTCTCCCATCACGACCACATTGCAGCTCTCATTCTGGAACCTGTTGTACAGGGTGCAGGCGGAATGCGCTTCTATTCGCCAGACTATCTGCGCCGGGTGCGCGAACTCTGCGATGAGAACGATATTCTGCTCATCGCAGACGAAATCGCCACAGGTTTTGGACGCAGTGGCAAGCTCTTTGCCTGCGAGCACGCAGGAATTGAACCAGACATCATGTGTGTAGGCAAGGCTCTGACTGGCGGCATGATGAGCATGGCCGCAACCCTTGCCAACGAAAAAGTTGCTCGCGGTATTTCAGAAGGCAGTCTGCCCGTCCTCATGCACGGCCCAACATTTATGGGAAATCCCCTTGCCTGTAGCGTTGCCAATGCCAGCCTTTCCCTTTTGGAAAAGACGCCATGGCAAAAACGCGTTCTCGCCATTGAGAAACAGCTCCGGGAAGAACTTGCCCCCTGTAGCTTTATGCCTACGGTTGCCGATGTTCGCGCCCTTGGTGCCATTGGCGTCGTGGAAACGCACAAGGCTGTGGACATGGCCCGTCTGCAAAAATTCTTTGTGGACAAAGGCGTCTGGATTCGTCCCTTTGGCAAACTTGTGTACATCATGCCGCCGTACATCATCAGCCCGGAAGACTTGTCCAAGCTCTGCGCTGCGGTCTGTGAAGCGGTATCAGATTCGAGGTTTTTTGGATGAGCACACTCCCACACCGCATTTTTGTCACAGGCACAGACACCGACGCGGGGAAAACAGTCATCAGCGCTCTGCTGACCCTTGGACTCAAGGCCCACTACTGGAAACCTGTCCAAAGTGGCTGCGAAATTGATTCCGACACGAAAACTGTGCAGGAACTCACGGGCCTTTCTGACGAACACTTTTTGCCAGAAAGCTACCGGCTCACTGAGCCGCTCTCTCCGCACGAGGCTGCGGTTCGCGACGGGGTACGCATTGATCTGGACACAATCCAGCTGCCCACGAGTTTCACCTCACTTCCAGCAGAAACGCCGCTTGTGGTCGAAGGTGCTGGTGGCATTCTGGTTCCTCTTGCCCCCGGAGTCCTGACCATTGATCTTGTCAAAAAACTCGAACTCCCGGCGCTTGTCGTCGCCCGTTCAGGCCTTGGAACCATCAATCACACCCTGCTGACCCTGCATGCGCTCCGAGCCAGCGACATTCCCATTGCGGGTGTCGTTCTCAATGGCCCACGGCATCCGGAAAATGCAGAGGCCATCGAAGAATACGGACAAGTTCCTGTTCTGGCTCAGGTCGAACAACTCGAACTCAGCCCCCACGCACTTGCCGCAGCATTTGCCAACGCTTTTGCATAACGCACAAAACGGCGCACAGGATCATCTCCTGACTGCGCCGTTTTTTCTTTAAAATTTCTCTTTGCCTATTCTTCTGGCTTTCGCTCGCCCCACACAAAAAGAACTCGCCACGTTGCGCGAACACTCCCGTCTGGCTGAGAATAGTGTCGGCTGTACTCCTGCAAAAAGCGCAGGTACTGCTCACGAGGAAAAGCTCTTCCTGCTCCAGCTCCCGTAAAGCCACACTGCTTGAGCTGCCGAAGCATGTCCCGCGCAGAAGCATAGCTTTCCTGCACCTCCCAGACCAGCTCAGAGCACCGAATGCCCGGCGTCCCAGAGATACTCCACAGATATTCCTGCTCATCTCGCATGGGCAGAACACGGCCAAAGCCCGTATGTTCACTCACAGCCGCAAGCTCGGAAAGTGTTCCCGAAACAAACATGGCAAAAGAAAACACGCCACCGGGCCGCAGCAAACGCAAATTTGCTGGCAGTGAATGCGCTGGATCTCGATACCACTGGAACATTGACGAACTCAGCAGCAGATCTGTGCAGCCTTCCGGCAAGGGCAATTCTTCACCATCCGCCACAACTGCAAGCTCATTTCCCGCACGGTCCGGAGCTTCACGGAGCATCCCCTCGGCAATGTCCAGCCCAAGGTACTGCTTCCACGAAATACGGCCATGCAGGTACTGGGCAAGCAGCCCCTGCCCCGCACCGAGTTCGATGACCCGGTCATACTCTCCGGCAGGGACATTGGCAGCACAGTCCTGTGCGACTTTGCGCTGCACCTTTGCAGCCTCACGATAGTGCGCTCCAGCTCGACTAAAAGAGCGAGCGACCAGTGGCTTCCTCAACACTTTTCTCTAATTCCTCTTCTGGGACATAATGCCCAGTTGTCAGCGCCCGGTACTGTGCCCGAGGCAATTTGCCTGCGATTTCTACAGCCTCAGAAACGGGCACAATCTGATCAGAAAGCCCTGCCAGTACCAGCACATGAGGGTACTCTTTGTCTGGTGCAAACACGGCCTCTGAATCCAGCAAAAATTCTAGTCCTGCGCGCAGTTCGTCACGATACGCATCGCACCATGAAGCATCCGCACCCCGCAC
Source organism: Desulfobaculum bizertense DSM 18034 (assembly GCF_900167065.1). Lineage (NCBI taxonomy): Bacteria > Pseudomonadati > Thermodesulfobacteriota > Desulfovibrionia > Desulfovibrionales > Desulfovibrionaceae > Desulfobaculum > Desulfobaculum bizertense. The sequence goes on from NZ_FUYA01000005.1 coordinate 198,793, forward strand.
GCCACAGGTCCGATAGAAGGCCCGCACAGTTCGCACGGGATTCTTGTCAAAATTTTCAATCATCTTCAGCACTGTGCTTCGGTACAGGCATCGCGTGTACTGATAAAACGGTGCAATAAGCACAATCTGTTCATAGCGCTTGCTCAACTCTGGCAAATCCTTGAGCACAAGATGTGCCCCCGTGGACCAACCCACAAGCATTTCCCCCTCGCCTGCGCGCAGTGCGTCCTGAATCTCTTCTGGAGTCTGCAAAACAAAGGGATGAAGGAACTGTGCAGCCTGACTCAGACGCGGAAACAAATCCGGGTGCCCAGCCCAGCCCGAGACAAATGTCAGCCTATTCATGGCTCTGAATTTCCTTTGCAAGCTCTGTAAACGCGGATTTCACCAGTTCAAGATCCTCCTGCACCATGTCAGCACGAAGCGAAAGTCTCAGCCGTGCGGTTCCTGCCGGAACTGTCGGTGGCCGGATTGCAGACACGAAAACGCCTTTGGTCAAAAGGAAATCTCTCGCAAAAAGCGCATCCTCATTGCGTCCCATCAGCACAGGGATAATCTGAGTTTCGGAACCGCCAGTCTCAAATCCAAGCTTGCCAAGCACCTCGCGCAGTTCCTGTGCCATACCCAAAAGGCGTTGGCCTTCATTCGGGTTTTGGCGAATGCGGAAGAGTGCGGCAAAATTGCCTGCAATAACTGACGGCGGCAGGGACGTTGAAAAAACAAATCCACGGCCCCGGTTTCGGACAAGAGCAACAATGTCAGCGCGTGCTGCAACGTATGCCCCATAACCGCCCCATGCCTTACTCATCGTTCCCATATGGATGTCGACGGCATCAGCAAGGCCCAGAGCATGAGCAAGGCCACGACCTTCACCCCAGATTCCTGAGGCATGAGCTTCATCAAGGGCCAGCAGAACCCCATGCTCTTCGCACAGGTCCACAATCTCCCGAAGCGGCGCACAGTCACCATCCATGCTAAACACGGAATCCGTGACCAAAATTTTCTGTTCCACATCGCGGTGCTTCTCCAGCAAGTCCGCAAGGTGTTTCATGTCGCAATGGCGGTACCGCACATGCTTTGCCCGCGACAACTGGATGCCATCAACAATGCTCGCATGATTCAGGCGGTCCGAAAACACCACAGTGTTTCGTCCGGCCAGTGCTCCAAGCCATGAAAGATTTGCAGCGTAGCCAGAGCCAATGACGAGCGCTGATTCTGTTCCCAAAAAGCTGGCAATCTCCCGCTCCAGCTTTTCGTACAGAGAAGAATTCCCCGTGACAATGCGCGAGGCTCCGCTGCCTGTCCCCTGTTCACGAGCTGCACGAGAGGCTGCATCGCACACCGCGGGGTGTGTGGAAAGCCCCAGATAGTTATTCGTGGCAAGGTTCAACAACTCTTTGCCATCGAACCGAAGTCTCAGGTCTGCCCCATCTTCCACAGGTGGAAGCTCCCGGAGTGCAGACGAGTCTCGAAGCTGTGCAAGCTCGGAAGAGCAATACTTTTCCCAAAACAGTTTCTTTTTCATAGCAGGACGAAGAGCTACTCCAATTTGACGTTGTTCGCAATCCGACTTTTTTGGTCATACATGCGATCATGAAAACAATTCCACTGCCTTGCACTTTTCTTAGAACTGCCTCACAGTGACACAGAGTCCCTTTTTTTGCAGCGCCTTTTTCGCAGCCCCGCACTGCACAAGTCAAAGGAGGTTGTATGTCTTTTTCTTTGCCGCGCTATCAGGAGCCAGACTTTTCTTTGCCGACGTTCAAAAACGCTCCGTGCGCCCGCTTTGAACCCGCTCCATGTGATGGCGTCGCCCCTGACGACTTTCACGCAACATCTATTTTCCCTGAATATTTCCAGACGAACCAAGGGCAGTGGTCTTTGCCTGTATGTTCTCGCATGGACTGCGTTGTGGTCAACCTCGACGGAGCGCTCTCCGTTGTCGAACCTCGGCGCCTGCGCCAGGGCGACATGGTTTGCGTTGGCCGCCACGAAAACGGCGAAGACGGGATTTACGTTCACAGCGAACCATTTCCTGCCCCACCCGGAAGCACAGCCCAGTTTGCCTTTCGGACCCGCATGACTCGTGAAAGCTCTTTTTCCATCGACTACGACGAACTCTACAGCCTGCTCCGCCATGAGCGGAAGCATGGTTCCATCGTCTGGGTTATGGGTCCTGCTGTCGTCTTTGACCATGACTCGCGGGAAGCTCTTGAGCATCTTGTCCGGGAAGGCTTTGTCGATGCGCTCCTTGCGGGCAATGCCCTTGCAACGCACGACATTGAAGCCTCGCTTTACCGCACCGCCCTCGGACAGGAAATCTACACCAAGCAGTCTTCTCCGCACGGTCACTATCATCATCTTGATGCCCTCAACGTTGTTCGCAAAGCAGGCTCAATCAAAGCCGCAATCGACAACGGCAGCATTACAAATGGCGTCATGAACGCCCTGCACGACAAGGGCATTCCCTTTGTCCTTGCAGGCTCAATCCGCGACGACGGCCCACTGCCTGAGGTCTATGCGGACTGTTATGCCGCGCAGGATGCCATGCGAAACATCGTTCAGAAAGCAACCACAGTCATGGCTCTTGCAACCCAGCTTCACACCATCGCCGTCGGCAACATGACCCCCAGCTATACATTCACCAAAGAAGGTCAAATTCGGCCGGTTTTCTTTTACAGCGTCGACATGAGTGAATTTGTCATCAACAAACTCGCCAATCGCGGGTCCCTCTCTGCCCGCTCCATTCTGACCAATGTTCAGGACTTTCTTGTCACCACAGCCCGAGGACTTGGCATATAAAAAAAGGCCGCTCTTGGCGGCCTTTTCATCTTTTTCTAGTCTCCCAGCTTTTCTTTCAGAACAGGCTGGAGTTTCTTCATAAGAATATCTTCCAAGAATGGCTCTTCGGTATCTTCATATCCGTAGCTCACATGCTGGTATGGCGTCTTGATTTCCAGGAAGCGCCCCAGTCGTGCCGGAGTACCAAAAAGCACCATATCGCAGTCCACAGCGTTTATTGTTGCTTCCAGATCTTTCAACTGCTCTGGGCTATAGCCCATTGCCGGAAGCACAGCCCCAATATGTGGATACTTTTTAAAAACATCACGGATTCCCCCCTGAGCAAAGGGATGCGGATCAACGCATTCTGCGGCCTGGAATTTCTCGGCAGCCAGCACGCCAGCACCAAATCCCATTTCGCCATGAGTCAGGGTAGGCCCGTCCTCAACAACCAGCACTCGCTTATCCTTAATGAGTGAAGCCGCCTGCACGTCCACAGGTGATGCAGCAAGGCAAATCTCAGCCTTTGGGTTCGCCTTCTGGATATTCGCGCGCACCTGCTCCACGCCTTCAACTTCCGCAGTATGTACCTTATTAATGACTGCGATGTCTGCAAGTAGCATATTGGTTTCGCCCGGATAATACAGGAGTTCATGCCCCGCGCGATGAGGATCAAAGACCGTAATCTGCACATCAGGCTTATAAAACGAGGTATCATTATTGCCCCCGTCCCACACAATCACGTCCGCTTCCTTTTCCGCTTCTGCTAGGATTTGTCCGTAATCCACGCCTGCGAAGACTACGACGCCCATGCTTACCAGAGGCTCGTACTCTTCCCGCTCCTCAACCGTGCAATCATGGAGATCAATATCTTCGATGCTCGCAAAGCGTTGTACGATCTGTTGCGGGATGTCCCCATATGGCATTGGGTGGCGCACCACGACTGGGCGTTTATCCCGCGCTTGCAGAATCTCGCACACCTTACGCGTCGTCTGCGATTTGCCGCAGCCTGTACGCACAGCGCACACCGCAACAACAGGCTTTTTCGACTTGAGCATTGTATAGCTCGCGCCAATCATTATAAAATCTGCACCCTCTGCCATCACTTCGGAAGCTCGGTGCATCACCTGCTGGTATGGAACATCAGAATACGAAAACGCAACAAGATCCACCTTATGCGTCCGTATAACTTCTCGAATCTCACCTTCCGGCACAACGGGAATGCCCTCAGGATACCCCGCACCACACAACTCCGCTGGATACCGCCGACCCTCTATCCCTTCTATCTGGGCAGCAGTAAACGCAACAACGTGGTAGCGCGGATTGTCCCGAAAATAGACATTAAAATTGTGGAAATCCCGTCCCGCTGCTCCCATTATGACAACCTTCTCAATCATGGTCACCTCTTGTAGATGCTACCGGTTAACCTCGGAAATTCCAGAACGCTCCCCTACTAAACCGCAGTTCTCACCCTTTTTCAAGTACACAACTCATTTTATGGAGCTAAGTCGGGCTGTGTTTTATTGGGGCGCTGCCCCAAGCCCTGCAAGGGGCGCTGGGGTGGGCGGGGACTCTGTCCCCGCACCTCTGCAAGGGGCGCTGCCCCTTGACCCCGCCCAAGGACGAGGCCCTTGGGAATCCCGCTTTCGCCCGAAAAAAGGGGCCGGATGAGTGAAAGCCTTTGGCTTTCCCCTTCATCCGGCCCCTTTTTTCGGCCTAGTGGCGTTTCCCGATTGCGTGTTCTTCTGCCTTTTTCTGCCTCACCCCCTTTCTTTCTGAACGCGAGCGTTCAGAAAGAAAACGGTGGCGAACTCGCAGAAGAGAAAGACGTTCTTATCGCATTCTCACCCAAGTTTAAAAGCCGAGCAAGCGAAGCTTGCACGGCTTTTAAACTCGATGAGGATACGTAAGGGAATCATTCCCTTACGCGGGGTCCGGGGCTGGCCCCGGCCGGGGTTTGGGGGCAGCACCCCCAACATCCCCCCCAACCAACATCCCCCCCAACCAACATCCACCATCCATCCAACACAAACATGCTTACTGACGCATGTCAGAGATAATCTGCTTAAGTTCTTCGGCAAGCTTCGCGAGGTCAACGACAGCCTGAGCAGACTGAGACATTGCTTCCGCGTTGTCGTGGGCGACGGTGGTAATTTCTTCTGTAGAATGGTTAATCTGCTCACTCGCGGAAGACTGCTCTTCTGCGGCAGTTGCAATAGCGCGAACCTGATCCGCGCTTGACTCGACCATCTCAACAATTCTGTTGAGAGCATCACCAGAGTCCTTAACTCTCACAGTGCTTTCCTTGACCGCATCAACGGTCTCGGCACTGCTGCGAATGCTCCTATTCGTGCTTGACTGAATACTTTCAATATAGCGGCCAACCTCGCGGGTCGCATTCATGGTCTTCTCTGCAAGCTTGCGCACCTCGTCAGCGACGACGGCAAACCCGCGACCAGCTTCACCGGCACGCGCAGCCTCAATGGCGGCATTCAGGGCAAGCAGATTTGTCTGGTCTGCAATGTCGGAAATAACGCCCATGATAGTACCAATACCTTCTGCCTGCTCGCCAAGCTCTGCCATATCTGTCTTGAGTTCATCGACAGAGGACGAAACATCCTCAACAATGGCAGAAACTTCTGTCACAAGACGCGATCCATCCTGTGCTGTCCGCCGGGTGTCGTCAGCAAGCCCGGAGGCATTGCCAGCATTGCGGGCGACCTCAAGAACAGACGCATTCATCTGCTCAATGGCAGTCGCAACCTCACTGGTGCGCTGCTGCTGCAACTCAATACCATTGTTCGATTCTTCAATCTGCGCAGCCAGCTCCTCAGAGGCAGACGAGACCTGCTCTGCCACCTTGTCTGCAAGTCGAGCCGCTTCAGCAATGCGATCACGCTGCTCAACAATCTGCGCTTCTTTCTGCTTGATTTCAGTCAGGTCGAACCACATCACAAGCGCCCCAAAAGGGTTTCCATCAAGATCAAACATTGGGGCACATGTTGAATTAATAACGAAGGTCTGGCCGGAGGTTGTCGTCATATTAATGTCAGCACTCAAAACTTTTCCGGCTTCCATACACTTCATGGCAAGCGTCTTTTTGGAGGCATCAAAAAAGAAAAACTCGCCAGAACTTTTACCATAAAACTGCTCAGGCTTCCCGGTCCGCTCCATCAGGTCCATTTTCTGATGGTTAATAAACACCATCTCATTCTTGGCGTTCACGACAGAACAGGGAAGCGAAATGCCATCAAGGACACCTTGACCAAAACTCAAACGGTCCTTGAGCTGCACGACCATCTTGCGAACAGATCGGACCGTGGTGCCAATGGCATCGTTTCCATCATAATGACACTTGGCATCCAAATTTCCTTCAGAAATGGCCTGCGTTGCGTGAGAGAGCTGCTCCAGAGGCTGAAGCTGCCGCCTCAGGAAAATTGCAAAGGCGCATAAGGCGAGAACCAGCCCCACAGCTCCAGTTCCGAGAGAGGCATATATAAGCTGCCTGTCAGCACCAAGCATCTGCTCCTCTTTGCTGAGCGTCACAACGATGTACCAGCCCCAAGGCTTGAAATGCTCGACAAATGCAACGCGTTTGGAGTTCTGCGAACTCGTGTAGTGCAGCTCCCCAGTGTCAGTGGCCTTGATTGCCGCCCAGCCCTTGGGATTCACATCCTGAAAACGCTTGCCCTCGGAGCGGGGATGCACAACAAACCTGCCTGACTCATCCACAATATAGGCATAGCCCTTTCCGGCTACAGAAACGGAATTAATCATGTCATGCAGGCTTGGAGCCATAATCTCCATGCCAACAAAAAGCACGACGCTTGTGCGCCCTTCTGTATCCTGCACTGGAGTATAGGCCGTAAGGAAATCGCGCCCAATGACCTTGGCCCGTCCGGTGTACGTCTGACCGTTTGTCACGGCTTTGTACACGGGGCTGGACTCTGGAATGTAGGTACCAATAGCCCGACTCCCGTCAGCTTTGCGAATACTTGTAGCAATGCGCAACAGCTTGCCCGGAAGTACCTGAAAAATTGTACAGTGATGACCAGAAAGAGAAAAGACTTCGTCGACATAGCGGTTGTTCTCAAAGACATCCTGCCCGCCATAGCTGAGCGCGCCAAAAGTCGCGGATTCACTTCGCCCTGTTTTCTGATTCGTGATGTTGACGGTACGGGTTCTGGTCGGTTCAAGAACAAATACCCCTCGCCGCATAGTGTCTTTTTTGAGCCGTACGATCTCGTTTGAGAGCGAGGTCTGTAAGGATTCATCCCGCATTTTTGCGGCATATTTCAGTTCCTGCGCGGTGTTGCGCAAAAATTCCGAACCCACAAGTGTCAGTGCTTTTTTTGCCACGTGCAGATTCATGAGCATAACAAGCAAGATTAACGGAATGATAATCAAGCTAATGCCAAGCATAAGCTTCCGATTGAAGTTAAGCCTCATGAAACCCCTCACTCATTCAGATGTGTGCAGCGCATTATGGCGCTGCGTGATGCGAGCTTTTCCCTTAGGAAACAACATATTAGCATTTTTTTTGAAAAAAATTATATATCGCATTACCAAAGGATGTCCAATAACAAAGCAAAATAATTGGAATATTTCCCCTAGGCTTCCCTATCGGCTTTTGTAAAAATTATCTTTAGTTCTTTTAGGGACAAGGACAGAGGAGGATGCCGGGAAAAGCCAGAGATAGCAGATTTTTTCCCAATAACTTTAACAAGCTATAAAAGATTATGTGAAAAATTTTTCTCTTTTTTCTTGCAAAGCAAAAAGTGCGAGCGTATAGCTCAAATCTGACTCGGAAATCGGATGACAGTAGTAGGAGAGACTCCCCAGGCGGGAGCGCCGAAGAAGTAAATCTTTCAGGCAAAAGGACTGCTACTTGACGAGCCTCTGGAGAGACTTCCACGAAGGAAGCGCCGAAGGAGCAAACCGGGAGATCCCCTCCCCGGTCAAACTCTCAGGCAAAAGGACAGAGGAGAAAAGCTTTAGGAAGGCACGTCCTTGTGCCTGTTCTCTTGTATTTTCCCCATTACTTTCCCACTCCAGTGGCCGCATCATTCATTTCCTGATTGTTTAACCATGTATCCCATGAAGGAACATCAGAAATGGACGTTTTGCAGCTACTCGAACGTATTGACTCATTTGTCTGGGGCCCCCCGCTTCTCCTCCTGCTTTTCGGAACAGGAGTATTTCTTACGCTGCGGCTGGGACTCATTCAGATCCTGCGACTGCCTCTGGCCCTCAAGTACGTGTTCACACGTGAAAAAAACTCGCATTACAGCGGTGATGTGTCACCCTTTGCAGCGCTGTGTACCGCACTTTCCGCCACCATCGGTACCGGTAACATCGTCGGTGTTGCCACTGCCCTGAAGGCGGGTGGACCCGGTGCTCTGCTCTGGATGTGGCTCGCTGCCTTTTTTGGCATGGCCACGAAGTACGCTGAGGGCGTGCTCGCAGTGAAATACCGCGTTAAGGACGCCAACGGACAGATGTCTGGTGGTCCGATGTATTACATCGAACGCGGTTTGGGGAATAAGTTTCTTGCCCGTATGTTTGCCGTCTTTGGCATCGGCGTCGCATTCCTTGGTATCGGAACCTTCGCTCAGGTAAACGCCATCTCTGAGGCAAGCGCTGGCACTTTTGGGCTTCCCAAAATCGTCACCGCTGCTGTTCTGACCATTCTGGTCACGATGGTTACCCTTGGCGGAATCAAGCGCATCTCCGAGACAGCAAAGCGCATCGTGCCTTTTGCTGCTGTATTCTACATCCTTGCATCCATTGTGGTGCTCGTGCTGAATGCAGACCAGATCATCCCCACAATCAGCCTCATCGTTGAATCCGCATTCAACCCACAGGCTGCTTTTGGTGGAACAGTTGGTATCACCATGATGATGGCAATGCGAAATGGTATTGCCCGTGGTGTGTTCTCGAACGAATCCGGCCTTGGTAGCGCTCCTATTGCAGCTGCTGCCGCCAGAACTGATTCCTGCGTTCGTCAGGGACTCATTTCCATGACCGGTACCTTCTTCGACACCATCGTGATCTGCTCCATGACCGGTATTGTTCTGGTCATGACCGGAGCACTGTACGATCCGAACCTCGCTGGTGCAGCCATGACCAACGAAGCATTCAATCTTGGTCTGGGAACACAGCTCGGCCAGTATGCCGTCACCATCGGCCTGATTTTCTTTGCCTTCACCACCATCCTTGGATGGAACTACTACGGTGAGCGCTGCACAGAATATCTCGTTGGTGTCAAAGGCATCATGCCTTTCAAGGTTGTTTTCATCATGCTTATCGCCTCTGGCTCTTTCATTAAGCTCGAAACAATCTGGGTGCTGGCAGACATCGTAAATGGCCTTATGGCTATCCCGAACCTGATTGGTGTGCTTGGCCTGTCTGGTGTTGTTGTTCGCGAAACCCGCAACTACTTCGCCATGAAAAAGGCCGCGTGCAACGACGACGCACTGTGCGCAGAATAAATTCTGTATATCGCACATCTCTTTTGGGAACCTTCCTTGTGAGGGTTCCCTTTTTTATGCCCTCCGCGCTTCTCGCTCAGCTTTTTCCCTTCGCACCTTGCCTCTGCTCCTCATTTTCATGTATTCTGAGTGCCTCTCTCAATTCCTTTGCAAGGGGCTTTTCATGACGCAAGCACACAGGTTTTTCCACACGGCTGGTGCTCGGGCGATTCTCTCGCTCGTTCCAGTTCTTTTCCTCGTGATGGCCTGCTCACCGTTCCGACCTGCACGCATTGGCGATTCCCTCTCTGGTGCCATCCTGGAGCAAGATGACCCAGCCATCGTCAAAGCAGGTGCCCCGGCCTACATGATTCTACTCGACAGCATGATAGCTCAGAACCCTGACGATGCAGAACTCCATGCCTCCGGGACCAAACTCTATGCACTCTATGCAAACGCCTTTGCCGAAAACGAAGAACAAAAGCGCCTGCTCGCAGACAAGGCAGAGCACTACGGACTCACGGCCCTGTCGCTCCGGCTTGGCAAACGCAGTTCCCCAGACGCTCCTCTCGACGATTTTACTCAGGACCTCTCAACTCTGGACCGCGACGATTTGCCGCTGCTTTATGCCTATGTTCTTGGTCAGCTTGTCTGGCTTGATGCGCACAAAACAGACCTCGCAGCCCTAACCAGACTCCCCAATATTCAGGTTGCTCTCGACCGTATGCTCGCCCTGGATGAGCGCTATGCCTCTGGTGCCGCACATGTCTGGTCTGGCATCCTGCTTATGCTTCGTCCGCCTTCTCTTGGAGGCAAACCAGAGCTGGCAAAAGAACACTTTGACCGGGCACTCCACATTTCATCCGGGCGCGACCTCGGAGCCAAGCTCGCCTATGCCAAATCCTATGCAATAGGGACCTATGACAAACCCCTCTTTGACAGGCTTATCTCCGAAATTCTCGAAGCCAATCCTCATGAACCGGGCCTGACTCTGCTCAATGTACTGGCCCAAAGACAGGCAAAAGAACTTGCAGCATCTGCTGCCAATATTTTTTAGATGGAGGCTTTTATGCGCCGCTTTTTCCAGTGTCTTACCCTGTGCATCCTGACCTGCATTTTCGCGCTCCCAGCACAGGCCGTGACCTTCAAGATTGCCTCAAATGCCCCCGAAGGGACTGCATGGATGAATGACATGCGGGCCGTTGCTGACCGCATCGCCTTCCGCACAGAAAAACGTGTACAGATCAAATACTTTGGTGGCGGAGTCATGGGAAATGGCAACAATGTTTTGCGCAAAATCCGCATCGGACAGCTTCAGGGAAGCATGTTCACCTTTGGGCAGCTTTCGGATGTCTGCCCTGACCTGCGGCTTTACAGCCTGCCATTTATCTATCGGAATGACGCAGAAATGAATGCTGTCAGAAAAGAACTGGACCCCATTCTGCACAAGGAGCTGAAAAGTAAAGGCTTTGAGACCTTCCATTTTGCCGCTGGCGGTGCTGCGTTCATTATGAGCGATGAACCAATGACCACGCTCGATGGACTGCGCAAAAAGAAAGTCTGGATTCCGCAGGGCGACACCATGTCCTACGCCGTCATGGATGCTCTTGGCATTGCCCCTGTCACCCTTCCCATCACCGATGTTCTGACAGGTTTGCAGGCAGGACTCGTGGACATCATTGCAGCGCCCCCTCTGGGAGCAATTGTTATGCAGTGGCACACCCGAACCAAGGCTCTGACCAAGACGCCGATCACCTACACATTTGGCGTTCTGGGCATTGCCCAAAAGGCTTTTGCAAAGCTGAGTCCTAAAGACCAGAACATTGTCCGGGAAGAACTCAATGCCACTATGCGGGCCTTTGATGCTGGAACGGCGCATGACAACACCGAAGCGCTCAAGGTTCTGAAATCCCGCGGCATGGACATCGTTGAGCTGACGCCACAGGATGTGAACAAAATCCGGGGTATCACAGAAAAAGTCATGCAGGACCTTGCAGACAAGGGAGCCTTTGACGCCACGCTTTATGCCAGAATCCAGAAGAAACTGTCCGCCATGCGAGGAGGACAGTAGGCATGGAGCGCAAGCGTCCGCTGGAACGACTGGGCCGCAGCATAGAAAACTGGAGCATTGTGCTCGTGCTCCTAAGTATGCTGGTCCTGTCCTTTCTCCGCATTGCCCTGCGCAACACCACAGGCGGCGGCTTTGTCTGGATGGATGAACTTCTGCGCCTGCTGCTCTTTGCCGTTGCCATTGCCGGAGCCGTTGCAGCAAGCCGAGACGACAAGCACATCGCTCTTGATGTGGTCTCACACATCCTGCCCTACCGGGCCATGCTCCTTGTCCGTGTCATAACAGACCTCTTCACCACAGTGGTGATGGCGCTGGCTGCGTGGTACGCCTTGCAGTTCTTCCTGCTCGAAAAAGAATTTGGCTCACTCATTCTTGGATACGTTCCAGCGTGGACCGTGCAGTGGATTTTGCCCGCAGGCTTTGCTGCCATTTCGTGGCGCTATTTTGTCTTTTTCATCAAGCACAGCCGGGCGCTTCTCTGCTGCGCCCAACACAGGCCACAATCGTCATGATGATGCTTCTCGGACTTGGTCTCATACTCATAGCGCTCTTTGGCGCGCCTCTTTTCGCAGTTATAGCCGCTGGCGCCATGCTCAACTATGCGGCAAACGGCATTGAGCTTGTTGCCCTGCCCATTGAGTTCTACCGCCTTGCTGAAATGCCTGTGCTTCTTGCCATTCCGCTGTTTACCTTCGCGGGATACATCCTGAGCGAATCAGGAGCACCGGGACGGCTTATGCGACTCTCTGAGTCCCTGCTCGGCTGGATGCCCGGCGGACTCGCCATTGTCTCCCTTATTCTGGGAGCCTTTTTTACAGCCTTTACCGGAGCTTCTGGCGTAACCATTATTGCCCTTGGGGCGCTCCTGCACCCGGCGCTTATTCAGGGCGGCTATCAGGCACGTTTCAGCCTTGGTCTGGTCACGACCCTTGGAAGCCTTGGCCTGCTGTTCGCGCCCTCTCTTCCGCTCATCCTCTATGGCGTTATTGTTCAGCAAAGCAACCTCGCCGGAAGCTTCACAATGGACCAAATGTTTCTGGCAGGCATCATCCCCGGCGTGCTCATGGTTGGCGTTCTGTGCCTCTGGAGTTTTTGGGTCAACCGGGACCGCCGAAGCACACTCAAAATATTCTCATTTCGGCGCATTGGACTCGCCCTCAAAGAATCCATCTGGGAACTTCCGCTCCCCTTCCTCATCTTTGGCGGCATCTATGGTGGCTACTTTGCCATTTCCGAAGCCGCAGCCGTTACCGCGCTCTATGTTGTCCTTGTTGAAGTCTTTCTCCTGCGCGAAATCAGCCTTCGGGAGCTGGTCGACCTGACGCGCCGCTCCATGCTACTTGTTGGAGGTATCCTCGTTATTCTGGGCTTTTCCTTTGCATCCACCAATGCAGCCATTGATGCCGGAGTCCCGGAACGGCTACTTTCTCTCGTACAGGGCAGCATCCAGTCTCGCATGGCCTTTTTACTCCTGCTCAATATCTTCCTGCTTCTGCTCGGCGCGGTACTGGACATTTTTTCAGCTCTCGTCCTTGTGGTGCCCATCCTGCTTCCCATCGCCCTCAGTTATGGCATTGACCCCATCCATCTGGGCATCATTTTTCTCGCCAACATGCAGCTTGGCTACCTCACTCCACCCATTGGCATGAATCTGTTCATTGCCAGCTATCGCTTCGAAAGTTCCATTCTCACCATTTACCGCTCCACCATCCCGTTTTTCCTTTTGCTCTTTTTGACGGTTTTGGTGCTGACATACGTCCCAGCCCTCTCTCATTTGCTCCTTGGATGAAGAAGTTCTTCGCCATCCTTTGGCACCCGTATTTTTTTCTAAAGCATAGAAAAGTTCTGCACTCTGCAAGAAAATTCGTATCTCTCAGGTGTTGGCTTTCCAATTTCCTGACTTGACTTCACACTTCGTTATAGGAATAAGTTTGAATTTCATGGAAAAATTTCTATGGGTGAGAGATTTTCCTGAGAGGAGCAGAGCATGCAGATCACCAAGTTTGCCATTCCCGAAGTTATTTTTGGGAACGGCAGCATCAAATACCTTGCCTCCTGTGCGCACCGGCTTGGAGCCAGGCGCATTTTTTTGGTCAGCGATCCCGGTCTGGAAGCTTCCGGCTGGGTTGAACGCATTATTGATATACTCCGGAAGGATAAGCTGGAGTGTGTCTTTTTTAATGAAATTTCCTCCAATCCCCGCGACTGGCAGGTTCACAAGGGCGCAGAGCTTTACCTTGAGCAAAACGCCGATGCCATTATTGGCTTAGGTGGTGGAAGTCCTATTGATGGGGCAAAAGGCATTGCAACCATCGTCAGCAATGGGGGACGAATTCGGGACTACGAAGGCGCAAACAGAATCATGCGCCCTCTTCCGCCAATGATCTTTATTCCGACCACCGCAGGCAGTGGTTCGGACGTGTCGCAGTACGCCATCATCACAGATATGGAACGGCACGTAAAAATGTCCATCATCAGCCGTTCTCTGGTCCCAAACATTTCGATCATTGACCCGCAGATTTTGGCAACCAACCCTCGCGAACTGATTTTGGCGTCTGGCATTGATGCACTTTCACACGCCATCGAATCCTATGTTTCGCGGCTCGCTTCACCCTTTACGGAATCTCAGGCGCTCAATGCCATAGGGCTTATTCTGGACAGCATCACCCGCGCAGCAGAGGACAAAGATCTTGATGCGCTCAAAAACCTGTCCATCGCCAGCACCGAAGCGGGCATGTCGTTTAGTAACGCTGGTCTTGGTATTGGGCACGCTCTGGCCCACTCTCTTGGTGGTCGATTTGACGTTTTGCACGGCATGGTTCACCCCATCCTGCTCCCGGCGGTCATGCGCTACAACATTCCAAGCTGTACGCGAAAAATGGCGAACATTGCCCGGACCATTGTGGGCGTTCGCATGGAATCATCGCAAACCCTTGCCGAACAGGGCTGCGAGAGCCTCGCGGTTATGTTTGAGCGCATGAAAATACCGGTTCGCCTTCGGGATATTGTTCCAGACAGGTCGTATCTCGAACAGATTTGCAAAATGGCAGTCCATGACGCATGCGCGGTCACCAATCCCCGCGAAGCAGACTGGCAGGACCTGCTCAATATTTGTCTGGAGGCGTGGTAATGCCAAACAAGACCTCACTCCAAGACCTTATTGGTATTGAGCACAGCAAGCTCAACTTTTTTCAGGAACTGCAAAAAACAATTAAGGAACTGACATCCAGCAATCAGGAGCTGGACAATCAGCGCCGGGAAATTGCCGCAATTCTTGATGGCATCACCGACGTGATGATGGTGCTCTCTGAAGACATGACCATCATCTCCGTAAACCACGTTTTTGAGCAGCTTTTCCCGGGCATCAACCCCATTGGGAAAACCTGTCACAGTATTTTTCGGCATTGCGACCACCCCTGCCCGGAGTGCCCGGCTTTTCGATCTCTCTCGACCAATGCGGTGTGTCGGGAGACGGCAATTTTTCGTATCAATGGCCGGAACATGCAGTTCGACATGGTGGCCTCACCACTCAAAAGCCCTGATTTCTCTGAACACAGAATTCTTATTTTTAAGCGTGATGTGACCCTGCAAAAAGAATTTCAGGCCAAATTTTATCAGGCAGAAAAAATGGCAACCATCGGCGTTCTCGCGGCTGGTGTTGCTCATGAAATCAACAACCCTCTTGCGGCTGTTGCAGGCTACGCAGAAGGCATTCAGCGCCGACTGGCCCGGCTCAAGGAAACCGTTCCTGATGACCTTGCCGAGGACCTGCGTGACTACACCGATACCATCCTGAAAGAATGCCTTCGCTGTCAGGAAATCGTTAAAATCCTGCTCACGTTTAGCCGCCCTGTGATGTCTGACTTTATGCCTGTGAGCCTCAATCAGGTGGCCTCGGACACGATGAAGCTCTTGCACCATCAGTTCCGCAAGCTTCCCAACGTCCGCCACGACATGCAGCTCGATGAATCTCTGCCACTCATCATGGGAGACGAAGCACAGCTCAAACAGGTGACACTCAACCTGCTGACCAATGCTCTGGATGCCATTGGGCCAAAAGGTGAAGTTCATCTTGAAACCACTGCTGCTGACGACTTTGTCTGCCTCCAGGTTCGAGACACAGGCTGCGGCATCCCGACGGAAAACCGGGACATGCTCTTTGAGCCATTTTTTACCACCAAGCCCGTGGGCAAGGGCATCGGTATTGGCCTGTCCACCTGCTACACCATCGTGCGGGACCACGGCGGAGAGATTCTTGTGGAAAGCTGCCCGGATCAAGGCTCATGCTTCACTGTGAAACTTCCAACCATTACGGAAGGTAACCGTGTCTGATCCATATAAAGTTTTGATTATTGATGATGAAGAGCCAATTCTTCGCCTGCTGCAAAAAGAACTCAGCAGCCCGGAAAGAATCATTGTCACTGCAAGCACCGCAGAATCTGCCCGGCAAAACGCCCGGCAGGAACACTTTGACGTCATTATTTCCGACATCCGACTGCCTGACGGTGACGGTCTGGAACTGCTGACAGACTTCAAAGACATGGACCCGGATGTGGAAGTCATTCTGGTCACCGGACACGGCAATATTGATAATGCTGTAGAAGCCATTCGCTGCGGAGCGTACGACTATATTACCAAGCCATTCCGTCTTGACCGGGTGGAGCTGCTTGTTGACCGCGCATGGCAGCGCTGCTGCCTCCAGCGAGAAAACAGAAGCTACAAGCACACCCAAAAGGACAGTACAGGTGCGCAGCTGGTTGGATGTTCATCATCCATCAAACGCATTCGCTTCCTTATCGACAAAGTCGCGCCCACGTCAGTTCCGGTGCTCATTACAGGTGAATCTGGTGCAGGCAAAGATGTCGTCGCCAGAAGCGTGCATCTCGCCAGTACCCGCTCCAACAAGCCGCTGGTCGTCAAAAACTGCGCCACCCTGCAACGCGAGCTGTCCCGAAGTGAGTTGTTTGGACACACCCGTGGGTCATTTACGGGCGCAACGGAAAACCGAGAAGGTCTGATGACCTTTGCGCACACCGGCACCCTCTTTCTTGATGAAATTGGCGAACTGCCCATCGAAGTTCAGGCCTCACTGCTGCGCGTTTTGGAAGCCCACACCTACCGGCGCGTGGGAGAAAAGGAAGAGCGAACCGTTGATATCCGCTTTTTGTTTGCGACCAACAGAAACCTTGCTCTCGAGGTCGAAGAAGGCCGGTTCCATGAAGCCCTGTTCCACAGAATCAACGTGTTCAATATTCATATTCCACAGCTCAAGGATCGCCGCGAAGACGTTCCCCTGCTCGTTGAATTCTTCCTTGGCAAGCTGAGTGAACAGATGGGGCAGCGCCCCTACACTGTCAGCGAACGAGCCATGCAGTGCCTTCTGGCCTATGACTGGCCAGGCAATGTCCGCGAACTTCGCAATGTGCTGGAACGGAGCATCATCCTTTCCGAAAATGGCACCATCACCCGGAAGTGCTTCCCTCAGGAGATTGCAGACCAGTCCGCAGCCGATCAGGAAGCTGGAGTTCTCTCTCTGGAGCGCATGGAACGGGAGCATATTTCCAAAGCGCTGGAGTTTTATAATGGCAATCGCCAAAAAACAGCGCAGGCCCTTGGGATTGGCAGAAAAACGCTCTACAGAAAAATCGAAAAATTTCACCTGTAGACACAAATTTATTACTTTTTTTCTTTTTATTTGGCCCTATGAGAAAACGGTTTTCACCGGTTTGGGTCGCATTGACACAGCTTGTTTTTTCACTGTCCCATTTCGACACGATCCAGCTTTTTGCATAGCTGGCGGGGCAAATCCCACGTGGAACTTTTCACGAGCTTGATACAGCATAAAAGACTGCGTCAGAAGGCAACGGAAAAATCACACAGAAACAAGCTGTTAAGAACACATTTGGTGCTATTCCTTGTGTTTTCAGGGTTGGCCCGGTTTATGCCTAGAGAAAAGTGACGGAACAAATCACTCTTTCTGTAGATAAAAATCTCCACCCCAATACAAGGAAGGTAGATCATGGCAGTGCAGGAAAACGTAAGCGGTTTCTTTATTCCTAGTGTAACTCTCATCGGTATTGGTGCATCCAAGGAAATTCCCTCTCGCATTCGTTCTCTTGGTGGGAAGAAGCCTCTGCTGGTCACGGACAAGGGTATCACCTCCGTGGGTATTACCCAGCAGATCGTTGATCTTTTGAAGGAACAGGACATGGACTGCGTTGTCTATGACGAAACCGTTCCGAATCCGACTGACCATAACGTCGAG
Organism: Desulfobaculum bizertense DSM 18034; assembly: GCF_900167065.1. Taxonomy (NCBI): domain Bacteria; kingdom Pseudomonadati; phylum Thermodesulfobacteriota; class Desulfovibrionia; order Desulfovibrionales; family Desulfovibrionaceae; genus Desulfobaculum; species Desulfobaculum bizertense. Next base: position 216,380 of record NZ_FUYA01000005.1, read on the forward strand.
GAAGGCCTCAAGGTCTATCGCGACGCGGACTGCGATTCCATCATCACCCTTGGTGGTGGCAGCTCCCATGACTGTGGCAAGGGCATTGGCCTTGTCGCTTCCAATGGTGGATGCATCCACGACTACGAAGGCATCGACAAGGCAAGCAAGCCCATGCCCCCGTATGTTGCGGTCAATACCACCGCTGGTACTGGTTCCGAGATGACCCGCTTTGCGGTCATTACAGATACTTCCCGTAAGGTGAAAATGGCTATTGCTGACTGGCGCGTCACTCCGGGCATTGCCCTTGACGATCCGCTGCTCATGGTCGGCATGCCGCCCTCACTTACGGCTGCAACAGGTATGGACGCTCTGACCCACGCTGTCGAAGCATATGTTTCCACTGCGGCCACTCCTCTGACGGATGCTTGTGCCGAAAAGGCTATCAAGCTCATTGCCTCGTCCTTGCGTCGCGCAGTCGCAAATGGACAAGACATCCAGGCCCGTGAAGACATGTGTTACGCCCAGTACCTGGCTGGTATGGCTTTCAATAATGCCAGCCTGGGCCACGTACACGCCATGGCACATCAGCTCGGTGGATTCTACAATCTGCCGCACGGCGAATGTAATGCCATCCTCCTCCCGTACGTTGAGAAGTTCAACCTGATTGCAAATCTTGATCGCTTCGCAGAAATGGCAGAATGGATGGGAGAAAACACCCACGGCATGTCTGCACGCAAGGCCGCAGAACTCTGCCTCGAAGCAATCAAGACTCTGTCTCGTGATGTAAACATTCCAACGAGCATTACCGAACTCGGCAAACGCTATGGAAAGGATGTGCGCTCCGAAGACATTCCAACAATGGCAGAAAATGCCCAGAAAGACGTTTGCGTGCTGACCAACCCACGCAAGCTGACCCTGAACGATGTCCAAAACATCTATGCTGAAGCTCTGTAAAACCCTGTAACAGTAAAAAACAGTCAGTAATTTTTTCTAAAAAAGAAATTATTGCTGGCTGTTTTTTATTTTTTGAAATATATACGAAACATAGTATATACTTATTGCATAGAGACGGCATGACACAGTATCGATAAAGAGTGGATCAAAACGATACACCACTCCAAAAAGCTTGTACCACGCCCCTTCCCAAGGTTCTTTGACATATTTTTGCATCCAAATGCACCCGATTCCATGTTTTGCAGGTAAACAATGAGACAATTTGTCCATTGCTGTTTTCACAAAACCCGCGTGTTTCCTCACTTTTCACTTTGGCCCGATACTTGCCTATAGAAAAGTACTCATGAGAAATAACGGCATGCTGAAACATTATCTTCAATACAAGGACGGTGTGACATGGCAGTACGCGAAGAAGTTAACGGTTTCTTTATTCCTAGCGTGACTCTGGTGGGTATTGGTGCACACAAGGAAATTCCTGCTCGCATCAAGGCTCTCGGTGGCAAGAAGCCCCTGTTAGTGACGGACAAGGGCATCACAGCGATTGGAATCACGAAGCAGATTGTTGATTTGTTGAAGGATAATGGTATGGACTGTGTTGTGTATGATGACACAGTGCCGAATCCGACCGACACAAACGTTGCTGAAGGCGTCAAGGCCTATCAGGACCACAAGTGCGATTCGCTCATCACACTTGGCGGCGGCAGCTCACATGACTGCGGCAAAGGTGTTGGCCTGGTTGTCGCCAATGGCGGCAAGATTCACGATTACGAAGGCATTGATAAATCCTCGAACCCGATGCCTCCCTACGTTGCAGTGAACACCACGGCAGGTACTGGCTCCGAAATGACCCGCTTCTGCATCATTACGGACACCAGCCGCAAGGTGAAAATGGCAATCGTTGACTGGCGCGTTACTCCTGGCATTGCATTGGATGACCCACTTTTGATGATGGGCATGCCCCCGGCGCTGACCGCAGCTACTGGCATGGATGCCCTGACTCACGCTGTTGAGGCCTATGTGTCTACAGCAGCAACCCCGCTGACCGACGCCTGCGCACAGAAAGCAATCAGCCTGATTGCACACAATCTGCGCCGCGCGGTCGCAAATGGCCAGGATATAGAGGCTCGTGAGGCAATGTGTTATGCCCAGTACCTGGCTGGCATGGCTTTCAATAACGCCAGCCTTGGCCACGTACACGCAATGGCACATCAGCTCGGTGGATTCTACGATCTGCCCCATGGCGAATGCAACGCCATCCTGTTGCCTCACGTTGAGAAATACAACCTTATTGCATGTGTTGACCAATTCGCTGAGATGGCTACCTGGATGGGAGAGGACATCACAGGTATGTCGAAGCGAGACGCGGCAGAAGTCTTCATCGAATCGATCCGGACGCTGTCGAAGGACGTTGGCATTCCGGCGACCATTTCCGAACTCGGAACCCGTTATGGCAAGAAGGTATCCCCCAAGGATATCGAAATCATGACGCAGAACGCCCAGAAGGATGCCTGTTCTTTGACCAATCCCCGCCGTCCAACCGACCGGGAGGTTCACCGGATTTACGAAGAAGCCTTCTAAGGCTCTAACGTACCTCTCAAGTGCCCCACACTTGGGAAGCATACGTTGATTTTTGGCAGGAAGAAGACCCGCTTTATTGAAGGTGGGTCTTCTCCCACAAATCAGATCAGGAAACACAGATGGAACCAGTCAGAGTAAACAGCTCATATGACCGGGAGTTTGTGGACGAAGTTGAACGTAAAAGTGGCCAGGTGCTCTCGCACTGTTACCAGTGTGGCAAGTGTACAGCTGGTTGCCCCGTTGACTTTGCTTATGACATTCCCGTCAGCCAGATTATGCGGCTTCTTCAGGCCGGTCAGCGCGACCGAGTTCTGAAATCCCGCTCGATCTGGCTTTGTGCGTCCTGCGAGACCTGCACGGCGCGCTGCCCCAACGACATCGATGTGGCCCGCATTATGGACACCTTGCGTAACATCGCAGGCAAGGAAGGCATTGTCGCAGAAAAAGATATTCGCAAGTTCTGGGAATGCTTCCTCGACTCCGTAAAGAAACACGGACGCATCTTCGAAATCGGACTCATGACAGCGTGGATGACGCGTACAGGCCGCCTGCTCGCAAACGCCGACCTTGGACCGTCGGTCCTGCTCAAGGGCAAAATGTCCTTTAAGCCGGAAGACATTCAGGGACGTGAGGAAATCCAGAAGATTTTCGAACGTTACGAACAGGAGAACGCATAATGAGTCGAATCGCCTACTACCCCGGTTGCTCCAACAAAGGATCATCCATAGAGTACGAAATCTCCACCCAGGCTGTTTGCGAACGGCTTGGCGTTGGACTTGAAGAAATTCCTAACTGGAGCTGTTGTGGTTCCACGCCAGCACACGCCGTGGACCCCGCACTTTCCGCTGCCCTGACAGGACGAAACATCATGCTTGCTGGCCAGATGGGCCACAAGAAAATTGCAACTCCGTGCCCGAGCTGTCTCAAAAACCTGCGCTCGACCCAGCACAAGTTGCAGAATGATGAATTCCGTGCCCGTGTGGAAAAGCTTGTTGATGGCTCTATCCCCACAGACATTGATTCTCGATCCGTCCTCCAGATTATCTTTGAAGAGATTGGTCCAGAAGAACTGAAATCCCGCACGGTCAAGCCCCTCAAAGGCCTGAAAGTTGCCCCCTATTATGGGTGTATGCTCAACCGTCCAGAAGAGCTGATGGATTTTGGTGATTCGGAAAATCCGATGGCGCTTGATCTTCTCATGGAGGCCCTTGGGGCCGAAGTCGTCCAGTTCCCGCTCAAGACCGAGTGTTGTGGTGCATCCGTTGCCATGACTCGCAAAAAGGTCGTGACCACGCTTTCTGGACGCATTCTGGATACGGCTGCGGCCTTTGGTGCCGATGCAGTCGTCACAGCCTGCCCACTGTGTCAGATGAACCTCGACATGCGGCAGGGTCAGATTAACAGAGCCAACAAGTCCCACCACAGAATGCCCGTATTCTATTACACCCAGCTCATTGGGCTGGCCCTTGGCCTCGACGAAAAGCTTCTCGCTCTCGACAAGCTCTACGTCAGCCCAGACCGGGTGCTCAAAAACATGGGAAAGCAGACTGCGGAAGCGGCTGCGGCTCGCTAGAGACCTGAGGAGAAGCGCAGATGAGAATCGGAGTATTCGTGTGCCACTGTGGCAGCAACATCGCTGGCACTGTGGACACCAAACAAGTCGCCGAGGCTGCCCGGAGTTTTCCGGAAGTCGTCTTCGCCACAGATACCATGTACACCTGTTCCGAACCCGGACAGGAATCCATTGTGGAAGCAGTCAAGGAACACCAGCTTGATGGTGTTGTCGTTGCTTCCTGTTCACCCCGCATGCACGAAGCCACATTCCGCAAGACTGTGGAGCGCGCCGGGCTGAACCGCTACATGTTTGAAATGGCAAACATCCGCGAACACGTTTCGTGGATTGGCAAAGATATGGAAGCCAACACCAACAAGGCTATTGACCTTGTGATGATGGCTGTTTCGAAGTTGCGTAATGACCGCCCGCTCCAGTCCAGCCAGTTTGACGTGACCCATAAGGTCATGGTCATTGGCGGTGGTGTTGCTGGCATTCAGGCTGCGCTCGACTGTGCTGACGCTGGCCTCGATGTTGTTCTGGTCGAAAAGACCCAGAGCATCGGTGGCAAGATGTCTAAACTCGACAAAACTTTCCCAACCATTGACTGTTCAAGCTGCATTCTTGGACCACGTATGGTTGAGATTGCCCAGCACCCCAAAATTACGCTCTATGCCCTGTCCGAAGTAGACAAGGTAGACGGGTACGTCGGCAACTTCGACGTTCAGATCCGCAAAAAAGCAAGCTACGTTGACTGGAACAAATGTACGGGCTGTGGTCTGTGTACTGAAAAGTGCCCGGCCAAAAAGACCGACGACCCCTTCAACGAGCACCTTGCCCCCACAACGGCAATCAACATTCCGTTCCCTCAGGCTATCCCCAAAAAGGCAGCCATCAACCCTGATTACTGTATCAAGTTGACCAAGGGAAAATGCGGTGTCTGCGCAAAGGTCTGTCCTTCCGACGCTATTGACTACAGCCAGAAAGACGAAATCATCACCGAAAAAGTCGGCGCCATCATTGCCGCTACCGGTTTTGATCTCTTCGACTGGACTGTCTATGGCGAATACGGTGCAGGCCGCTATCCTGATGTTATCACCTCTCTCCAGTTCGAACGCATGCTCTCGGCTTCTGGCCCGACGGGCGGGCACATCAAGCGCCCCTCTGATGGCAAGACGCCAAAAGACATTGTCTTTATTCAGTGCGTTGGTTCCAGAGATCCTTCTGTTGGCCGCCCCTACTGCTCTGGCTTCTGCTGCATGTACACGGCAAAACAGACTATTCTGGCAAAAGACCATCTGCCGGAGTCCCAGTCCTACGTCTTCTACATGGACATCCGTGCCCCAGGAAAGGCCTATGATGAGTTTGTCCGCCGTGCTCAGGAAGAATACGGAGCAAACTACATCCGAGGCCGCGTCTCCAAGATTTACCCCAGCGGAGACAAACTGATTGTCCGTGGCGCGGACACCCTGCTTGGTTCTCAGGTTGAGGTCGAAGCTGACATGGTTGTTTTGGCCGTTGGTGCCGAAGCAGCAACAGGTGCTTCTGAACTCGCCGAAAAGCTGCGTATTTCCTACGACAGCTATGGCTTCTACATGGAAGGCCATCCCAAGCTGCGCCCAGTTGAAACAAATACGGCTGGCGTTTTCCTCGCAGGTTCCTGTCAGGGTCCCAAGGACATTCCGTCCTCTGTTGCCCAGGGCAGTGCCGCTGCGGGTAAAGTTCTTGGACTCCTTTCCAAGGATAAGCTCGAAAGCGATCCTCAGGTCTCAAGCGTCAACATGACCCGCTGCGTTGGCTGCGGTAAATGCGCAAAGACCTGTCCGTTTGGTGCTATCGAAATGATCGAATTCCGTGGCCAGATCAAAGCATCTGTCATTGAAACGGTCTGTCAGGGCTGTGGTATTTGCACATCCACCTGCCCGCAGGGTGCCATTCAGCTTTCGCACTTCACAGATAACCAGATTCTCGCAGAGGTCGATGCCTTATGCCAGTTTTAGAAGGTAAAGAACGACGCATCGTTGGGTTCCTGTGCAACTGGTGCTCATACGGCGGTGCAGATACTGCTGGTATTGGCCGGTTCACTCAGCCAACTGACTTGCGTATTATCCGAGTTCCCTGCTCCGGCAGAATGAACCCACTCTTTGTTGTTAAGGCACTTTTGAGCGGTGCTGACGGTGTTCTCGTTTCTGGCTGCCATCCCAATGACTGCCATTATTCCGAGGGCAACTTCTATGCCCGTCGCCGTCTTGAGCTGCTCAAGTCGTTCCTGCCCATCATTGGCATTGACCCCGCACGCTTTGAGTACACATGGGTCTCCGCGTCCGAGGGCCAGCGCTGGCAGGAAGTTGTGACCAAGTTCACCGAACAGATTCACGAGCTTGGCCCCATTCCGACATTTGAAGCCGGAGAAGTTGCCAAGGAACTTGCCAAGTTCCAGGCAATGGCCCAGGCAAGCATGCCTGTGGAAGAAAAGGAGACGCAAAGTGCCTAGCTCTGCCGAACTGAAAGAAATGCTGCGCAAGGCGCTGCCCGACCTCGACCTCATCATTGCATGGGGCAAAGGCCGTGATGCACTGCACGCCTCGCCGCTGTTTATCCGTAAAGAAGAGGACCTTGAGGACCTCGTGCTTGGACCGAGCTGTGTCCACAACCTCGCCCGTTACCTCCCCGACCTGAAAGGGAAAAAAGTTGGTATCGTGGTAAAGGGCTGTGACAGCCGCACCGTGATTGAGCTGCTCCAGGAAGACCTGATCTCCCGTGAAGACCTCACCATTTTCGGTTTCCACTGTGATGGTGTTGTCTCCACTGCAAAACTCCAGCACCTTCTGGACGGCGCACAGGTCGACAAAATCGAAATGGACGGCACAACGGTACACGCCACCTGTGGCGACAAAGTCCATGACTTCCCCCGCGAGCAGGTTGCCGCAGACAAATGTCTGACCTGTGCCTACCCGGACGCCCTGATTTCCGACGAATTCGCCGGAAGCAAGGCCCCAGCCGAAGGCACTGACCCGGAAGCCCGCTGCAAGACTCTGGAAGAGCTTGAGGACATGAGCCTCGAAGAACGCTTCCAGTTCTGGGAAAAAGAGATGTCCCGCTGCCTTCGCTGCTACGCTTGCCGTAACTCCTGTCCGCTCTGCGTCTGCCGCGACCACTGCGCCGCAGACAGCCGCGAGCCGCACTGGATCAGCCAGGATGATTCTCCTCGCGAAAAACTGATGTTCCAGATCATGCACGTCTTCCACACCGCAGGCCGTTGCACGGAATGTGGCGAATGCGAACGCGCTTGTCCTGTAGGCATCCCGCTTCTGTCCCTGCGTCAGAAGATGAATCGCGAAGTGAAGCGCATCTTTGATTATGAGGCAGGTACCGACATTGAAGCAACGCCGCCGCTGCTCTGCTTCAAGAAGGAAGAAGAAAACATCAAGGAAAGGAGCTGGTAATGTCTACAGCCAAGTTCCTCAGCACAGAAAACCTCGGTCCCTGGCTTGAAAAGCTTTCTGAAAAGCGCCGTGTTGTTGCTCCGGTCAAAGAAAACGACGCCGTTGTTTTCCGCCCCTACAGCACCGACGCCACGCTTTGCCTTGAGAAAGTCAGCACGGTTTCTCCAAAAGGAATCCTGTTCCCTCGCAGCGAACCGCTTATGGCATTCCGCTATGTGAAGGACCCGGAAAATCCCGGACAGGTCAAACTGGACGTTCAGGAAACTGTCAAAGCTGAGCCAACTGTCATTGTGGGCGCCCGCCCCTGTGACGTCGCAGGATTCAAGGTCATTGACCGTGTCTACACAGACCCGGAACATACCGACAAATACTATGCTGCACGCCGCGACAAAGCCGCGTTTGTGGTTCTTGCCTGCACGCAGCCTGACTCTTCCTGCTTCTGCAACTGGGTTGGTGGCGACCCGGCAGGCACCGACGGTGTCGATGTTCTGCTGACCCCCGTTACTGGCGGCTATGTTGCAGACGCCATTTCTCCCCTTGGTCAGGAGCTGGTCGACACGGAGCACTTCCGTGCGGCTGACGACACAGACCTTGCTGACGCCAAAGCTGCCCACAAGGCCGCACGCGAAGCTCTGGGAGAAAAAACAGATCTCTCCAATATTCAGGAAAAAGTTCTTGATCTCTTTGAGGACGAAGACTTCTGGACCGACATCACCTCAAAATGCCTGAGCTGTGGTGCCTGCTCCTACGTCTGCCCGACCTGCTACTGCTTCAACATCACTGATGAAAGCAAGGGCAACGTTGGCACTCGTATCCGCTCCTGGGATAACTGTATGTCCGCACTCTTCACCCTCGAAGGCAGTGGACACAACCCCAGAGCTGGCAAGCTGAAACGTTTCCGCAACAGAGTTGGACACAAATTCTCCTACTATCCGGAAGATCATGATGGCGCTCTTGCCTGTGTTGGCTGTGGCCGCTGCGTACGGAGCTGCCCGGTTGGCATGGACATCCGCGAGATTCTCAAAAAAGCGCTGAAGAGCGAGCCTGCCGCAAAGGAGGCCGTCAATGACTAGTAATCCTGAACAGAAGATGAAGAACCTCTACCTCCCTGAAATGGCAACAGTTCAGGAAGTGATTGAGGAAACCGGAAACATCAAAACGTTCCGCGTCACCCTGAATAACCCGGAGCGCATGAAGAATTTCCACTTCGAGCCGGGTCAGGTTGGACAGCTTTCTGTTTTTGGCGTTGGTGAAGCAACTTTTGTTATCAACTCCTCCCCGACCAGAATGGACTACCTCCAGTTCTCGGTCATGCGAGTTGGCGAAGTGACCACCCGCCTGCACCAGCTCAAGGCTGGCGACCAGATTGGTGTTCGCGCACCTCTGGGGAATTTCTTCCCCTATGAGGACATGAAAGGAAAAGACATCCTGTTCATCGGTGGTGGTATCGGTATGGCTCCCATGCGTACCCTGCTTATGTACATGCTGGATAATCGTAAGGATTACGGCAAAATCTCTCTGCTGTACGGTGCTCGCAGCCCTCAGGACATGGCCTTCAAGGCTGACCTTCCTGACTGGCTGGAGCGCGAAGACATGCACACCGTCCTGACCATCGACCGCGAGGCCGAGAACTGGGACCACGAGGTTGGCCTGATTCCGAACGTCCTGCAGGAAAAGATGGACGCGACACCGAAAAATACGGTCGCCATCACCTGTGGACCGCCTATCATGATTAAGTTCACGATTCAGGCACTCAAAAAGCTTGGCTTCGAGGATGAGCAGATCATCACGACACTGGAACGCCGCATGAAATGCGGTGTTGGCCTGTGTGGTCGCTGCAACCTCGGTTCCAAATACGTTTGCGTGCACGGCCCGGTGTTCTCTTATGCAGAACTCAAGGACCTCCCCGCAGACATGTAAGTGTCACTACAGAGTTCCTGCCAGCCTCGTGCTGGCGGGGACTCTTCCCTGACTTTGGCTGCCAGATGCACGCGTCAGGATAAGGCTCGCCTGACCCGCTGGAGCGGCACTCAAGGTTGTCACGCTTTTCCCTTTTTTCGGAACGCCGCCGCAAAAAGGTGCAAAGGAGTGTGAGCCATGTTCTTTGCTGATGACGGATACTTTGAAAGCCCCGGCTGGTACATTGCCGGAAGCAACGCGTCACAGAACACAGCCCAGACTGGGCTGACTCCTGCTGAAAACCGTTTTTTGCTTTTGACTCCAGTGAGTATTCTTGCGTCGAACCTGTTTCGTGCAAGCTGGGGACGAAAGCGAAACGACAATCAACAATTTGCGCTCAATATTCCCTCGACGTCCCGGCGTTTTATTTTTACGGGGCAAGCATTTGACCAGTTCGATCTGGACGTTCTGCTCAACGCCATAGACCACGGGCACAGACAGGGGAACGCAGAAAAGGCCGTTGCACGCCTTGATCTCAAAGAGATGCAGTATGAGCTGGGCCTTCGGCCCGGTCTCAAAAGTCGCGAGCGTATTACCCAAAGCCTCCAGCGCTTGGAATCCTCGCGTATTCTCATAGAAAACGCCCGGTACTGCATGTGGATGCAGTGCATCAGCTCACTGCTTTTTGATACCCATAGCAAAAGCTGCTTCCTCGAAATCCACCCAGCCGTAGACGCCGCTTTTCGAGACAGGCTCGCCCTTCGTATGTTCCTGCGGGAGAGAGATGAAATTGGTGCCCGGGGCATGTGCAAGTGGCTCCACGGACTCGCCTTTGCTTCTGGCAATCCGTGTAGCATCAGTCTGGACCGAATCAGGAGACTGGCCAACCTGAGTTATCCAGAAAAGAAATTTTCGGAGCGCCTCGAAAAGGCACTGGTTTTCCTCTGGGAAAACAGCCTGCTCCAGAAAATGGAAATTCGGGACAATTCACTGCTTTTGCAAAGCAACAGGTCACTTCCCAACGAACGGCAAAGTTTTATTTTTTTCTAGCGACCAAGCCCCCACACGGGGGCTTTTTTATGCGAATGGAGCAGACCTTTCCGCTTATGCCTGTGCCCTGCCAGAGCAGACACACCTGACTGGCGCCCGCCTTTTCTCCTTCTCTCAATTTCGCGCCCTGCTACGCTGCCTTTTCTCGCATTCTCCAAAGGGACGCAATGCGCACGCCGAAAAACACGCACCTGCTCGCATCAGCTCATGTCTGTTTACCTTGCCCCCCATAAACACCGCTAAAATCCCTCAGGTTCAAAAATCAGTTCCACTTCCCCACAAAAAAAGCCCCCACTCAACGCGAGGGCTTTCTCTTTCCCGTGTGGAAAGGTCCAGCTTATTGTGTCGGACCATCTGTGTAATGGAACATCATTTTATCTTCGAGCGGTGCATGTTCATAATCCGCCCACTTAAAATCCGTCTGGCCCATCAGCCACTGGATGACTTCCGCATGTGTTGTCGGCCTACCAGGATAGTCGACGACTTTCGTGATAACCTGGTCGAACACTGTAATTTCTACAGCTATTTTCATGGCTCGACCTCCTTCTATTTTTTGTGATTTAAATCACATGATCTAAGGAGAGCATAGCGCTGTCTGAATAGAGGTTCAAATCAATTCTAAAATTTCTTTTAGCCCCTGGTACAAAAGGATATTCCCGGCCCAACCACCTCAAAACGACCTTTTTGGAAAAAATTTTGACGCTTTAAATTGTCTCTATCAAAAAATTTTACACGATAAATTTTCGACATGAAAAAAGGCTGAAAGAAAAATCTTTCAGCCTTTTGTTATTTATTTCGCAACTTACATGGACCCAGAATTTTGCTTTTCAATAAGACTCAGTATTTCTTCCAAAGTCTTACCTCGAGCCGAGGCCAAGCGTTGCCATTTTTTCTTTTCTTTTTTGACGGCCTCTACGGTCTGCAAGAGGTCTCGAATTGTATGGGCGGGATAGCCATGCTTTGCATACTGTCCCTTTCGCAATTCCTCGTCATTCCGCTGGCGAAGTGCCTTCAGCTGCTGTGCATTCAAAATCACGTCAACAGTCCTTCCCAGTTTGAACGAGGGAATCTCCCTCCAGTTCCCGTAAATTCAGCTTATGCTGTGGCCGTTTCTTCTGCAAGCTCTTCATCGGTCTCGCAAAAGGAATCCATAGAGTATTCCTTACGATCCCGGTACTCTTCCTGCTTACCCTTGTTCCAGCGGTTCACAGGACGGTAGTAGCCCACAACACGGGTGTAGACTTCCGTCTCAGAACCGCATTTGGGGCAGTTGAAGTGCTCACCAAAGATGTAGCCGTGCTCTTCGCACACCGAGAACGTCGGAGTCACAGAGATGTACGGAATCTTGGTGTTGCCCATTGCGCGGAGCAGGAAGCTCTTCACGCTCTCCTCACTCGGAGCAGCTTCACCGAGGAAGGTGTGGAATACGGTACCACCGTTGTACACGGTCTGGAGCTGATTCTGGTGCTCAAGAGCCATAACAACGTCATCAGTCTTGCCCACAGGCAGCAGAGTCGAGTTGGTGTAATACGGGACGTCAGAACCAGAGGTCTTGATGTCTTCGTAGAGATCCTTGTCGATCTTTGCCAGACGGTAGCAGGTTCCCTCACCCGGAGTAGCCTCAAGGTTGTAGAGGTTGCCTGTTTCTTCCTGGAACTGCACGAGCAGAGTACGAATGTGCTTCAGGGTACGGCGCATCAGTCGCAGGCCAGCTTCGGACTCAATGCCCTTGCCAAGCAGGTTCAGGCACGCTTCATGACCACCGATCACGCCGATAGTGGAGAAATGGCCCTTGTAGCCATTCTTGAGGTAACGGCGGGAATACGGGAACATGCCAGCCTCAAGGTTCTGGGTAATGAGCTTACGCTTGTACTCCAGAGAATCCTTGGCGAGACAAGCATACTCTTTGACAAGATCAAGGAAGTCTTCTTCGTTGTCAGCAAGGTACGCCAGCTTGGGCAAGTTCAGTGTCACAACACCGACGGAGCCGGTCAGATCGCCAGCGCCAAAGAGACCGCCAGTCTTTTTGCGGATCTCGCGCAGGTCCATCTGGAGACGGCAGCACATGGAGCGGACGTCTTCCGGATTCAGGTCGGAGTTGATGAAGTTCTGGAAATACGGAGCGCCGTAACGGGCAGTCATCTTCAGCAAAAGATGACCAGCATCGCTTTCCCACGGGAAGTCCTTGGTCACGTTGTAGGTCGGAACCGGGAAGGAGAAAATACGACCGTCAGCGTCGCCCTCAAGCATAACTTCGAGGAATGCGCGGTTGATCATTTCCATTTCCTTAGCGTACTCGCCATAGGTGGAATCGATCAGCTTACCGCCAAGGATAACAGCTTCCTTTTCCATGTGCTTGGGCGGCACAATGTCAAAGGTAAAGTTGGTGAACGGGCTCTGGCCACCCCAGCGGGAGGTGGTATTCAGGTTGTGAAGCATTTTCTGCATCTGCTGCTTCACTTCGTGGTAGCTCAGACCGTCGTTACGAACAAAGGGGGCGAGGTAGGTGTCGACATTGTTGAATGCCTGAGCACCGGCCCACTCGTTCTGCAAGGTGCCGAGGAAGTTCACAATCTGACCGCAGGCAGCATCAAAATGCTTTGCCGGGGTGGAGGAACAACGGCCCTTGAGGTTGAATCCTTCGAGGAGAAGGTCGCGCAGGCTCCAGCCAGAGCAGTATCCAGCCAGGCCAAAGGACAGGTCATGCAGGTGGAAATAGCCATGGTTGTGAGCAGCACGAACTTCTTCGGGATACTTTTCCAGCACGTAGCGCGCCTGAACAGACCCGGCCATGTGCAGGATAAGCCCCTGGAAGGAGTGCACCATATTGGAGTTTTCGTTCACGCGCCAGTCAGAACGATCGAGGTAGCTCTCGATCATCTGGGAAATATCGATGTACGCCTGATTCTGGTTGCGCATTTCACGGCGCTTCTCACGGTAAATGATGTAACGCTCTGCAACTGTGTACAGACGGGCTTCCATCAGGGCCTGCTGCACACAATCCTGAACAAACTCCTGTTCAGGGATGTCCACACCCTCAGTATCAATGATTTTTTCAACCTTGTGTGCAAGGCGCTTTGCAAGAAGCGGGTCCTTGATACCACTGGACTTGAGAGCTTTCAGAATAGCACTAGCAATTCGTTCAGAAGACCAGGTTTCAAGACAACCGTCGCGCTTAAGAATCTGTTTCGGCATTGGATCTCCGCAAAAAAGCACAGGCAAGAAAAAAAGGCCACAGTGCAGGGGCACAGTAGCTGGTGTTTTTTGCCTTTGTGTATTTTTTCCACACCGTCACCGTGTGGAATACGATTGGGAAGGTGTTTCATGTCCACAGGCCTATCCCGTAGGCTCATGGTCAGAAATGCTTCAGGCTGGAGTGCTGGCTCTTCCCTCTTGCGAGGGAAACACAGGGGCGGGACCGCTTCGGATTTCCACCGAATTTCCAAAAGACATCAGGTCACCTGAAGAGAAATTTCGAGAACGTTTGGGGGGTCTATCAGAATCAAAATCCCCCTTCAAGAGCAATTATACGCCACCAGAGGCGATTGTCTCCTATTTTTTCAAAATACCAACTCCCCTATATTGTGCACAAATCTCGAAGGGGCGTTCCTTCCCCTGCTTTCCTGCCTTTTCTGGGCCAATGCTTTTTTGCGAAATTCAGCCTCCTCTCATTTCATCAGAATTTCTCACCAGAAAAGCTCCATGCATCATCACAAAAAACATATCTCCCCGCTTGCCGAAACACAAAAAGCAACATATAATTGCTATAAATCGAATTTAGAGAAAACATATATTGCTTTGAGGTTTTTTATGGCCAAAAACTCCCTTCTTTCCAGAGCCTTATCACCAGAGGCAGATACGGCGCTCCAGCAACTGGGGAAAAATATCCGCCGTGCCCGCATCAGACGCGGCATCAAGCAGGCAGAACTCGCCGAACGAGCAGGCATGGCTGTCCCAACCCTACGACGGCTGGAATCTGGCAAAGCCAATGTTGGGCTTGCCGTGCTTGTGCAGGTTCTCGAAATTCTGGGACTTATCGACCAAATAGGAAATATTGCTCACCCAGACACCGATACGCTCGGAAAAGCTCTTGAAGAGCAGCAGCTTCGGCAACGGGTCGACAGCAAGCGAGTTGACGACGATCTCGACTTTTAGCACTGCCAAACATGGAGGCATCCATGCCCACGAACTCATGCTATGTGTATCTGCATCTCCAAAAAGGCTTTGTCCCTGTTGGGAAACTCACCATGCGCCAAAACGGGGAACAGCTCAGCTCGGAGTTTGCCTATGGCCGCCGCTATCTTGAGCGCCCCAATGCCCTCTCCATAGATCCCCGACAGCTCCCGCTCACTTCTGAGCGCTTCCAGACTCTCGGGCTGTTTGGCTGCTTTCGCGATGCAAGCCCTGATGGGTGGGGGCGCCACCTGCTGGACCGCGCAGCAGAAGAGCACGGCACGCACCCTTCCGAATTTGAATACCTCACGGTCCTTGACCAGCAAAACCGCATTGGTGCACTCGCGTTTGGCATGGATCTCTCTGGTCCCAAGCCCTATACTCCGGCATGGCGCCCCAAGCGCATTGCGGGCGATGGGCTGGACCTCCAGAAAATGCTTGAGGCCGCAGACGCAGTCATGAACTACGAAGAACTCAAACCAGAATACCGACGTTTTCTGGTACGGGGGTCCTCTGTTGGCGGAGCGCAGCCCAAGGCAACGCTTGAATTTGAAGGGCGCCCGTGGATTGCCAAATTTTCCCAAAAACTCGAAAGCTGGCCGACCTGCCGCATTGAGCTTGCAGCCATGCGTCTTGCCGCTGCCTGTGGCATTCGGACCGCAGCGAGTCGCCTAGTTCATGTGGCTGGAGGTCGCGACATCCTTCTTTCGGAACGTTTTGACCGGGCACCCAACGGCAACCGCCTGCCCTACCTCACTGCCATGAGCCTTACCGGCGTGCCAGAAATGCACATGGGGAGTTATGGCGATATTGCCCGATCCATGCGCAGATTCTGCGATACGGACACCCTGAGTGACGACCTCGCCGAACTGTTCCGACGCATGGTCTTCAATATCCTGTGCAACAACACAGACGACCACCAGTGCAATCACGCCTTTCTCTATTCCTTTGAGCGCCGCACATGGCGACTCTCTCCGGCCTATGACGTTGTGCCGCAGCCGCTTTTTTATGAAACAGGTCCCTCGCGCCTCACCCTTGGCGTTGGTGAATCCGGGACTCTGGCAACACTCCCCAATGCCCTGTCCCACTGTGAAGACTTTCTGCTGACCAAAGAACAGGCTCGCGGAATCGTACGGAACATGCACGCCCGAGTGCACAAGCACTGGCAGCAGGTCAATCAGGATGCCGGAGTGCCCGAAGAAAAACTTCCTGCCCTTGCGCAGGCCTACCACGTCGCAGCATCACCCTACGAAGAGTAAAAAAAACGCCCCTCATACCGAAGTACGAGGGGCGTCAAAGACTCATTCTTATGTCTTTAGAACGGCACGTCGTCCATGCCAGAGGCTTCGGACGGGAATGCAGGACCAAGGTCTTCAGAAGAAGACTGCTGCTGATTCTGTGCCTGCTGCTGGCCACCCCAGCCGCCGCCATTATTCTGCTGCTGGCGAGGCTGCTGACCACCCTGAGGCTGTGCGCCCTTGGGGTCAAGGAACTGAACGCGCATGGCCTTCACTTCCGTGGTGTAACGGTCGGAACCGTCCTGAGCCTGCCACTTGCGAGTCTGAAGGCTTCCTTCCACGTACACAAGGCTACCCTTGTGCAGGTAGTTGGCGCAAGGCTCGGCCTGACGACCAAAGACAACAACAGAGTGCCACTCTGCACGATCAACGCGCTCACCCTGCTGATTAGTGTAGCTTTCGTCAGTAGCCATACGGAAATTCGTCACAGGCTGACCGGACTGGGTGTAGCGAAGCTCAGGGTCACGGCCAAGACGGCCAATGAGCATAACTCTGTTCAAAGAAGCCATAATATTCTCCCGATTTCGGTTCTCATTTCTGCCCGGATGCAGCGGCATCCTGGGCTTTCTGTTCTAGCGCATCAAGGGCATCTTCAAGCTGGGTGCTGAGTGAATTTGCTTCACCAGCTTTCCAGTTTGCAAGCGCATCTTCCAGTTTTGCCTTAATGGACAGTGCCCGGTCAAGGTCAGATTGAAGTGCGTCCCTTACGTGCCTGTCTTTCAACCCGAAACGAAGCTGGTCGTCAAGGGTAGAAACCAGTTCGAGAAGATCTCGGGGGGTGAGTGGAGACTGAGAAGGCGGTAACGGGTCGGGCCACGCAAGCGCATAAAGCGCGGGCCATGTTCGTTCAATTTCTTCAGGATATGGAGTGGTTGCCATAACCCGTATCTGAAGAACTCTCCCCATTTTTTCCTCCTATTCGTGCTCCTCCCATTCGCCCTGAACGCGGTTAATCACGTCCTGAATGACCGGGAGCAAATCCTCGGGGCACACACCAATCAATGGTTCGCCTGCCGCCACGGACTCATTATGTTTGAAGTACACGGCATAAATCAGTCCATCTTCGCCAGTGTATGGCAAAGACACTTCCCGCTTCATACGGGACATAATGAACAGATCCATGCCATCGTGAACCCTCACAGCCTTGGAGCCAGAGGCTTTCACCTTGGTATCAATTTCGGGCACAAAATAATATTTGGCCTGCTCTGGTGCATGGAAGAGATGCAGTGTTTTTTTCAGGATGTGGGAAATAACCTCATCCTTGGTCAGGTAGTGACGCAGGGTAAACAGCTTTGTTCCCTGCTCCACAAACTGCCCGGAGTGCTCCAGAAAAACTTTTTCCACTTCGCCCTTAAGCGGAGCTTCAATGATCTTTTTGTTTTTCTCACGCTCCAGTGTAGCCAGCACTGTTCCCGACTTCTCATTCCAGGTGCCGGACTTGCCCGTCACCTTGGTGCCCGGTTCCGTAATGGCGTATTCAACGGTACCAGTATGGGGAGCCAGAATATCGACAGTCTCAAAAGGAGACGCCTTCATTTCTTCCAGCAGGGCTTTGACATCTATCACGGAATGCCCCCTAAAGATATAACATTTTCCGGGCCGGACAGGTCTCCCCACTCCGGCCCAGATGGTTAGCGATAGTAGAGATTTCTGCCGCCCATCGTCATCAGGGCCTGCTGCAGATTCTTACGGATCTCCCGACGGTCCCAGATACCCTGAATGTGCCCACGAGAAAGAGCCTGATGGGCATCATGGTAGTTCGGAGGAACGTCGAGGCCTGTGGTTTCCTTAATAACTCCCGGTCCAGCAAAGCCAATATTCGCAGAGCGAACAGCAAACTGATACGGCGAGCAGCCAAGGAAACTGGCAACAGGACCAGCATAGGAATTGGTATCATACAGCACGAGGTAGAGACCACCGGCTTCGATGTAGCGGCGCACAGCCATTGTGCAGCGCGGCATCTGAATAACGCCGTTGACACCTTCCTGAATGCGGATACCAGCAGTTCCGTGAACATAGGCAATAAAGGGGAAATGCTTGCGGCGGGCGCGTTCAGCAGCGCGAATGAACTTTTCGCCTTCTGCTGCACCAACAGAACCACCGCGGAAGTCACCAATAAGCATGGCGACAACGCAGTTCACATTGCCAATCCGGGCCTCGAATGTTGTGCATGCGCACTTCTTGCCAGTGTTGGCTTTCGCCTTTTCCAGCTTGGCATCGAGTCCCTCAAAATTCAGGGGATTGCCCGACTCAATGTTTTTGTTGAACTCATAAATAGAATTCGGATCAAAAACATTGTGCAGGTACCACTTGTATTCCATACGGAAGTGGTGCCCACAGGTCGAACACACGCCACCAAAATCACCAAAGAGGTCAGGTGCCCACATATCCACGCAGCCATGCGTTGCCGCATTGGGGCAAGATACGGCCCGATCTTCACGGGCCTGCGGGCTAACATAATACGTCCCCTGCTCCGAGCTGTCCTCGTCCCAGCAGGACAATTCTGTCAGACTTCTTTCGGTCTCAGCGTCAAGGCTCTCCTGCTCTCCACCGCGTCCGAGTGCACCCCGAACCCAGTTAAGAGGTGCAGAACAGCGGTTCTTCACGACCTGAATTTCACCGCTAATTTCTTCCATGACTCCAGAAATCTTTTTCTGGTGCTTGCGCATAAAGTCATACTTGAAAAACGAATAAATATCCCACCACAAGCTGCCAATCGTGCTCTGCACGCGTTCCGGGAACGGTGTTTCGTCAAGATAGGCCCGCTGGGCAAGGCGGCGGAATTTCAGATAACGACGCCACACCAGACGCTCTTTCGCCCGAGACGAAAGGTTCCAGCGCACGTAAATATCCTCAACGTTTTTGCCCTTTTTCCGTGCCCGGCGAGAACTCAGGGTCATGGCTCTAAAGAAGCGCCAGCCCTTAACGTTCAGCACCACCGCATCAGTGGCGCTAATCACGTCCTGACGCAGCATACGGAAAAAATCAAAATGATTGGGGCGAGCACCCAGTGCAGGCTCCTGCACCACCTGATCGATGTATCCCTGCTCCAGATTATCCTCGGCAGTGATTTTAAGCTTGCGTGCGCAACTTTCGACCAGTTCAGGTGTAGCCCGCTGCCCATTACGCAGGCGGCCTTCAATGGCCGCGCCACCTTCGGGCGAAATAACAGAATAATATCCGTGCGACATCATCAGACGGCGGTCAGAAAGCGCAATAGCTTCTGCACCACCAGAGCCACCCTCGGAAATGCAGGCAATAACCGGAACGGAAAGGCCAGCCATTTCATAGAGGTTACGGGCAATCTGCTGTGCTGCACCGGGGTTATCTTCGATGGGGTATGATCCGGGAGTGAACACGTAGGTATGGATCGGAATATTTTCCGTTTCTGCAACCTTCATGTAATGCAATGCCTTGGCATTACCCCACGGTTTTACGGAACCACCATTGCGGAATTCCTGACCGTGGCCTTTTTCCTGACCAATGACCATCACCGGCTGGTTATACACCTTTCCACCAACGCGGCGGGTGATGTATGCCCGAGCAATGATCATGCTGGGATCAATGTTATACTCGTCCTGACCACCAAGCTCGGTGTAGTTGTCATAGACGTTTTCGAGAATGTCTTTCAGGCAGATGCGCTGCGAATGTCGCACAATGCGCACCTTGTCCATCGGACTCAGTTCCCGCTCAAGTTTCTTTTCCAAAAACTCGAACAGATCTTCAAGGGCGGAAAGCTGCTTGGACTTTTCAGAAGCAGAAGCCGTGGCCTCACGTTCCAGAAAGTCACTCAGTTTGGACTGCAAAAGCTTAATGTTTGCATTTTCCCGCGCCCCAAAGATATCCTGAATATACTGTAGCCTGTCGCGCAGGCCCTGAATTCTTTTTTCAGTATCCATAAAGCATCTTTGGCTTGAGTGTCGGTCAAAAAGGCCCAGAGTACAACGCACTCCAGACCGATTTCATGCCATACAGAGACGGCACGATACCGGCGTTAACTGAATTTCAGCAGATCAGCTGTTTTTTCCCGCAGGAAATCAACATTAGAACGCAGAGTACTTCCCTTAGCATCGTGCCCCTGGAGCTGGAGCTTGTCAAGAAACGCCAAACCGCGCTTCTGAGCTTCGGCCAGGTCCTTGCCCCAGATAATGGCGAGAGCAAGGTTCGGGTCAAATTCAGTAGGAATTTCGTATGCTTTGTCCGTGGGCACCTGAGTGTACATGGACAGCCACTCTTCGTCCTGCCAGCTAAAGGTTTCGATTGTGCCGCACCACGGCGCAAACTTGTTTGCCGGGTCTTCCGCGATGATACGGTATTCAATACCCACACCATCAAAGCGGATGTCCTTCTGGGAGTACCCAAGCGGCTCACCAAGCGCACAACGAATCTGCTCTGCAATGAGGTCCACATCGCCTTCACCGTTCACACGGGAAATCGTGGCAGAGACGCCATTTTCTACCTGAATTCGAGTATTGACTTCCATCAGGAAAGGCTTGCCATTGGGCGTCACAATCCATTCCCATGTGCCAACGCTGTCATATCCAGACTCGCGGGCCATAGAAAGAGAGTGTTCCGTAATTTCGTCCAGCAGGCTCTGTGCGTCAAAACCATACGTGAGTTCGCCCGGAGCAAAGCCCGGAGCAACTTCAACACGCTTCTGACGCCCGGAACTCTGCACGGAGCAGTTACGGGTCCCAAAGTGCAACGGCTCGCTTCCATGACGGTCAGCGAGAACCTGAACTTCCAGATGGTTAAAATCAAAGATGCGCTGTTCCACAAGCACACCCTCATCATTAAACTGACGCAGGGAGTAATTGCGAATACGGCGATAGATGGACCGGAAGGAATCCATGTCATGAATTTCTTCAATGCCCATGCCACCACCACCGGCAGAAGCCTTTACCAGCACAACGGGGTGGGCAATACCCTGCTCCGCCTGAAACGCGAAAAGGTTCTCGGCAATTTCTTCTGCTTCCAGCTCATCATAGATGGGCCGGTCAGAGCCGGGAACCGTGGGGACGCCAAGGCTACGAGCAAGACGCTTTGTGTTAATCTTGTCGCCCAGTTCGCGAATAACGCGCCATGAAGGTCCAATCCATTCCAGCCGGTTCTGACGCTGCGTCACGCGGCGCGCAAAACGAAAATCTTCGGCAAAAAAGCCGTAGCCGGGATGAATTGCTGTTGCTTGCGCATCGTCTGCGACTGCAAGCAATTCGTTAGCATCATGGTAGGACGAAATACGATACAATGCGTTCTCACCGCCAAGGTCGCGGGCAAGGCGAACATGCCCTGAGGCCGCGTCCTGAGCGGTGTAAACGCAAACAAAATCCAGACCGAGCTTCCGACAGGCCCGGACAATACGCATGGCGATTTCGCCACGGTTTGCCACAAGGACCTTATGTTTCTTCAGCAATGGTTATGTTCCTTGTTTGCCAGCCTTCTTCCTGAGCGCAATCATGCGCTTCTGAACTTCAAGGACGAGCTTATCCAGTCGTGCTTCCTGACGGCGATCGTTATCGGCGAAGCCAAGGCCCACCAATCCATCAGCGCAAACACGCATGATATCTGCTTTCAGCCCGGGAATGAAGAGCTTTTTGTTAAGGAGCAGATCAAACTCCAGCCGAGTATCTTTTCGGAAATCATTGCGTGGTTTCCGAAAAGCCAGCCCTGTTGCACTCAAGTCGAGCACAACAAAACTTTCGCCAGTGGCTTTCAGGGAAATTTCGAGTCCCGGAATACGGGTTCGAAACGCTTTACGCTGCCCTGTGCCGCCAATCTCGCCCAAGGAAAAATCATATTCGTCAAACATTCTATCTACTCACCATCTTTTCGAGAACCAGTTCTACTCGTCGATTTCTGGCACGATTATCAGCAGTATTGTTAGGATAGAGCGGTTCGAGGTCGGCAAGCCCCGTCGCTGTCAGACGCTCTTGAGCGATTCCAAGTTGCATCAAATACCGCAAAACATACACGGCACGCAAGCTTGAAATCTCCCAGTTATCCTTAAAACGGGCGCCAGCTCGCATTGGAAGGTCATCCGTATGCCCAACAATATTGATTTTCTGATCATGTTTTTTGATCAAAACATCTTTTAATTCGACCAAAATCTTCTTGCCCTCGGGGCTAAGCTCGACCTGACCGTTTTCGAACATCACATCGCCGGGAATGCGAATAACAACCTTTCCTTTTTCTAGCACCGCGCCAACGATTCCCTCAATACCTTTCTGCGTAATAAATGTTCGCACGTCAGAATAGACTTTGCGCTGAACCTCCAAAAGCTGCTTCTGGAGCCGGACCGAATCCATAATCACGGCATCATCAGAACGCACAGGGGCTGTCATCAGCTGAGTGGACTTGGTGCCAAGCGCACGCTTCACCGAAAGAAAAGAATCCGTAAATTTATTCACGTCCAGAGTAGACATGGAAAACAGCATAATAAAAAACACAAGCAAAAGCAGGCTCAGGTCCGCAAAAGTTACAATCCAGCGGTCATGATCGGAACTTTCCTGCTTTTCCGGCTCAAGGTAATTATTCGGATCATCGTGCACTTTTGCGCTCCTTCGGAGGAATAAAGGACGAAAGCTTTTCGTAAACCAGTCTTGGGTTGTTGTTCTCAAGAATGGACTTTGCCCCTTCAAAAATAATCTGGAGGTGCAGCTCTTCCTGTGAGGTCCTGGCTCTCATTTTGCCTGCAAAGGGCAAAAACACGAGGTTTGCCATAATGGTTCCATAAAAGGTGGTCAGAATGGCAACAGCCATTGCCGGGCCAAGCGTGGACGGGTCATCCATTTTTGCCAGCATCTGCACCAGACCGATCAGGGTACCGATCATACCAAATGCCGGAGCGTATCCCGCGAGCTTCTGAAAGACTTCAATAAAGATATTGTGCTTTCGCTTCATGGTACTGATCTCAATCATCAGGGTATCCCGAATAATCTGTCCATCAGCGCTGTCCGCAATAAGCTGGCAGGCCTTTTTCAGAATCGGATTGTCAGTCTGGATATTTTCCAGAGCAAGCAAACCTTCTCGGCGGCTGATTTCTGCGATGCGAACCATCACGTTCACGACATCGTCAACTTTTCCCTTCTTTTTCATGAACATGGACAATGCAATCTTGTGTGCATCCACCACGTCTCGAATGGGAAAGGTCACGCAAATCGCGGCAAAAGTGCCTCCCATGACGATCATCAGGCCGGGAACATTCACAAAGAGGGAAATGTCTCCACCAATCAGGATGGCGCCGAGCACAAGGACAAAACCAATCAGAGAACCCAAAAACGTTGCGATATCCATAAGCTTCCATTCCCGCGTTGTTCGTGCGGACGTTGACATACAAAGGCTTCCCAGCCACAATGGAAAGTCTTAAAATTCCTGTTTAAAAAGACTGCTTCAAAACATATAACACGCCGAATACTATGCAAAATCCACAAAAAGTCCAGCAGGCCGCAGCGTACATCCGCGAGCATCTCAGCACTCCACACGAGGCCGACACCGGAATCATTCTTGGCACAGGACTTGGCGACTGGGCCAGCTCCCTTTCACATACGGACGTCTTTCCGTTTGAATCTATTCCCGGCTATCCCCGCTCAACAGTACAGGGACACGCCGGACAGCTTGTTGCCGCCGAAGTTGGAGGCCACAAAATCTGGCTCCAGCAGGGACGTTTTCACCTGTATGAAGGCTACTCCCCTGCTGAGGTCTGCATGGGCGTTCGCACGCTTGCCGAGCTTGGCATAAAGCGTCTCATCATCACAAATGCAGCAGGAGCACTCAACCCTCAGTTTGATGCGGGTGGACTCATGCTCATCACCGACCATATCAACTTTACGGGAACCAGCCCGCTGATTGGTCCAAATCATGACGCATGGGGCGACCGCTTCCCAGACATGAGCGCGACCTATTCGCCACAGCAGGCTAAACTGGCCATGCAGGTTGCCGAAAAACACGGCATTCGTCTGGAGCGAGGCGTGTATCTCGGTCTTGTTGGTCCCAACCTTGAAACTCCGGCCGAAACCCGAGCTTTTCGCATGTGGGGCGCAGATGCCGTGGGCATGTCCACCGTGCTGGAAGTCATCGCCGCCAAGCACATGGGGCTGGAAATCCTTGGCATCTCCTGCCTGACAAACAAAAACCTGCCAGACTGCATGGAAGAAACATCCATTGAGGATGTGCTTAACATGGCCGCAGCCTCATCAGGAAAGCTCTCTGCCCTTCTCTCTGGTATTCTTACCGAAGACGCGTAACGCAAAAAGGGAACCCCACAAGGAGTTCCCTTTATTTTTCATCGGTATTCAGCAGAAAAGGGGTCCAAGCTCCTCACCCACTCTTTTCGACCGTCAGGCCAAAAGCATTAGGGCAAAGAGCACAAAGACTTCCAATCTATTCGTGCGAATGCTGTGGATACACGGGCGTCACAGCGTCCATGTCCATCTCTCTTGTCCGGTAACCATCACTCTCGATGGCAAAACGGGTGATGGTATTTTCATCATGATCCAGAATATCCAGACTGCTTTCAGCGCCTTCCCGCATCAATTCCATGACATGAATCAGTAAAAATTCCACATCAGGGTAATAACTGTTGTGCTCCACAGAAACAGTGGTGCCCTCATATTCCACCTCATCGAACTGAAGATATCCCTTCAGTTTTTCAAAGGCTTCTGCAGAAATGCCGTTAAACGTTCCAAAAACTTTTACACCAGTTCTCATGACCAGTTCTCCAGTCTCAATCAGTGTTTTTCAATATCCCATTCGCGCTTCTTGGAATAAATGAAGCGAACGATGTCGTACTCAAAGAGTGAGCCGTCCTGATAGTATGTAAAAAGAATCTTCTTTCGGACGTCAATACCCTTCACTGTCAAATAGCCTGCACGGAAGGCAAAGGTAAAATTCGGGTCGAGGTAATTCAGGACAGCATTTTCTTCGATCCAGACCATCGCCAGATCAACGCCAAGTCCGCCTGTATCCCGCAGGTTAGACGGTCCAAACACAGGCAAAACAAGATACGGTCCCGGTGGAACGCCCCAGGTTCCCAGAGTCTGTCCAAAGTCCTCTTCTTCTTTTTCAATGCCACCCATATCTGCAATATCAATGAATCCGCCAAGACCAATGGTCGTATTCGTCACAAAACGGGCAAAGGTATTGGCCGCGCCATCAACATCAAGCTGAAGCACGCAGTTCACAAAGGTGGAGACTTCTCCAACGTTGGAAAAAAAATTGGAAAAACCTGTCTGCATAATTTCTGGCACAGTGTGCTCATAAACCGTGACAATCGGCATGAGTACATACTGGTCCAGACGAGCATTAAAATCATAAACCTGCCGGTTCCATGACTCCAGCGGATCATACACATAGAAAGGGCTTGTTTCGTCAATATGCTCAGGCTCTGGAGCATGATGCACCGGAGCGTGGAAATCTGTCACAACTGTTGGCTGACGCTCTGCGCAAGCAGTCAGACTGAGGCACACAAAACACAGCGCACAGACCAGAGGGAATTTTAACGTGCTGCTCATTCCTTTATCTCCTGCCGATGCACGAGGCGCAGCATGTCCTCAACCGTCTGTTTGTACATAATGTTCCCGCAATGCCCACCTGTCGGATAAATCACGGCACGCCCTGCAAAAGTCTTTTCCAAAAATGCAAGCTCTTCGGGCGACAGAATCGGATCATCCGCATTCGTCAACATTTCGATTTTTGTGTTTGCACGCAGATATGGCGCAATGCTTTCGAGGCTACTTTCTGCCACCAGCCGCTCTGGAGTCAGAGTCGGATCGCGATACTGCAAATACGGCGCGAGGAATTCCTCAAAATACTGTTCAAAGCCCAGCTTGACCGCTGTCAGCATGTAGGGCCGCAGCGAATCAGACGCTGTCAGGATTTTGCCATCCGGGACAATGTAGCCAGTATTCAGGCAGACATCCGTGGAAAAAATAATATTGGCGGCGCTCATCCGGAAAGAGACACCCACCAGTTTTTTCAGGTCTTCATGTGGAACCCGGTGATACCGGTACAGGCGATACAAAAAATCACCGTCAAACTGCACATGGTCCTGATGTTTGTAATATTCCGCAACAATCGCAATAAAACGGCTCGCCAAATCTTCCACGGCTTCAGGCGTTTCATCACCTTCTTTCAAAAGCTGATCGAGGCGCGCAGCCGAGCTTAAAAGGCTTACTGGGGGATTAATCATCAGCGCCTTACGAAAGGCAAAGACCCGCTCTTCATCATCGAGCTTCATCAAAAATGCGCTTTGAGCCGCACCAAGGCTGTAGCCTGCGACGTAGAAACCATCGACCCGCTCACGTATTTCCTGCTGATGAACAATCAGATCCATAACGCGGTACAGATCTTTGACATCATCTCGAATATAGCCAGGAGCGCGGCTCGTAGACGCACTCACAATAAAATTCGGGTGGGTCGGCGATGACAGGGCAATAACGTGATAGCCCGCAGCATAAAAAACCTGCTGAAGGTAGGCCATCTTGGGGGCGTTGTATCCCGCACCTGTTCCCGCAATCAAAAATATCAACGGGGCAGTTTTTTTCTGAAACAGCACAGAATAGCGAAGATAATCGCTATGCCAAAAAAGAGGAGGAGCCACCCGCTCATCAATCTGAATGACCTGAGGAAGGGGGCGGGCTTTGCGAGAAGGCACATAGCTCAGTTCTCGCGGGGTGCCGATGACTGTTGCCACATACGGATCCTGAAATGGATACGCGTCGTCTTTTCCCCCACCTGCCAAAACAGCAGAGGGCAAAAGCAACAGCATCAGGAAGATGATGAAAAACTTTTTCATACGTCTCTCTTCGTCCAGATGAATTCAATACGTGCCCAAAGCGGTCGAGTTCGAGGACACCAGAACTCTGACTTTTTTCATGTCATTTTTTCGGCACATCGGGGGGAGCTATGACACGCTCGGCAGCAAAAGCCAAGAAAAGACACGGTCCCTTTACGCTTTGCCGGGTTTGGCAAGGACTTTGCTTAGAAAAGAGAAAAACGAAATTTCTCGCATTTACATAGCGTTTGGGCACGAGCACCAAGGAGGAATACATGCTTTCCCTGCTGAAAAAATCTCATCCCCAAGAACGGACCGAAGAGAATCTTGAAATTGCCAAGGATCTTTTTATGGCCGGAAAATTCCCCGTTGTCACAACCCGAGATATTCCCGCCAAGTCAATCAAGCGGGTCATTGGTCTTGCTGCCTACCGAGGCTATGACATGGAACAGGCATTCTACGGAATGATTACCCGTGCGATTTCCAACGGCGCAAATGCCGTCATTGGATACCGTGAAAATGTGGCATTCCATCCAGATGGAAGCAAGTATATTTCCTGCTATGGTACAGCAGTACGTCAGGTAGACGAAAAAAAATAGTCCCTTGGCGAGACAAAAAAGGCAGGGAAAAATCCCTGCCTTTTTTTCATCTACAAATGCGTTTCGTCGGCCTGCGGAGTGAGCGGAACCTTTACCGTCACAGTTGTTCCACCGCTCCCGCTTCGAATATAAAATTCACCACCAAAGGCACGCGCACGTTCCTGCATATTTGACAGGCCATACCCCGAACCCAGCTCAGGACTTCCCTCCTTGGCAAAGCCCCGGCCATTGTCCTCAATATTGACCCACAGCACATCGTCCTCAATCAGCATACGAATATCGGCCTGATCCCCTCCACTGTGCTTGAGAACATTTCCTAATGCCTCCTGCACAATACGATACAGGGGACCTTTCATGTCATCTGGCACCTGAGATTCATCATCCAAAAGCTGCAAATTCACATGCAGACCATGCGCCTTACGGATTTGACGACACTTCCAGCGCAGTGTTGCCACCAGCCCAATGTCGTCCAGCATGGCAGGCCGCAAGTCCATTATAAGACGCCGTATGTCATCCAGCACCTTTTGTGTATAGTCACGGAGCCGCAGAAGCATTGTTCGCTCCTCGCTGTCCTCCGCATACACCATCTGGCTTGCGATATTCCCAAGGTGAACCCGAATAGCCGTAATATCCTGACAAATTCCATCGTGAAGCTCTCGGCCTATGCGAGAACGCTCACGCTCGCCCGCAGCAAAAACCTGACGCTGCGCACGTTTTCTTTCGCGAACTTCTTTTTGCAGTTCGTCACGCGAAACCGTCACACGTTCAAGCTGCTCAGACATTTCATTAAACGCCTCCATCAGCGCCGAAATTTCATCCTTTCGACGGGGAGCCATATCAATGGTGTGCCCAAGTCGGCCATCCCGCACCCGCAAGACGCCTTCAAAAAGCTGCCGAAGCGGGGCAAGAATATCGTCTGACAAAAAGCGTTCCCATGTGAGGGCAAAAAGACAGGTCAACACAGAAAGGACAATCAGCACGGCATTTCGAAAATGCTGTACAGAGTCAATTTCTGACATTGCCTGCTCAGAGATCAACTTTGCGCTGCTCTCAACAGAGCCAAGAACAATGGTAATATGGTTTAAGAGGTTGCGACGGGCCTTAAATATTGCCTGAGGATCGCGGGAACCAACAACAGAAGAAAGGCCAACAAACGTGCCAATCAGCTCTCCTGCCTTGTCAAATTCACGCTCAAGACGATCCAGGCCAATGGTTCCCGGATAATTTTTCTCAAAGACATGTAGTTCTATCTGCAAGCGCTTTGCCCGCATAAACCATTGCCGCGAAAGACGGTTTACATTGCCACCATCGTATTCATTTGCCAGCAGGTTGAGTTCTGTAATTCCGCTGAGCAGTGAAAAGGCGCCTTGGCTCTTTTTGAGCGAGGCGCCAATATTCTGTTCGGCCCAAAAAAGGCAGCCCAGCACCAGAGTCATAAAAACCCCAGTAAAGATTACCAGAACGCTGAGCTTTTTCTTTATGGACATTGTCTGATCTTACCTAATAATGCTCACACTCTCAGGAGAGACCTGTTCCAAGGGGTGATAATCGATATAATCGAGAAAGTTTCTCGGTTCTTTGTACGGGACAAGCTCATTTTCAATGGCCCAGCGATCAACACCCTCAAAGCTCAGCAACAGGCTTTGCTCCAGCGAGAGATTAAATTCAGCTTCGTTCTCAACAAAATTCAGCACCAGATCATAGGAACGGTTTTTCATTTCTGCGATGATCTTTGCTGCTTCTTTTTTGTGGTCCACAGTCCACGCATCAGCCTTTTTGATTGCTCGCAACATTCCCTGCATCTTCTCAGGATTTTTAGCAATAAAATCCCGAGGAGCAATCAACTGCACAATTTTCCTGTTGATGTTGGAATTGCGAAGAACAAGGGCGTCTGAGCCAAGCTTTTTAAGCGCATCGGCAACAGGCTTTCCGTGCTGGCAGAACGCATCAATCTTGCCAGAAACGATAGCGGTCGGCAGCTGCTTTTTCTTCAAAAAAACGACTTCAACATCGCTCATTGGAATACCACAGTGCTGCAGGTATTTGTAGAGGTAATAATGCGAAGAGGTTCCATGAACGATACCAATTCGCTTTCCTCGCAAATCACTTGAGTCCAAAATCCCTGCAGACTTTTTAGCAACGATTTTGGTCTGACTGTCGGAGTACGCAAGCACACCAACAAGCGCATGCTTTTCAAAATCAATATTGCTCAGGATAGCGCCAACCCGGTTTGAGGTACCAAAGTCAGTCGCACCTTTCAGATACTCCTGTGCGGCAACGAATCCATTACGATAGGATTTTATCTGAATATCAAGCCCTTCTTCGGCGAAATATCCATTTCTGATTGCCACACAAACAGAGCCAACCATTCCGCCGGAACCAGCGGAAATTGTAAGGGGTTCAAGCTGTTTCTGAGCCATAGCAGGAGTCGAAACAAGCACAGAAAGCATCAAAAATGCAGAAAATAACCAGTAGACTTTTTTCATTTTTCCCTCTCTCAATAGACTATCCATTCCATAGGATTCGTTTTGCGAATACACAAAAAACACCCTTATTTCAACACGTTCCTCATCCAAATTATTGATTGTCCGTTAAAAGCGCTCCACTACTCAAAAAACATTCCCTACAAAGGGCAGCATCACCCTACCCCCCTCACCTCATACCCCTACTAGCAAAAGCAGGGTTGTCGGTATTTACTTCCACTCGTCCTGCTCGTATTTTTCTTCAAGCCGTAAATAACTTTACTAATTTGGGGGGAAATATGAGCTTTGGGGATATCATAACCGCTTGGGTTATGGAACAGGTTAAGTTAGGTAAGCTTTCAGACACGCACGCGACCCAGGAGGAGCTGGACAAAAAACTCCGTGGTGCCGTAGACGCCATCTGCGACGCAATCCGCACGACAGGAGATGAAACTCCACTGCGACTTCTTGCTGCGCACCTTGGGTACAGTCTTGAACCATTTACTCAATCTTCACAAGGATTCAACAAGGAGTAAGCGTTTTGGAAAGCGGAACACAGGCGACCACAATATTTATTGCCGAAGACCACACCCTTTTACGTGAAGGGCTGAAGGCACTCATTGGGGGCCATACCAACTGGAAAATAGTTGGAGAGGCATCCGATGGCATAGAGACACTCGAACGCCTCCGCGGACTCAACGTTGACCTCCTCCTTATTGACCTTTCTATGCCACGTTTAAGCGGGGTCCGGGTCATAGAAGAAGTGAAACGGGCCTATCCACAGACACATGTTCTTGTACTGACTGGGCATAGTGATGAAGAATTTGTTTATGCGGCATTGCGTGCCGGAGCAGATGGCTACGTTGTCAAAGATTCGACAAACGAGGACCTTGCAACGGCCGTCAAAAGCGTTACCGAGGGGAAAGGCTACCTGAGTCCAAGTATTTCACTAGACGTGATACGAGGGTACCTGGACAACAAATCAGGGGAAAGCCAGCATAACCTTTTAAGTGCACTGACACGGCGCGAAAAGGAAGTTCTCCAGCTTGTTGTTGAAGGACACAGTAACCCGGAAATTGCTGATATTCTGTACATCAGCATAAAAACTGTGGAAAAACACAAGACGAACATCATGCGCAAGCTGAACGTGACGAACCAAAACGAACTCCGAAAGCTTGCACGCTCTACGCCGTTCCAATTCTAAGCTTCTTTTCAGACTAAAAAAATCCCCCACGCATTCCGCCTGGGGGATTTTTTTGTGCTGACATCGAAATGACACCGCAATCGACGCAGTATCTAACGATCGAAGACGTAAATGACGTTCCTCTTTGAGGGTCGCGCCTGCATTCGCAGTCGCGTCATGATCAAAGGCCGCCAGGACAGAGCGCTCGTGCAGAAATTGCAAAGCGTCGCTCAAAAATGGGGGACAATAGGGGGACAAAATGAGGCGTTGGGCAAAAAGAAAGGGTCTACGGCAATCCGATAGATCGTCGTAAACCCTTGGAATTCTTGTGGTAGCCGGGAAGGGACTCGAACCCTTACTCCATCGCTGGAACCGGATTTTGAGTCCGGCGCGTCTACCAATTTCGCCACCCGGCCATATTGGCACCATGTGTATATATACAATTCACATGGTTGAATCAAGAAATCTATGCTGAGAAGCTGTGTCCTCAACAGGTCTAGGCTTCTATCCTAGGCAGGAGCATCCGGTCAAGAACAGATTTCAATTTTTTCATTTTTTTCAAGGTACCGTCCATCTTTTCTCCGTCCAGCCTCGCTTTCCGACCTTTTTTCCTTTCCTTCCCGATTCTGTAGCCTTCTTTCTTGTGATAGCTCCCAAAATCTTCTAAAAAATCTGGATGCAACACATCCCGATTGGTTCACTCGTCAATGTTGTCGCGATCATCATTGGTGGTTTTGTGGGAATGGCCTTCCGTTCCCGCATGCCAGAAGGCATTCGCACTATTGTTTTTCAGGGACTGGGGCTGAGCACGCTCGCCCTTGGCGTCAGTATGTCACTCAAAATGCAAAACATACTGATTATTATCTTTAGCATTGTTCTCGGGGGAATTATTGGAGAACTCTGCAATCTCGACAAACGTCTTGAACAAGGCGCAATCTATCTCAAGAAAAAGATCAAAAGCAAAAACGAGCTGTTTGTCGACGGCTGCATGACCGCTACCCTGCTCTACTGCATTGGGTCTATGGCCATCATTGGCGCCTTTGACGAAGGTCTGCGTGGTGACCCCACTATCCTGCTCACCAAAAGCATGATGGACGGTTTTGCTGCAATCGCCCTCGGCGCTAGCTATGGCGTCGGCGTTGTTTTCAGCGCTCTTCCTGTTTTTATCTACCAGTATGGACTGACGCTTTTTGCCATTGTTCTCCAGCCTTACTTTACGCAGGAGATCATTACACAGCTCACCGCAACAGGTGGCATTCTCATCATTGGCATCAGCATCAACATTCTCGACCTCAAGCAGATCAAACTCTCTAACATGATTCCTTCTCTAATCATCGTCGTCATTCTCAGCGTTCTTTTTTAGTCGACATCCCGACACAACAAAAAAGCCCGGAGCTGTTCCTCCGGGCTTTTCTTTTTTTCTGGCTTCTCACGCTACATCATGTGCTCTGGCAGGTAAAAAATAATCTCTGGGAATATCGTTACCAAAACCACCATCAGCACCATTATGCAGAAGAACGGGAACGTTGCTTTCAAAATAGTTTTCACGTCCTCTTTTGCAATGTGCTGGATAACAAAAATTGAGAACCCAACGGGTGGCGTGATCTGCGAAAGCTCAACCATGAACACCACGAACACACCAAACCACAGCGGCTCAAATCCCGCCTGCTGCACAATGGGCAGAACAATCGGCAAGGTCATGACCACAATGGAAATACCATCAAGGATCATTCCAAGGAACAGGTACATGATGCCCAGCACTAAAATCAGCAGGTACGGCGACAGGTGCAGCGAGGCAATATATGCACTCAGAGCGCGGGCAATACCTATGAAGCCAACGACCTGAGACAAAAACGCCGCACCAGCAATAATAAAACAAATCATGCCCGTGGTTTTGACTGCGGACAAGAACGCTTCTTTCAGGTTGCCTAGCGTGAGGTTCTTATACATGGCAGCAAGGCCAAGAGAACCAACGACACCGATGGCTGCGGCCTCAGTCGGAGTGGTGATCCCTGCGTAGATGCCTCCAAGCACGAGGACAATCAACGCAAAAACAGGCAGCAGATCTTTCAGTGCGATCAGCCGGTCCTCCCATGTGTATTCCTCTTCCACCTGCGGCAGCGAACCGGGGCGTAAAGCTGAATATCCCATGATGTACACGGAATAAAATATCGCAAGCAAAATTCCCGGGACAACACCTGCGACAAAAAGCTTGCCGATAGATGTATCTGACAACACACCGTAAATAATCATAATAAGAGACGGCGGAATCAAAAAACCCAAGGTCCCCGCACCAGCCAGACTGCCAATAGCCAGACCTTTGTCATAGCCACGGCGCGTCAGCTCATCCAGTGTAATTTTGCCTACGGTCGCTGTTGTCGCTGCACTTGAACCTGAGACCGCTGCAAAAAGCGAGCAGGCAACGACATTGATGTGAAAAAGTCGGCCGGGAACTTTGGAAAGCCACGGCACCAGACCATTGAGAAGACGGGTTGAAATTGCTGTTCGATACAGGATTTCCCCCATCAGAATAAAGAGGGGAAGCGCAGTGAGCGCCCAAGAATCCAGCGAGTTCCACATTGAGTTTGCAAGCAGGTCGCCAATCTTGTCCCAAATGGAAAGCGTTGGCGGCAACATGACATCATACAGGAGCATACCTGAAATGCCTGTTGCAAAGAGTGAAAAACCAATCCACTTACTCGAAAGCAGAAAGAGCATCATCACGCCAACAAGGACGACCGCAAGGAATAATGGATCGGAAATTATTTTCGCACCCTCCTGACGATGAACGCCACTATCTGTAAGAAAAACAGGGCCAGACCAAGAGGGATAACCAGCTGCGGTTTCCAGAGCAGCGTCTCAGACACGGAGTCCGCCGCCATTTCCAGCTCATAGGATTCCATGACCATCTGTGCGGAGTACCAAAAGAGATAGCCCACAATGGCTGCCGAGCTGATGCCGACAAGAATGTCTACAATTCGCCGTCCTTCGCGTCCAAGGGAAGAGTACACAAGCGTAATGCGAATGTGGGCATTTTCCCGGAAGGTATACGCAAAGCCAAAAATCACAACCGCAACCAAAAAGTAGCCGCTATACTCGCTGGCAATCAGGGTCGACGTTCCAAAAAACGTCCGCAAAACAATCTCTGCCATAATCAGCAGGACAATCAGCCCCATGAAAATGGCAGAGAGAATTGCGCCGCCTGTGGAAGCAGATTCCAGCAGTCGAACAAATTTCATTATACCTTCTCCAGAACTACTTGCCGAACGCCTTCAGCGCGGCAAGGGAATCCTTTTTTGCTCCATCCTTAAACTCGGAAAGCATGCTGTCAGCAACGTCGTGCAGCTCTTTGTCGAGGGCGGGAGTCATTTCCGAAATGACCATGCCATTTTCTGCCAGAATCTTCAGATTCCGCTCTACTTCCTTCTCAGACTGTGCCCACTGCTCTGCCTCGACTTCTGCCGCAGCCTTGAGCACGGCGTCTTTCTGCGCCTTGTCCAGTGCATTCCAGTAATCAAGATTCATGGTCATCATGTTCAGCGGGTACGCATAGTTTGTCTTGGTGAAGTGCTTCATGACTTCCCAGAACTTACCGTCCACGCCAGAAACAGAAGAGGTCAGGACAGAGTCAATCAAGCCAGTGGACAATGCGGAATACACGTCACCCCACGGCAGAGACTGCGGAGAGCCACCAGCACGACGCAAAAACTCAGCACCATTCCTGTCATAGGTTCTGACTTTCAGCCCTTTGAGACTGGCAACATTTTCAAAAGGAGCGTTGGTATACATGCCACTTCGAGGCCAGGGCGCAGCATACAGCATTTTCTGATTCCAACGCTTGCAGGCCTTTTCATAATACGGCCGACAGGCAGTATAAAATGCTTTTGCCTCGTCATAGCTGTTCACGATCATCGGCAAGGTGGACAGCCCAAAAATCTCGTCACTGCCTGCAACAACGCCCATCAAGATATCGGACATCGGAAGCGTGGCGTTTTTGACGGCTTTCAGCAGCTCTGGGCCTTTGAAGCCAAGACTTCCGCCGGGGTGCACATCAATCTGCACAGTTCCAGAGGAATACTCGTTTACCTTTTTTGCAAAATTTTCTGCACCTTGCGTATGAAAATTATTTGAGCCGTAAATAGCGTTGCAATTCATCTTGAGCGTGCCTGCAAAGACCGATGCAGGCACAAGGCACAGACATACTATAAAAAGAATGACACGTTTCAGCATTATAGGCTCCTTTAATCGTGCGCAAAGTGATACACGCGTGGGATGGAAGCTCTCCAAAGAGACGAAGAGAACTTCCATCCACAACCTGCGTTAAGAGAGGTGTTGCGAAGCTTTTCCACAAAGAGAAATGGAAAGCTCAAGTCTGGGAGGTGCCGGGTTCGGGTGGAGGACGATTCTTGGCACCCCACCCAGACTGTCAAAACGAGGAAGCAGGCAGCCAATGCTGCCAGGAGCAGGGGAACGAATGCTCCTGTTCTTCCTCAAGCTCGATTTTGACATTATTGTTTTTTTACAAAAGACGTCAACAGAAAAGTTTAATTTGACAAAGATTGATAAACAGACGCATATTCACCTTTCCAGTAAACATATTTGCAAAGAAAAACCTCTTAACCCCACAACCACGGGCAATAATCGACGCCTACAACGGGCCGTATACAAATTTGCCAAAGTTGGAAAAAGGGAGAACCGAAATGCTTATCCTTGGAGTGGATACCGGTGGAACCTTCACCGACTTTATCTATAGGGAAAATGGAAGCTGGGGCATCCACAAGCGCCTCTCCACCCCAGAGAATCCCTCAAAAGCCGTTATCGAAGGCATCCGCCATATCTGCGGAGGAACAATTCCTCAGGGACTTCAGATTGTTCACGGCTCA
Organism: Desulfobaculum bizertense DSM 18034; assembly: GCF_900167065.1. Classification (NCBI taxonomy): domain Bacteria; kingdom Pseudomonadati; phylum Thermodesulfobacteriota; class Desulfovibrionia; order Desulfovibrionales; family Desulfovibrionaceae; genus Desulfobaculum; species Desulfobaculum bizertense. The sequence goes on from NZ_FUYA01000005.1 coordinate 252,210, forward strand.
ACCGTGGCAACCAACGCCATCCTTGAACGAAAAGGCGTTCCCACTGCCCTCGTCACCAACGACGGCTTCACAGACGTCATCGAAATCGGCCGCCAGAATCGCGCCGAACTGTACAATCTGAGCTATCGCCGCCAGCCGCACATCGTGCCATCAGAACTCCGCTTCGGCGTCGGCGGTCGCTTCGATCAGGATGGAACAGAGGTCGAACCATTCGACACCACGAAGGCCCGCGAAATTGCCAAGGCCATCAAAGACTCCGGCGCTGAGTCCGTTGCAGTCTGCTTCCTTTTTTCATTCCTGAACGCCTCGCACGAAGACGCCATGCGCGAGCTGCTTGGCGAACTCAAGATTCCTGTTTCCGTTTCGCACGAAATTCTCTCTGAATTCAGAGAATTCGAGCGAACCTCCACCACCGTGGTCAACGCCTATGTCTCCCCCAAAATGACGGCGTACCTGACTGACCTGAAAAACGCAGTCGAAGGCAGCACCCTTCGCATCATGCAGTCCAATGGTGGCTCCATCAGCGTCAACACCGCTATGCAGGAATCTGTACGAACCATTCTTTCTGGCCCGGCTGGCGGGGCTGTCGGCGCCCTCGAAATCGGCAAACAGGCTGGTTTCGACAAGCTCATTACCTTTGACATGGGCGGCACATCCTCAGACGTTGCCCTACTCAACGGTGAACTGCCTCTCACAATGGAATCCAGCATTTCCGGCTACCCCGTCAAAGTTCCCATGATCGACATTCACACGGTCGGAGCGGGCGGCGGCTCCATTGCAGCACTCGACGAAGGCGGTTCCCTCAGCGTTGGCCCCGAAAGCGCAGGAGCAGACCCCGGCCCAATTTGCTACGGCAAAGGTGAGCGCATCACAGTGACCGACGCCAATCTTTATCTTGGCCGCCTCGTTGCTGAACGTTTTCTTGGTGGTGACATGACGCTCAGAACGGACGTTCTGAACGCAAAGATGAAAGAAATGGCCGAGCAAGCTGGGCTTTCTCCTGTCGAGCTGGCCGAAGGCATTCTGGACATTGCCAACACAAACATGGAACGCGCCATTCGTGTCATTTCCGTTGAGCGCGGCTTTGACCCCCGCGAGTTCACCATGTTCTCTTTTGGCGGTGCTGGCGGCATGCATTGCGTCAGCCTCGCTCGACTCCTCAACATGCCCCGCGTCTTCATCCCGGTGAACCCCGGCATTCTCTCTGCCGTTGGCATGCTTATGGCCGATGTCATCAAGGACTACAGCCGCACAGTCATGCTCGATCAGCATACCACTGACGCCGCAGCCCTCTATGAACTCTTTGCCCCGCTGGAAGCCCAGGGCGAAAATGACCTCAAAGCTGAAGGATTTGAAAGCAAAGCCATCCGTTTTGAACGCTTTCTCGACATGCGCTATCAGGGACAGTCTTTCGAGATTATGGTGCCCTTTGATGACGATTTCATTGAAAACTTTGAGCAGCTTCATGAACGCAGCTACGGCTATCGCAACCCCGGCCGTACCGTGGAAATCGTCAACATTCGACTGCGCGCTCGCGGAGCAGCAGAAAAGCCGACCAGCACCAAGCAGGAAACAGGCTCTGCGACGCCCGCACCAGAAGCGATTTCTAGCACACAGCCGAGTGTTTTTGACGGCACCACCTACGACACGCCAATCGTGGAACGCGAAAAACTTCTGCCCGGCAACAAAATCCCCGGCCCGGCAATTGTCGTCGAATACAGCTCGACCATTGTGATTCCGCCCTATGCGAACGTCACTGTGGACGCCTTTGGCAACCTGCTCATCGAGCTGGACAACGCCTAGTCATATTTCATTTCCAGAGGAAAGCATCATGGAAAATCAGACTGTTAACCCCATATTGCTGGAAGTGTTTAAAAACCGTTTCTCCTCCATTGCAGAAGAAATGGGCGTGACACTCACCAGAACGGCGTTTTCTCCCAACATCAAGGAACGCCGGGACTTGTCGTGCGCCGTCTTTGACGCCAGTGGCGACATGATCGCGCAGGCAGCCCACATCCCCGTTCATCTGGGGTCCATGCCCATGTCTGTCAAAGCCGCTATTGAGCATGGCGAACTTAAGCCCGGCGACATGATTATGGTCAACGATCCATTTAAAGGTGGAACGCATCTCCCAGACATCACCATCGTAGCCCCGGTCTTTACCGCCGGGAACGACAGCCCCGTTTTTTACGTGGCAAACCGTGCCCATCATGCTGACGTTGGCGGCATGACTTCTGGCTCAATGCCCCTCTCGACCTCCATTTTTCAGGAAGGCATCATCATCCCGGCCGTCCGCATTGTTCGCGAAGGTGAGATCGATCAGGAGCTTATGCGTCTCATTCTGAACAATGTTCGGACCCCCGCCGAGCGCGAAGGTGACTTCTCTGCCCAGATCATGGCAAACATCACCGGAACACGCCGTCTGGAGGAGCTTCTCGCCAAGTATGGTTTGGAAATGGTTCAGTTTTATGCAGAAGCCCTGAACGACTATTCCGAGCGCGTTCTTCGAGCCACGATCAGTGAAATCCCCAATGGCACGTACGCCTTTAGCGATTGTCTTGACGGCGACGGCGTTGACTGCACGGATGTCGAAATCTCTGCCACTGTCACAGTCGAAGGCGACAGCGCGACTCTCGATTTTACCAAAAGCGCCGATCAGGTCAGCGGCAGCGTCAACGCGGTGCGAGCCATCACGGTTTCCTGCGTCCTCTATGTTTTCCGCTGTCTCGTGCATCGCGAAATTCCTACGAATGCAGGATGTCTCCGACCCATTACGGTTCTGACTCGCGAAGGCTCAGTTCTTGATGCCAAAGCGCCCGCAGCCGTCGCAGGCGGAAACGTCGAGACGTCACAGCGCATTGTGGACGTCGTTCTCGGCGCCCTTGCGCAGGCCAAAGGCGACTTCGCCCTTCGCATCCCTGCTGCGAGTCAGGGAACCATGAACAATGTCGCCATTGGAGGCATTGACGAGCGAACCAGCACTCCATTTGCCTATTATGAGACTCTCGCAGGCGGCACAGGAGCGAGCGCCTCTCGCGGTGGTGAAAGTGCCGTCCATTCGCACATGACCAACACCCTCAACACACCCGTCGAGGCAATGGAGTATGCCTACCCCTTCCGGGTCACGGAGTATTCTGTTCGGCCACAGACTGGCGGCAGAGGGAAGCACAATGGCGGGAATGGGCTTGTTCGAGAGATTGAACTGCTATCTAGCTGTGAAATGACTGTCCTTTCCGAAAGGCGGGTAGCAGGACCTTATGGGCTACATGGAGGAGATGCTGGCGTTCCAGGAAAGAACCTCATCTGTCGCAAAGGTGGCAGCGTTGAGGAGTGTCCTGGAAAATTTCACGCAACACTCCACACCGGCGACCGGGTACGTATTGAAACTCCCGGCGGCGGCGGCTACGGCTCGAAATAGCGCACACCCCTAGCGCTTTGAGCCGCTCGTGAGGGGCGGGGAGGGGTGTTTGGGCGGGGACGCTGTCCCCGCACCCCTGCAAGGGGCGCTGCCCCTTGACCCCGCCCAAGGACGAGGCCCTTGGGAATCCCGCTCTAGCTAAAAAAAATAGGGCTGAATGGGATGAAAGCTTCGCTTTCCTCTCCATCAGCCCTATTTTTTTAGCTAGGGGGCACCCAGTGTGTTCTTTTTCTTTGCGATCCATTCCTTTCTTTTGAATGCCATATGGCATTCAAAAGAAAGTGGTGGCAACGCACGAAAAAGAGAAAGAGGCTCTCGACGCTAGCCCCAACAAGTTTAAAAACCGTCCAAGCGAAGCTTGAACGGCTTTTAAACTCGATGAGGATACGTAAGGGAATCATTCCCTTACGCGGGGGTTTGGGGGCTGGCCCCCAATCTTCCCATGCCCTGCACAGCCTTGAGCAACAACTCAGCAAAAGCAGCACACCCAAGAGTGCGAGCACCGGGGATCTGCGACGCAAGGTCGACAGTCACCTGCTTGCCGATAATGACAGAGTTCATAGCCTGCCGAACGCAACGCGCGGCTTCTGGCATCCCTGCATGCTCAAGCATCATCGCACCGGAGAGGATAAGACTCCCGGGGTTGGCAATATCCTTGCCTGCAATAGCGGGCGCAGTGCCATGCGTTGGCTCAAAAAGCGCGAGGGTGTCGCCCATGTTCACACCGGGAGCGAGTCCGAGTCCACCGACCTGCGCGGCAAGGGCGTCCGAAAGATAATCACCGTTAAGGTTGGTGGTCGCGAGGACGTCATACATTTCGGGATAAAGGAGGGCATTCTGGAACATTGCGTCAGCAATGCAGTCCTTCATGAGGACAGGTCCCTGCTCTGCGGGCTGATCTGCCAGACGCACACGGCCAGAATACTCAGCTTCGGCAAGCTCGTAGCCCCAGCCACGAAACGCACCTTCCGTGTATTTCATAATGTTGCCTTTGTGCACCAGGGTGACGCTTTCGCGCTTGGTCGCAAGGGCAAAGTCAATGGCCTGCCGCACAAGGCGCTGCGAACGAAACTTGGAAATAGGCTTAATGCCAACACCAGAGGCGGAATCGACATCAGCACCAAGCTCATCATGCAAAAATGCAATGAGACGGCGGGCTTCATCTGAACCTGAGGCGAACTCAATACCGGCATACACGTCTTCGGTATTTTCCCGAAAGACCACCATGTCGACTTTCTCAGGATGCTTGAGGGGAGATTCAACACCTTCGATGTAGCGAACAGGACGAATACATGCATAGAGATCAAGCGTGCGGCGCATGGTCACATTAAGGCTGCGAAAACCTTTGCCCACAGGGGTTGTCAGCGGGCCTTTCATGGCGAGGCGCGCACCACGCAATGTTTCCAGCGTTTCCTGCGGCAGATACTCCCCTGTTTCGGCAAAAGCTTTTTCACCTGCGAGGAGTTCCACCCAGTTCAGGCGGCGAGTTTCACCATAAGACGCGGCAACAGCGGCATCAAGCACGGGGCGGGCTGCTGCCCAGACCTCGGGACCGATACCATCTCCTTCGATAAAGAAAACTTGTGTATCCATTCTTCTTCCTCTTATGCGGTATATGTGAACAGTTCAGGGATACTGCAAAAGGCACAGTTTTGTCTACACAGCGCCCAACATTTCACTACATAAGCCGCATTCTAATTCTTCATTTTTTTGATGAGGAAAAGAGTTTGTGATTGCAAAATGATTTTTTCTCATATCTTTTTATTTTTCTCGTGCTCTATGCCTTCAAAAGGCCTATTTCGTATCGATCTTTTTTTCCTGCACCTGAGATAAAATATTCGGTGACCACGTCCATCCTTCAAAAGAGAGCTTAAAGAAGAGTGAATAGAGCACCGGACATAAGAGAAGGGTCAAAATAGTTGCAAAGGCAAGTCCTGAGATAATGCAGTTTGCCATAGGGCGCCACAACTCACCACCCTGCAAAGAAAGTGGTATCATGCCAATTATTGTTGTTGTCGTTGTCATTAATATTGGTCGTACCCTTTTGAGTGCACCCAACACAACAGCATCCTGCCCCACTACACCATCTGCACGAAAACGCTCGATCTGATCTATGAGAATAATGGCATTGTTCACTATAATGCCGAGAAGACTAATCATTCCCAGCATTGCCATAAACCCGTATGGAGAGCGGGTGACCAGCATTCCCCAGGTAATGCCCACCATCATGGGCGGAAGTGTCAGCACAATAATGAGCGGCCGGCGAATTGAGTTGAACTGCCCCACAAGCACAAGAACCAGAAGCCCCATAGCGAGCGGGAGATTCTCAAAGATGGATGCCGAGGACTCGCTACTCACCTCTTCCTCACCGCCATAGCCCAGCGAATAGCCGCCCGGCCATGCGTCAGAAAGCTGTAAATTTCGCAACCGAGGCTGAAGTTCCGCCAAAACCTGCGACGCATAACCCCCTTCAATGTCGGCCTGCACAGTTATCGTTCGGACACCGTCACGATGCCGAATGTTCGGTGGCTGCCAAACCAGATGCGGACGCGCGAGCTGCATCAGCGGCACTGACGCGCCCGTGGCGTAGGAATAAATATTTAAACCTTCCAGACGCCCCAAATTCTCACGAATTCGTTCCTCGGAGCGCAACAGAATCGGAATTGCTTCATCACCTTCGCGATACGTCGACACAGGCATACCGGACATGTGCGTTTGCAGCGAAAGCGCAACGTCGGCGCTAGAAAGCCCTGCCTGCCGGGCCTTTTCCTGATTCACATCCACGACAAGCTTCTTTGTCCATTCGCCCCAGTCATCCCAAATCGAAACAACGCCATCACATTGCCGCAGTTCCCCCTGCACCTTGTCCCGTAACTGATACAGCGTCGCAATGTCCGGTCCAGAAATACGAACTTCAATAGGTGCGCCAAAAGGCGGCCCAAACATAAGACGCTTTACCGAGTGGCGACAATCTGGGAACTTCGAATCAAGAACCTCCTGCACCTCAGGTATCAGCTGAGGGACATCCTTGGGGTCCTTGATCTGCACAACAAGCGACGCAAAATTCGGCGCGCCAGTCTCAAGATGCAGAGGCAAATACCAGCGGGGACCACTTGCGCCAACAAAAGTCAGGACATTGCGTACCCGCTCGTCCTGCTCCAGAAACGCCTCAAGCCGCCCTGCCCGCTCTGCGGTTGTCCGAATGTCCGAACCATATGGCTGCCAGAAATTCACGATAAACTGGTCGCGCTCGTTAGGCGGAAAGAATATCTTCGGAATAAGCTGAAAACCAAGCACACTCACAGCACAGGCCACAATAACACCAGACAAAAACACCGCCCGGTGCTTGAGCACCCAGCTCAGCGCACGGCGGTATGCCCTGTACCAGCGGTTATCAAAATGCTGCACCGTATGCCGGGGCTGGAGCACCTTCATTGACAGCATCGGAATAAAGCTCAGAGACAAAAGCCACGACGCCAAAAGCGTGCAGCTCACAACCACAAAAAGCGCAAAGGTGTATTCGCCAACTTTCGATGGAGCAAAAGGGATTGGGAGAAAGGCAAAAATCGTTGTAAGCGACGCAGCCAAAAGCGGCATCCACAGTTCGTGGACCGCAGCGAGTACGGCCTTTTCGCGCTCCTCTCCTGCTGCGAGCCGAACCAGAATATTTTCACTCACCACAACGCCGTTATCCACCAGAATACCAAGTGAGATAATCAGCGAGGCAATAGACATACGTTGCAGTCCAACCCCAAAAAACGGCATCACAGCAAGACAGCCAAGCATCGCCATTGGAACCAGCGCTCCAGCCACAAGCCCTGTGCGCAAGCCCGCAAAAGCCAGCATCACAACCACGACAAAGACAAAAGACTCCAGCAGATTGATTCCAAAATCACCCAGTGCATTCTTGACGTAGCTTGGTTCATACAGCGCCATTGTATACGTTAGGCCAAGAGGCACGCGCTGCTGCAAGGTATCCAGCTCAGCACAGACCTGCCGCCCCAGCTCCAGAACATTGCCGCCTTCTGCCATTGATATGGCGAGCAGAATGCTGGGCTTGCTATTATAGCGCACCATTCGGGAGGGCGGATCCACAAAGCCACGCGTTACCGTCGCAATGTCAGACAGCGCGACACCGGTTTTTTGTCCCGGAAGGCGAACACTCAGCTGCCGAATATCCTCAACAGACAAAAACTCACCAGTTGGCTCAATGACAATTCGCTCCGGCCCAAGCCGGGCGTGACCACTGGGTTTGATTGTATTCTGGGCATCTATAACCTGCGCCAGCTGAAAGGGAGAAATCCCCAAAGCTGCCAAACGGGCGTTAGAAAAATCGACATAGATACGCTCATCCTGAACGCCCCACAGCTCAACCTTCCCCACCATGTCTATTTTGAGAAGCTCATCGCGGGTGCTGTCTGCCACGTCCTTGAGTTCCCGATACGTGTATCCATCACCCGTCAGGGCAACACAAAGTCCAAAGACATCACCATATTCATCATTGACCATTGAAGGCATGGCCCCCTCTGGCAATGAGGGCTGAGCATCGTCAATCTTGTTCCGGAGCGTTCGCCATACGGGTTCCATGTCCCGTATGCCATCATAAAACTCCACTTCGAGAATCGACAGACCTTCAAGCGACTGGGATTTGAGCCGGTGCACCTGCGGCATGTCCCGCACCTTTTCCTCAAGGGTGTGCGTTACCAGCTCCTCCACCCGCTGCGGAGAAGCCCCCGGAAATGCCGTCACCACCAGAGCAACCCGGATTGTAAACTTCGGGTCTTCCTGCTTGGACATATTCACCAGCGACCACATCCCTGAGGCCGCGAGCAAGACAAACAGCACAAGTGCGGTTCGAGAATTTTTGAGGCACCACTTTGCCAGATTCACGGCCGTACCTCCGCACTGCGAAGCTCAATATTCACCTTCTGTCCTTCCTGAATACTGTGGACGCCACGAATCACAAGTATGTCTCCGGGGTGAAGACCTTCCAGCACCTCGACGCCCTGAGCACTGAGCCGACCCAGCCGAACCTTTCGGCTTGAGACGGTCTTGTCTGCCTCATTTACAACCCACATCCGGAGGACGTGATCTGCTCCGCTAAAACTCGCCGCAGCCGGAACAAGCACAGGGTCCCCCTGTGCCGCAAATGAAAACATCACATCACCAGACATACCGGCCCGAATGCGCCCGTCCTGTTCCTTGAGAGCAACCTTGACCGGAAAAGTCGAGACCGTCCCTGTTTCTACACCTACTTCGATCACTTCTCCGGCAAAGAGTTCTGCCGGAAGCGCATCAAAACGAACCTTGACAGGCTGACCAGTTTTCACCTTGGCGATAAGTGTATCTGGCACACCAGTCTGCATTTGCAGCCGGGACCCCGCAGTCAGCGTTGCTATTGGCTGCCCTGCGCCCACGGTCTGGTGCACTTCGACAGGCACCTCCGCAAGAGCGCCAGCCACAGGAGCACGTAACTCTGTGTACTTGAGCTGCTGGCTTGCCAGATTCCGCATATTCTTGATCGACCGATATTGCGCCGCCGACGCGTCAAACTGCGCCCGTGCCCGGTCTAAGTCGCGCCGGGATGCGTTCCCAACTTCATAGAGGGCACGAGTCCGTTCCCAGTCAGACCGGGCCTGCGCCAAGGCAGCGGCGGCTTCGGCCGTAGCGGCTTCGGCCCGCCCCAGCTTGAGGCGATAGTCTGTCGGGTCAAGGCGAGCCACAAGATCACCGGGGCGAACTTTCATGCCCACCTTGGCCGGGAGTTTGATAATTTCGCCACCAACCCGAAAGCTTAGGCGACTTTCTATTGCCGCTCGAGCAGTACCGGGAAATGCACGCGTCCGTGATGCTTCCGGGTCTGGAACCCGAATCGCAACAACAGGACGAATCACTGCCTTTCGCTTGGGAGCATCCTCGGAGCACCCGGCAAGCACTGCACATGCTGCCAGTACACAAAGCACCACTCCAAAGTATTTCTTGTGAGCTTTCATCTGCGCTTACTCCTTCTTCACAGCTCCCAGCCGTGACAAAAATTCCTGTTTTTGCTGCGGGGTGGCATCAATCTCAAACCAGCCAAGAGCACGCTGGAAATCCAAAACGTCCCGCACATACTCATAGACAGCAATGGCCGCAGCCTGCTTTTGGACAAGCGACTGGTTCTGCGCATCCAGAAGCTCCAGAATGCTTACAGCTCCACGCGCATACTTGTCGCGCACCACCCCAAGATTCTTTCGGGCACGGTCCGCAGCAAGGGCAGACAGCTCAATATTGGGATATGACTGACTCATGCGACTTATCACGGTTCGCACCTGCTGCGCCGCAAGCTGGACAAGGCGTTCTCGCCGCGCCTTGACCTGCCGCAAAACAGCATTGGCCCTGTCCTGTTCATGGCTCAGCGCCCCACCCGCAAAGAGTGGCAGCTCTGCTGTAACGCCAAAGGCCCAGACATCCTCAAGATCATCTGGATCATTACGCCGCAAAGCACCATCAACCTGATGTTTATCAATTTCGTGTGTATACATTGCCCCGGCCTTGAGCGACGGGACAAAGCGTTGCCGGGCCTTCTGCGAGGCAACAATATCCTGCGCCTCAACCAAAAGTTCGAGACCTTTAAGGGAAGGCCGCTCCGCAGACAGACTTGCAGCCCGGTCCGAAAGCCGGGCAAGCTGTGATAACGAACTGCCAATTGTTTCAGCCTTTACATCAAAAAAAGCCCGCCGAGCCTGATCCGCACTCATATCCTTCAGCTGCCACTGCGTCGTAAGCGGCTGGTTCAGAGCCTGATTCAAGGCATACTGTGCGGCCTGAATATCTGCCCGCCGCTGAATAACCCGCGCCCTGCTCTCCGCAAGCGCAGCCTCCCAGCGATACACTTCTTCCGGGCCAGAAACACCAGTCTCTCGTCGCACGCGGGCCATATCCAGATTGCGCACAATCAGCTGATAGTTATCGCGCTCAATGGACAAAAGCGCCTGCGCCGAAAGAAGCTGGAGATAGCGAACCCCAGCCTGCTGCACCACATCAAGGCGCTTCGAAGCCTGAAATGCCTTTTCTGCATGCTCGTTCCGACGTGCAGCACGAAAACGGCTCACCACAGCGTCATCAAAAATCATTTGAGACACAGCAAGGCCAGCACCTGTTCTGTCCCACGGAATAAGCCCCTGACTTGCCCGTGATATATCCTGATCTATCTGAATGTACCGCGCCGAGGCCCCAAGCTGGGGCAAAAGCTGACTGCGAGCCAGACGTCTATCTTCCTGCACTTCCTCATATTTGGCCCGGTCTTCCCGCAACGACACATTCTGCTGTCCGGCGATGCGCATGGCCTCAGCAAGGTCCAAAGGCGTGCCAAGCAGATCATCGTCCGCCTGTCCCACAAGGTTTGCCGTAAGAAGCGCGGCGTATTTTGGTGAAAAGCCAATATCGCGAGCAGTATTCATATTCAAAAAAAGCTGGTCTTCTTCAGAAAGCAGCACAGGAAGGGACCGGGCAGAACGCCCCGCTGCTATGTCGTGGATATTGAGGGCCATCCGTCGGCTCAGGTGTGCCCCCCAGTAGCTGGTTCGGCCTGCCAAAATGCCCGCCTCGACTTCTTCCTTCCCCAGAAAAGACCACGAAGGAATCGCACGGGCCTTGAGCTGCTCCACAAGAATATGTAGCGCATTTTCTGGCACGCGCATAAGGGGAGTGACATACACGGCTTCCACATCAGAACTCAGCCGGGGCATGACATCATCAAGATTCTGCCCCACCGGGATGAACTCAATGCCAATTCCAAAAAGCGCGCAATAGTCCTGAACAAGGCGATCCAGCCCGACAAAACTCCCCACAAATTCTTTTTGAATCAACACATGGAGCCGAGAAAACGGCACGAGATCCTTGAACGCCGTAATGTCTCGCCGCACACGGTTTTCAACAACGACAGGACAAAAATTTGCTTTGAGTGATCTATCGTTTTTATAGGGGAGTTTTTTCAGGACTTGCTCGTCAAAAAGAGGTCCCGTGAGCACGGGCTTGGAAAAGGGAAATGCCGCGGTTGCCGCTGACTGTGCCTGCAACGCCCCCAGCGTCATGACAATATCGACCTGCGGATCTCGGAGTGCAGCGCGGAGTGTCTTTCGAGTTCTGGAGGCATCCCATCCGGCATCAAATGCCGGAGCGAGCTTCCACTGAATGCGAAACGCATCTTCACCGAGCGCACGGGTTTCCTGCTGAATGCTCTGCAAGAAACGTTCAGCAAAGGGTGACGGACCATCAGTAAGTACCCCGACAACAACTGTTCGGGCTGCGAAAGCAGATTTTTGGGTCACACAGGCGAGACAAACACTTATCAACACAGGGAGCACAAGCATGACGAACAGTCTTTTGCTCCTCGATCTTTTTCGACTCTGCATTCTTCTGATGTCCTCGTTCAAACTCTCAGCACTGACACATCTCAATTTTCTTTTCAGTTGCGTTGCATTATCATAATAGCTTGGGATATTTTGCCAAGCAAAACAGCCAGTCTTTTTGATTTTTCTCCCTCATTATTCTTCCGGAGCATGCCCTTTCCCCAGTCTATGGGCACAAAAAAAGGCCCCTTTCACAAAGAGGCCTCTGCTGGAGAATATTCTAGAATCCCCAGTTCACGCGAAGCGTCGCGCCAATGGTGTCGTCAATGTCATAGGAATCCTTTTCGTCACCATCGTCATCATAAAAGGTGTACTCACGATTAAAGTGCCAGTCTGGGCCTGCCATAACCGAAAGGTTCGGAAGCGGATTCCACATGGCATACAGCCCTGCAGACAGGCCTGAAATTCCAACATACCCTTTTTCTCGCACCGGGCTGTCATCCCGCAGCCGATAGGTGCCACCCACCAAAGATGCCGAAGCGCGAAGCGCAAAGCTTTTGGAGAATCTGTAACTTGCAGAACTCACAGGCGTACCAAGCGCAAGAGAAAAGCCCATGCTTCTGGGGGTGCGATACGCAAGGCCAAGAGCCGGGCGCACACCAAAACCAATGGGGTGTGCTGTCAGAGCGACGCCACCAAGCACTTTCCAGTCGTCTGTAATCGCATATGAGACGCCAGAAGCAACACTTCCGCCAAAGGAGTCAGACAGTTCTTCTTCAAAAGACGATGACACCGCAAGCGAACCGAACAGCGTCAGTTTTTCGGTCAGCGGCATCTCGTTCCGGTACGAAGCTGTCACGGAATGCAGAGCCTTCCACGGCGTTTCGTCACGGTAGGAAAACGGAATGTCTTCCTCGTCATCCCAGCCATAGCTTGCGACATTATACGTCAGAGCAAAATTGCTGTAGCGCAGTGTTGCCCGGGCAGAGGCGACACTGGTTTTCCCCTCGTCTCCTTCAATTTTCGCATCCGAAACCAGACCTGTTGAAACAGACAGCGAGGCCGTCGGACGCTTCACCGGGCCAACATCAGCACCAAAAATTGATGTAGGCTGTGTGCCTTCCTGACCACCGGCTGCCAAGGCATTTCCGGCTCCAAACACAGTCAGACACAGACACACGACAAAAGCGCGCAGCAGATAAGATTTCCTCAAGGGTTCTCCCCCTCCTCAGCTAAAGCTTTTTGTTATACATTCGACCAGCACACAGTACACGCAAACACGAATTTTTCCAAAAAAAAGTGCGTGTGCAGGCCATTGTCTTTGCCCCATGCTGCATGTACAGTTCGAGCGTGACTACCTCTCAAGAAAATATTCTCCTTATTGAAGATGATGCAGCTTTTCGAGGCATGCTCATCGAAGCTCTCGAAGCCAAATCCTACAAGGTCACGGGCGTTGTTTCCGCAGAAGAAGGCCTTGCAAAACTCAAAACCCAGCGTTTTGCACTCATCCTGACAGACGTAAAACTCCCAGGACTCTCCGGGGTCGACGTCCTGCCTCAGCTTCTGAAGCTTGGGCAGGGAACGGATGTTATTGTCATGACTGCCTTTTCTTCCAAAGAAACAGCCCTGCGCGCTGTACAGCTCGGCGCATACGACTTTTTCTCAAAGCCATTCAGCCTCAAAGAGCTGGGCATTGTCGTTCACCGCGCAATGGAAAAGCGCCGCCTCCAGCAGGAAGTGCTTTCACTCCGGCATTCGCTTCGCAGCACGGGTCCCATATCCAAAATCATTGGACACAGCGCCCCAATTACCGAAGTTATTTCCCGAATTGAAAAAATTGCACCACTGGACACCACAGCTCTCATCACCGGCGAATCTGGAACAGGTAAAGAGCTTATTTCAGACACCATCCGCGAGCTGTCCTCCCGGCAGAATGGCCCTTTTATTAAGGTCAACTGTGCCGCTATTCCAGAGCATCTTTTTGAAAACGAACTCTTTGGACACGAAAAAGGCGCATTTACTGGAGCGACCAGCTCCCAGCCCGGCAAGTTTGAGCTGGCGCGGGGCGGAACAATCCTCCTTGACGAAATTGGTGACATGCCGCTGTCTATCCAGCCGAAGCTCCTGCGCGCTGTTGAACAAAAACAGATTGAACGCCTTGGCGGTTCCCGTCCCATTGATGTTGATGTTCGCATTATTGCAGCGACGAACCAGCACCTTGAAGAACGCATTAAGGAAAAAGTTTTTCGAGAGGATCTCTATTACCGGCTCAAGGTCGCGTCCATTCACCTGCCCCCTTTGCGAAACCGCTCCGAAGACATCCCGCTTCTTGTCGAAAGCTTTCTCCAGCGGATTCACCACGAGCTTGGCATATACATTCGCAAAGTCACCCCAGAAGCCATGAGTTTCATGTGTACCTACACATGGCCGGGCAACGTCCGTCAGCTCGCAAACATTCTGGAAGGCGCCGCGATTTCAGCCCCCAGCGAAACCTTGACCGCAGACGATATCCGTAAAGCCCTTGGGCACAAAACTCCTTCCACAAAAAGCACCGGGGATACGCTCAACCTCAAAAAGGCAGTGAACACCTTTGAACGCCAGCTCATCCTCAAAGCCCTAAGCCGAACCCAGGGGAACCAGACCGAAGCGGCTGGACTTTTGGGACTGACGCCCAAAAACCTCTGGGCCAAGCTCAAAAAGCACAATCTTGACTCCAAGACCTTTAAGCGCAGAACCATCTAAAAAATCATTTGTCTAATTTTTTTAGACTTTTTCTCTCCTGATTCTCTCCACAAAAAAAGAGCCACACCCTTCCCAAACGCACGGAAGCCGTGGCTCTCCTCATTTTTGCAAGATTTCCAAAATATTCCAGCTTGATACCACTCTATTTTTTTTAGACTTTACATATTTTCCACAAGCAAGGGCTAAAGTCGTGAGCACGACACAACTTCCCGGCTTCAGCGGTTTTTCTCCCACGAACTTTTTTCTAATTTTTTTAGACTTTTCGCGAAGCACAAAACCACTTCTTGCGTACGCAAGGCACCACTCATAATTCAATATATTTTTTATTCAATATATTTCAAATGATTAGATCAATATTTTCCCGATATGAAATGCTCTGGCACAACATATGCTGTATGAGAAAACGAATGTCGCTGAAGAGCACATTTCAGCCTCTCCCGACTCACAAACTCCTGAGTTCGAGAGAAACATTGACAGCCTTTCATGTGGTCAACGCAACCACATTGAAAACGTTTGGAGTCGCATCCAAACCCTTTTATTGCATGATTCACCGCAGACTGCCGTAACCCCTCTCTCCCCACTTGCAGTCTGTTCCAGTGAATCATGTACTTACGGCTAGGGCGTCTGCCGGGTCATCCCCCTCGATCAGACCCGGTTTACGCCTCCTGTAAGAGGAATCGCTCAACGCACCGGGCGTGAAGCGAGAAATGTGGTGGAGTTGAAGAGTCCCCCTCAATCCCCGCAACTCCACCACATTTTCCTCACTCTCCATATCTTTCGTGCAAAGTGTCGCACAAGCTTGCCCATACCCACACTCCTCCGTACAGAATGCAACTGACAGGATTTACATTTCGAAATTCTGCCTCCTTTGCGAAACGTCACTGACATCTCACGAAAAAGAAAAGCAGGTATTTTCTCTTTCATTCGTTAAAAAACGCATTGAGAATTCGTCATGATATTTCACAAAGCGCCCTCATACAGGACGTTCTGCACAAGATGCGGTATGCAGCATAAAAAAGACGCGAATCACTGCATGCAGACGTTTCATCCGATAACGCGGAGCAATCTGCACAAAAGATATGTACAGGCTTATGAAAAAAACAGATCTCACCTTGCTCAAAAAGAGTTTTTTCTGCTCCCTTTTCGCCATCATGGCAGGTTTGGGAGCGCTCCTCGTCCCAGGTTCAGCACAGGCGCACCACCCCACCATCTCTGCTGCGGGAACAGTCATTATCGATCAGGCACTGGCAACAGGATACACCGTTGCATTCAATGAAGTCCGACGAGACATGCGCCCGGCTCCTGTTGGCGCCGTGGATGTCTTCTCCGTCTACATTGGGTCCTGGCACTCCAAATATCATGCTAAAAAGGTTGCCAACCGTATCCGCAGACACGGCATCGATGCCTATGTCAAAAAAGGGTACCGGAAAAATGGGGCAAAAGTTTTTCGCGTCACGGCAGGTGACTTCATGCGCCGCAAACGTGCCGTTCGACTGAAGCGCAGACTCCACACGGAGCTTGGCTTCAACAACATGTCGATCATCCGTCGCAGATAACACAGCACATCCTGCCGGGCAGAATTTCCCTCTGCCCGGCATTTTACGAATAAATTTAAACCTGATAACTGTGTTTCACGTTCACCTGCCAGCCTCAAAACGCCAACGTATACTGATACGTTGCGAGATTTATGGTCTTGAATATGGAACACACGATGACAACAGAACTCAGCCTTCTTTTTCTTGGTCCACGGAGGCCTTTTCACCCCCTTCTCGCCCGACTTCCCAAAGACAGGGCCATAAAAACATGCTTTGCGTCCCAGCCGCAGACTCTTGATAAAAGTGTTTTGCAGGAGCGCTGGGATATTCTTTTTCTTTGCCCCCCACCGGCCCAACTCCCCGAAACCGCGCTCAAATCCTTCCTCAAACTTTACCCCACGACGCTCATTGTCCTGTATTCTTCTGACTTCCCGGCAAATCCCGAACGTATTCTTGCCGCTGGCATCGACGAAATTCTCTGCACCTCAAGCCCTGATTTCTCCTTTCAGGTACTCCGCGTTCTGAACCGCGCCGAAAAAAGCAAAAATGTTTCACAGGAGCTTGAGACACACCAGCTCAGCAGCAACAAATTTCGCCGTATCGTCGAAAATTCTGCAGTCGGTCTTTTTCGCAGCACAACAGAAGGCCGCATAACAGAATGCAACACGGCCTTTGCCCGCATACTTGGCTTCCAGACCGCCTCGGAGTATTTACAGAACCTTGCGCGGGGAGAATGCTCCGCCAGCCTGCACCCCGACGAAAAGGCACGAATTGGCTCTCTGCTCAAAAAGCATCACGAAATCCGCGAATTTGAAACGCTGCTTTTGCGAAAAGATGGCAAGTTTCGCTGGGCATCCATTTCTGCTCTCCAGATTGAGGACCACACCGGCGTCCCCTTCTTTGAAGGCTCAGTCGAAAACATCCACCGCCGAAAGACAAGCGAACAGCTCATCATCCGGGCCAAGCAGGAATGGGAGCAAACCTTTGACAGCATCCCTGACATTATTGCGATTCTCAATGAGGACATGACCATTCGGCGACTCAATGTCGCCCTGTCCAATCGCCTTGGTGTCCACCCTCGCGACCTTATTGGCAAAAGATGCGCCGCGGTCTTCGGTTCAACAAAAGAAGACTCTCAGCAGCTCTGTGAACGCATTCATGAGCTTGCCCGCAGCGACGGTGATGCAGAAGAAATGCACATTCCCAGACTTGGCGGAGACTTTCTCGTCACGGTCTCACCGTTTACACCTCTTGGTCTCGACACGCCCAACGCAACGGAAATTGTCATTGTTGCACATGACATTAGCAGCAGAAAACAGCTTGAAGACCAGCTGCGCCAGTCCCAGAAGCTCAAGGCCATTGGCACGCTCGCTGGTGGAATCGCCCATGACTTCAATAATATTCTGGGCGTTATTATGGGATATGCAGAGATGAGTCAGGAAGAAATTCCTGAAAAGAATCCAGCCCGACGCTGGCTGAGTGAAGTGCTTGCAGCTGGAAACCGTGCCAGAGACCTTATCCATCAGATTCTGACCTTTAGCAGACAGGAAGAAGTTTCCCTCAAGGCGCTTCATGTCGACAGCGTCATCAAGGAAGTGAGCAAGCTCATGCGTGCTTCCCTGCCTTCCAATATTTCCATCGTGACAACCATCGCACACGATACAAATCCGGTCATGGCCAACCTCTCGCAACTTCATCAGGTGCTGGTCAACCTGTGTACAAATGCCGCACAGGCCATGAGTACAGAAGGCGGCACCCTGACCATTGTACTGGCTCATGACACCTTTACCACAGAGGATGGCTCGACCAGCCCTGCGGTCCGAATCACCGTCCGCGATACGGGTCCCGGCATTGCTCCAGAAATTCTGGACAACATCTTTGACCCCTTCTTCTCGACCAAAAAATCCGAAGGAACGGGCATGGGACTGGCAATGGCCCACGGCATTATCAAAGCCCACTCCGGCCAGATTCGCGCCGAATCTCACCCCGGACACGGCGCAGCTTTCCATATTTCTCTGCCCGTGGTGCCCGATGCACAGCCCGCCCCTCTCAAGCCTCTTGTACGTCGGGAGGATGCGCAGGGAACAGGGCGAGTGCTTATTATTGATGATGAAAAAGAACTGGCGAGTATTGGTGGGGAGATGCTGAGCCGACTGGGGTACACTCCTGTCGTCGTGACAGACTCCCGCCTTGCGCTGGAGCGTTTCCGTACCGAACCCGATTCATTTCGCTTTGTGATAACCGACCAGACCATGCCCGGCATCACGGGTGAACGGCTGGCGAAAAAGATTCACCTGCTTCGCCCGGAAATTCCGATCATTGTCTGCACAGGCTATTCAGAAAAAATCAATGCCGAAAAAGCTCGACGCCTTGGTATTCGAGGCTTCCTGCTCAAGCCTATCCTCATGGACGACCTTGCTCTGTGCATAAAAAAAGCCCTCGAGCCGCAAAAAGAAGAGGCTGTCGAGAGCGCATAAAAAAGTGCGCTTGGCATACACCAAACGCACCGTAAGACGTCATGTGCTGATAAAACGTCCACGTCGGAAGTTTCCCCAAAAGGCGGCTCCTGCACACGGCAGTAGCCCTCTCTGAACTCCGGCATGGAGACTTTCTTCCCCTCAGCTCCCCGGCAACACACGTGCGAAACCGCACTCCAGTTGCAAAGTAAGGATGAAGAGCAGCCTTCCCCTCAGAAGGCGTCCTAGCTCAGCATAGCCTTAACTTTTTTGCCCGGAGTAAACCGGACAACCTTACAGGAAGGAATTCTGATAACTTCACCAGTTCCGGGATTTCTTCCAGCACGCTCTGCACGCTGCACGACCCGGAAAGAACCAAGGCCGGTAAACATTGCAGACTCACCGGACACGAGAGCGTCCCGTACAGACTCAAGTACTGCGTCATAGACCTTTTCTGCCAGCACCTTTGTCTGGAGGTCTGCCTTTTCTTTAATCTGCTCAACCATTCCAGCTTTGGTCATTGTCTGTCTCCTGTTCAAGTAGGTTGCATGGGATTTCGCCAATGATGCACCATAGGGATATAATTACAGCTGAGGCACACACCCGAAAATCGGGCGCACACCACAAGCTTCCTCTATGCATTGTCCAAAAAAGGTTTCCTCAGCTCCCAGCTGGGAAAACCAGTCCCCCTTCCCGGCGTCGTGATGCTGACCTGCGAGCGGCATTGCAGGATCGGCACTCAGACGATGCCCTTGTCCTCTTTGAAGAGTTTGAACTGCCAGACAACAGTAAAAGCAAGACATTGTCTTTTCAGGATGTCTTATCTATGGTGCCCTTATACCCAAAAACTGTTTTTCGCAATAGTTTCAGCAATACTTTGTGAGAATTATCTCAATTTATTCGCATAGAAAAAGCCCGGTCTGGCCGGGCTTTCTTCTTTAAAGTGGGTAGAGAGTCCCGCTATCAGCGCGCTCCCAGCATTCTCGCAAAACCCCAGCAAGCAAAACCGCACGAGCACCCAGAGTTTCGAGTTTTACGCACTCTCCGCGTTTGGAATCGAGCCACCCGGCGGGTCCAAGACCATCCAAAACAGGGCACCCAACGCTTGAGGCAAAATTCACATCAGAACCAAAATCCAGTGTCCGCTCAAAAACCTGCATCCCCATCTTTTTGGCAATCCAGTCAGCAACAGCAAAAAGAGATCTATTTTCACCAGACTGGAGCATCACAGGACGCCCGCCCATGACCTGATAACTCGTTGCCGTCCCCTGAATATGCTGCTGATGCAGAAGCGTTTCCACATCGTGCTGGGCATGAGCCATTCCCTTATCCGTCATAAAACGGGTTTCCAGAATCGCCCGGGCATAACTCCCCTGATTGAGCACACCGGTCTCGCCATCGGCAAAATCAACAACAATACGACCGTCTCCTTGTCTGCGCGACTGCTTCCAAAGCTCAATAATTTTATGAGACATCTCCACAAGGGCCTGCTGCGAGCCTTCTGGGCTCACTGGCGGCTCAACTTCAACCTGCACGCTATAAGACCGCTGCCCGGCCCGTCCTGTCACCAGCGCGCCCTCTCGACCGCCAGAGCTAAACCCAAAAGCAAACAGACTCTGCTTGGCTTCGGCTTCAATGTATGCCCGCGATGCAGGAGCACCAACCTTGCTATCCGCTGTCAAAAGGCAGGTCAGCGGCATATCCTGCAAGAGGCCAACACTTGCCAGCGCCCGCAGGGCCATCAACGCCACGGCCAGCCCGGCTTTCATGTCGAGCACCCCTGAGCCACTCAACACCCGCCCATCATTGACCACAGGAAAAACATTCCAGGATCGAAGCGTTGGCGAATCAATGTGCCCAATCAAAAGCACCTGCCCCTTGGCTGCAAAAATATCCTCACGCGCGGTCCTTCGCGCAATGATGCTCGGTCCGTACTCCTGCTGCAAATCACGCTGCAACGTAAACCCAAGCTCTTTCAACGCCGGGCCAAAAAGTTCAGCAAGCGCCTGCACTCCAGCCACATTCAGAGCATCAGCTTGTATTTCTGCACTTTTTTGTAAGAACTCCAGCATCTCAGATTCATGATCTCGAACGAAAGATTCAACTGAGCGCAGCTGAACATCCTTCATGGTTTCCTCTCTTTTTTGTCAAAAAAAACAGGACACAGCACAATCTTATACATTACATCATACTGAAATATAAGATTTTTACCATAAGCGTCGTCATGAGGAGGCCAAAACTTGCACAGAAAAAAATTCACTTACGACAAGCAGTTAGCTTCATTAAATCTATCCAGAAAACGCACAGATTTTATGCGTCATCCGTTCTTCTAGGGCATTTTTCTCACAGGTATTCCAGAGAACATGTGCAATAGTCATGGCTCCCTTACAGTATTCCAAGAATATTCCATATTACATTTTTTTTCTATATTCTCACTCTATTCTTTTTATACTTTTTCTCCGTAATTTACTGATGCCTCTTTCGCCTATTTACGATATATATACGTAGACTACTCTCATAGTACAGACAGCGACTTACGCAGCAGGAAGACAACTCTTCTCTCAGGCCGTATTGCCAAAATTGACATTATTTGCTAGCTACCCGGGAGACGAGTTGAGAAATTTTAGAAATTTTTTCTTATCCTTCCTGCTCTCTTGACAAAAAGGTTAAAACCTTTTGCCTTTCCAGGCTCGTTCACGCGAGTCCAGATTAGAAACAAATTTGGAATCACCCCCCTAACTCTCACCCTTGAGGAGGTCTTCATGCGAAAATGGTTCATGCTAGCGTGTGCGTTTGCTCTCGCTTTTGTCGTTACTGGTGTTCAGGCACCAGAAGCCCAGGCAAAAACCCAGTTTGTGACCATTGGAACCGGCGGCCTGACCGGTGTGTACTACCCCACTGGCGGCGCAATTGCCCGCATGGTGAACCGCAAGCGTGCTGAGTACGGCATTCGTTGCACAGTCGAATCCACTGGTGGCTCCATCTTTAATGCAAACGCCATTTCTTCTGGCGACCTTGAATTTGGTATTGTGCAGTCCGACCTCCAGTACCTCGCCATCAACGGCAAGGGCGACTGGGCAAAGCGTGGTCCGCAGAAAAAGCTCCGCGCTGTTTTTGCTCTGCACCCCGAGACCGTCACCATCGTTGCAGCTGACGACGCCAACATTAATGGCCCAGAGGACCTCAAGGGCAAAACCGTCAATATCGGTAACCCCGGTTCTGGTCAGCGCACCAACGCTATGGACCTCTTCGACATTCTGGGCATCACCCTTGACGACCTGAACGCACAGGGCGTTAAGCCTGCCGAGGCTCCGAGCCTGCTGCAGGATGGCCGTATCGATGCCTTCTTCTACACCGTTGGCCACCCCTCCGGTGCCATCAAGGAAGCAACTGCTGGCAAGCGTAAAGTCCACATCGTGCCCGTTACAGGCATTGATGAGCTGTACAAAAAGTACCCCTACTACGCGCCTTCCGTTGTTCCCAAAGCCTTCTACCCCAACTCTTCCAACACCGAAGACGTCAAGGGCTTTGGCGTCAAGGCAACCCTGATGACCTCCTCTGATGTGTCTGACGACGTTGTTTACGCCATCACCAAGGAAGTTTTCGAAAACTTCGAAGAGTTCAAGAAGCTTCACCCCGCATATCAGGTCATGACCAAAGAAGGCATGCTTCAGGGTCTGACCGCTCCGATCCACCCCGGTGCTCTCAAGTACTACAAGGAAGCCGGGCTCATGAAATAACGGATTTGTCTCAGACAAAACCATAAAGAGACTTTGGGGACAGCGCCCCAAACATTGAGCGGGGCGTACTGATGTACGCCCCGCGTCAGCTTGATTTTCAGATTTCAAAGAAGGAGATTCACACTCGTATGGCAGCTCATCATTCAGACCGCCGCACACAACGTGAACCCGATACCATTCGGGGAGTAGAATACGCCCAAAGGCTGGCTGAAGCAGAACACGGACTGCAAAGCGACGCCTACGGTGTAACGGGAAAACTCACACTCGGCATTGCCATCCTGTGGTCGCTCTTCCAGCTATCCATTGCGAGCTGGCTTATTGTCGACACCATATACATCCGCGCCATTCACTTGGCTTTCGCAATTATTCTGGTGTATCTGAACATCCCGACTTTTAAATTTGAACCAAACTGGCGCCCTGACCTGCGCTTCTTCCTTGCAATGCATCGAGTCACCATACTTGATTACATTCTTGGTATATTTGCGGCCCTGTCTGCGCTGTACATTTTTCTGGACTATGAAGGTATTGCGCTCCGGTCCGGCATGCCAACCATCCGCGACCTGATCTTTGGCCTGATGCTCGTCATTCTCCTTTTGGAGGCAACCCGACGCGTCATTGGTCCTGCACTTCCAATCATTGCCCTGTTCTTTATCAGCTACGGATTCCTTGGCCCGTACATGCCAGATGTCATTGCGTTCAAGGGCGTTTCCCTGAACCGCTTCATCGGACAGATGACCATGTCATCCGAAGGCATCTACGGCATCCCGCTGGACGTTTCTGCAACCATTGTTTTCCTCTTCGTGCTCTTTGGCACCATGCTGGAAAAAGCTGGTGCGGGTAACTTCTTTATTCGACTCGCTCTCTGTCTGCTTGGCGGATTCAAGGGCGGCCCGGCAAAGGCTGCAATCCTTGGCTCTGGCCTCACCGGCATGGTCTCTGGTTCCTCCATCGCGAACATCGTGACCACAGGTACCTTCACCATCCCGCTGATGAAAAAAGTCGGCTACCCTGCCACCAAGGCAGGCGCCATTGAAGTTGCCGCATCCACTGACGGCCAGCTTGCACCGCCCATCATGGGCGCAGCAGCCTTCATCATCGCAGAGTACGTCAACGTTCCATACATCGAAGTCGTCAAGGCAGCAGCAGTTCCGGCCTTTGCCTCCTACGCTGCCCTGCTTTTCATTTCACACATTGAAGCCAGCAAACTTGGACTCCGTGGCATTCCGCGCAAGGAACTTCCACCGCTAATTCCTACCCTGATGTCTGGCCTGCACTACATGCTGCCCCTTGGCATGCTGCTCTACGAACTGATTGCCCTTCGCCACTCCCCAGAGATGGCAGCGTTCCGCGCAATCATGGTTCTGATGCTCATCATGCTGGTCCAGCATCCCATCAAGGCCAAAATGAACGGCGAACGCATTCGCCCGGCTCTTGTCCAGGGACTGAAAGACATCTTTATTTCCCTGTCTGATGGCGCACGAAACATGGCTGGCGTCGCAATGGCCACCGCAGCAGCAGGTATCATTGTTGGTATCGTTGCCCTTGGCCTCGGCGGACTCATCACCAGCATTATCGATCAGCTTTCCGGTGGAAACATCTGGCTCATGCTGTTCATCACAGCTGGAGCAAGCCTGCTCATTGGTATGGGCCTGCCCACCACGGCAACCTACATTGTCATGGCATCCCTGACCGCTCCGGCAATTGTCGAACTCGGCATGATGCAGGGCTTCATGGTTCCGCTGATGGCAGCGCACCTCTTCTGCTTCTACTTCGGCATTCTGGCTGACGACACCCCACCGGTTGGTCTCGCCGCCTACGCTGCCGCAGCTATCGCAGAAGCGCCGCCCATCAAGACAGGCATTCAGGGCTTCATGTACGATATTCGTACCGCCATCCTGCCCTTCATGTTTATCTTTAACCACGACCTGATCTTGCATAACGTGAACAGCTGGCCACAGGGTCTCCTCATCTTTGCAATGGCCTGCGTCGGTAACTTTGCCTTTGCATCGGCAACACAGGGCTGGTTCATCGCAAAGAACAAGACATGGGAAATCCCCCTGCTTCTGGCTGTCACACTGTTCTGCATGCGCCCGGACCTCATTGCGAGCTGGATCGGCATCCCTCATGACATGCGCTACTGGGTCTACCCCCTCGGCCTGCTCATCTGGGGTCTCATCTGGCTCATTCAGCGCCCGCGCGCAAAGCGAGCTGAACTCTCTAACGCCGCAGCAGCTTAGCCGCAGGAGGAAAAAACAATGCCATCTCGCGTCGTAGTCACCAAGATGCTTCAGTGCGAAGTCTGTGGTGAGACCTTTAGCAAAAGCTACGGGCAGTGCCCCAAATGCGGCAGTGAAGACTTTGTCGGATACAAAATGCTCAACCCGGTTGCCCGTATCCCTATGGAACAGGTGCTTATCGTGGTTGCGCATCTTTCCTGGATTCTTGGCACCATTGCCTGCATTGCCATGCTCTGGAGCACAGGAGGCGAAGACCAGACCTTTGATCTTCTGATGATGTTCGGCGGCGTTGCCACCCTCATCTTCTCGTTCATCCTGTCTGTCGCCCTCTTTGCACTTGGCGAAATCCTTGGCCGCACCATACGCATCCAGCGACGGGTCAAAGCCTTCGTCAACAATTACTGGGAAAATCAGGGATAACGTAAAAAAATCCATCAACAAAAGGGGCTGCACCGTGGTGCAGCCCCTTTTTTATTGGTTCAGTCTCCATCTTCTGATAATGTATCTTTATATAACTCTGCCCATAAGCCGACGGCTTTCAGGAGGAACCAATGCGAAAATACGCCATTATTCTTTTTCTCGTCACCGTCTTCTTCCCAGCCACGGCGCTTTCTCAAGCCCCTTCTGCAACACAGGTTATCGAAAAAGCCTGGGACTATATGCGAGGCAAAACTTCCGTCTCTGTTATTCGCATGAAAGTGCATCGCGAAGACTGGGAGCGAAACTCCACCATCAAGGCCTGGACCGAAGGCCGAGAGAACTCCATCTTTAAAATCATTGCTCCAGCCAAAGACAAAGACAATGGAACGCTCAAACTCGGTACAGAAATGTGGACGTATAATCCCAAAATCAACCGCATCGTCAAGATTCCTCCATCCATGATGTCGCAGTCTTGGATGGGTTCAGACTTTTCCAACAATGATCTTTCGAAAGCCGACTCCATTCTCAACGACTACACGCACAAAATCGCCTCCACCCAAAAAGAAAACGGACACACCATATACACCGTTGTCGCAACGCCAAAGCCTGATGCTCCTGTAATCTGGGGGCAGCAGACATTAACAATTCGCGATGACGGCATTCTTCTGGCGCAGGTCTTCCACGACGAAGACCTCAAGGTCGCCAAGGAAATGAAAACAGACAAGATCACCGAGCTTGGCGGCAGACCATTCCCCACGCGCTGGACTATGCGCTCCTCTGACGCGGAATCCGAGGGAGATTACACGCTTCTCGAATATGACTCCCTGAGTTTTGACGTACCGCTCAAAAAAAGCCTGTTTACGCTCAATGCCCTGAAAAAACCTTTGAGGTAACTATGGAAATACTCATGGCGTGGCGGAACATATGGCGACATCCGCGCAGGACAATCCTGACGCTCCTCGCTATAGCCTTTGCCTGCATGCTTCTCGTCTTTATGCTGTCCTTTCAGTTTGGGACATACGAAGCCATGATTACTTCTGTCGTCAAATCCCAGACCGGGCATCTGCAAATTTTAGTCAACGGCTACAACAGCGACCACAAAATGCGCAAAGTTGTACGCAATCCCAAAGAGCTGGAAGCACAACTTCGCGCACTCCCGCACATAAAAAACAGTACTGTACGGGCAAACGGCTTTTCTCTGCTTTCTTCCGAAAAGCGCACCTACGGCGGACTTGTCACAGGGATTGACCCCATACGCGAGGCCCAGCTTTCCACCATCGCCTCCACAATTCGCGAAGGCGAATATCTGTCACCTGACGACAGCACTCAGGCACTGGTTGGTGCCCTGCTCGCCAAAAACCTTCACATCCATCTCGGCGACGAGCTGGTCGTCCTTGGAAACGCCCGCGACGGATCCATTGCGGCAACGGTGCTGACAGTCAAAGGCATTTTCCGCTCCGGTGTTGATGAATACGACCGAAGTGCAGTGCAAATTCCTCTTGCAGCCTTTCAGGACATCTTTGTCATGCGTGGAGCCGTGCACCAGATTGTCATCGAGTGTGATGCGCTCGCACATGTTCGTGAAACCCAGGCAGCCATAACCACCCTGCTTCCCAAAGATAAGCCCCAGCGTCAGCTCGTCTGCATGACCTGGTCCGAGCTGATCCCCGGCCTTATCCAGTCCATTCAGATGGATCTTGGCGGCGGCATCATTTTTTACCTCATCCTCATCATTGTCGTGGCCTTTAGCATCATGAACACCTTCATTATGGCTGTCTTTGAGCGCACTCACGAATTTGGCACCCTCATCGCCATTGGAGCAAAGCCGGGACGTCTAAGCAAAATGCTCCTGTACGAGTCCGCAATGCTCACCATTTGCGGCGTGCTTCTTGGAATTGGCCTCGGCTGTGCTGTCACCATTTTTGCCGCGCACACTGGCATTCCTCTGGGAGAAGCCGAAGGTCTGCTTCGGCAATACGGCATTCCCAGCGTCATCCGGCCCCAGCTCTCAGTCCTGTCTGCCACGGCCGGGCCAACAATTGTCTTCATCATCACCATGATGACGGCCCTGTACCCCGCCATAAAAGTTCGCAGCCTGAACCCTGTCGAAGCAATGCGGGCGGCATAGGAGAGCGCATGAATCTGCTCATTTCATGGCGAAATATCTGGCGCAACCCACGGCGAACAATTGTCATCGTCATCGCGGTCATTATTGGCGCTTGGTCCATGCTCTTCTTTGGTGCCTTTGCCCGGGGCATCATCAATTCCATGCTTGCCAATGCCCTCAATACACTCACGGGGCACATTCAGATTCAGCAGCAGGGATTTCGGGACGATCCTGTCGTCGAAAACCGACTTCACGCCCCAGAACAAATTGCAGCTTTGCTCAAAAAACAGCTTCCGGCTTCTGCCCAGTATGCCCGACGCATCGAAGTCAACGGCATCGCCTCCAATGCCTACAACTCCGAAGCGGTTTCCATCATTGGCATCGAACCAGACAAAGAAGCCAAGCTTTCTTTTTATGGCGGGACAACAGAAGAAGGGAAACTTCTGGAGACAGGTGACATGCACAGCATCGTCATCGGACGAGGGCTTGTAGAGAGTCTGGAAACTCGTCTGGGGCGAAAGCTCGTTCTCATGACTCAAAACGCCAGTGGAAAAACCAGCTCCCGAGCTTTTCGCATCAAAGGGATTTACCGCGCCGAGCTGGAAGCAACAGAAAAGCGCTACGCCTTTATTTCACTCAGCGCGGCCCGCGCCCTCCTCGAGGCCGAAGGGGCGGTCACAAATTTCTGCATTAAGCTCGAAGATATCGAACAGGTGCCAGCAACACACGCAGCGCTCACGCCTGATCTTCCAGCTGGGGCTACCATCCTGACGTGGGAGGACATGCTTCCTCTGCTCATTGGCTACCTCGGTATCTTCAATATTTTCATTATCCTGTGGTACATTGTTGTGTTTGTGGCCATGTCATTTGGTCTCGTCAACACAACACTGATGGCCGTCATGGAGCGCATTCGGGAGTTTGGCCTTCTCAAGGCACTTGGCATGAAGCCCTTCTGGATAGTTCGAGGCGTACTCACCGAGTGCGTTATCCTGCTACTCATCGGACTAACTCTTGGCGACCTGCTCGGCCTTGCCACAGTCATGTCTCTGCAAGGCGGCATCGACATTTCGTTTCTTGCCGAGGGAACCGAATACTTTGGTTTTGCCAACATCATTATCCCAACGCTCAGCCTCAGGGATTTCTACATCATTAACGGCATCATTCTTATTCTTGGCATTCTGGTATGTCTCTACCCAGCCATAAAAGCTGCCCGCATCACTCCGATTGAGGCAATGGCCCAGACCTAAGCGAGGTATCGATCATGAAAAGCATTGAAGCTGTCGACGTCGTTAAGACCTACCTGCAAGGAAAAGTCGAAGTACACGCTTTGGCCGGGGTTTCGCTTGCCATCAACGCAGGAGAATTTGCAGCTCTTGCCGGGCCTTCTGGCTCAGGGAAAACAACACTGCTCAACCTCTTTGGTGGGCTGGATGCCCCCAATGCCGGGCAAATCTTCCTCGACGGCCAAGACATCACCGCCCTTTCCCAGTCAAAGCTTGCAAACATGCGCTTACACAAAATCGGATTTGTTTTTCAGGCCTACAACATTATTCCCGTGCTCTCTGCTCAGGAAAATGTTGAATACGTAATGCTCATGCAGGGTGTTCCCACCGCCGAGCGACGCGATCGAGCGCGTCAGGTGCTCGACGACGTCGGTCTTGGCAACATGTATTCGCGCCGCCCCGCCGAGCTTTCTGGAGGCCAGCAGCAACGCGTCGCCGTTGCCCGCGCCATCGTCTCCAACCCAACCATTGTGCTTGCTGATGAGCCTACGGCAAACCTCGATTCCAAAACAGGACAGGGCTTGCTCGAAATGATGTGTGACATGAACGAATCTCGTGGCGTCACCTTTGTTTTCTCAACCCATGACCAAATGGTCATGGACTACGCCCGGCGGCTCATTCATCTCAAGGACGGCCAGATTGTCGACGACATAAGCAAATAGGACAGCACATGTTTTCTTTGCCGATCTCTCCTCTTTTTCGTCTCATACGAGTTTTTTTCTGCGCCCTCTCTCTTGGGCTTTTTCTGTTCCCTGCCCCCTATGCCACAGCACAGGAAGACAGCCCCGGCTCTTCCCCTCTTTCCTCCATCGACATGGAATGGTCAGGGCACATAAAGCTCTACGGGCGAGCGCTTTTTCCACAGGAAGGCACGGCCTTTGACTCCCTCGACAGTGTAGGACTTGGCACCAACTATGACGGTCTGCTTGAGGCTCGCGTCAACAACAAAACTTTTTTCGGCGATCACGTCTATTCCATCATTCACTGGGAAGCAGGGCTTACTGGCGGCGGTTCGCGGGAGGATGGCGAGAGACTCAAGGATGCGTACCCTGCGCTCTTTCCAAATGGGCTACTCTCTCCGCCCAATGACGACCGCAGGCTAGTTGATCTCACAGCCATAGTTCACGAGGACGACGGAACTGTTCTTTATCATCGGCTCGATCGGGCATTTCTCGCGTTTCAGCCCGACTGGGGCGAAATTCGCGTCGGACGTCAGGCGGTCACCTGGGGCCACGGTTTTACGTTCAATCCTATGGACCTCTTCAACCCGTTTTCACCAACCGACCTGGAGCGGGATTACAAGCTTGGCGACGACATCGCGCTCGTTCAGGTTCCTGTCTCAGAGAACGCGCTTGATCTCATTTATGTTGCACGACGCAATCCAGACACAAGCGAGCCTGACTTTGATTCAAGTTCACTTGGTGGAAAATTCAGCATTCCCATCGACAGCACCAACCTCGATATCATTTTGACCCGCCATTACGAGGACTACATTGCCGGAGTCGGCGCGGTTGGCTACGTTGGCAATGCGGCGTGGCGTTTCGACGTCACAGGAACCTTTCTCGACACGCCAAGCCGTGGGCGTTCTGCCTATCTTTCCGCAGTAGCCAATCTCGACTATTCCTGGAACTGGTTTGGCAAAAACTGGTATGGCTACACCGAACTGTATTACAACGGGCTTTCTGACAACGATTACACTGATCCCTTCACGGATCCCGCCATTGCTGACCGCATCGCTCGCGGTGAACTTTTTGCCCTCGGCTCCATGTACTGGAGCGGCAACATCAACATTGAGCTTCACCCTCTTCTCAACGTGTATCTCACGGCCATTGTGAATCTTGACGACCCGTCCGGTGTCTGGCTTCCCCGCATTGTCTATGATGTTTCTGACAACATTCAGCTCACCGCAACGGCAGGGCTAAACTGGGGCGCGTCCAACACCGAATATGGGGGCTTCCCCATCCCCGGCCTGCCTTTTTCTCAGAAACCGGCCGACTACGTCACAAGCTGGGTTACCTGGTATTTTTGAGCGTCCCCTTTTGCGCACTGCGTCAGTGCAAAAAGCACGAATATGCTTTATGCTCATGGCAATATTCAACCGCAGGAGGATAGAATGGACGAGACGAAACTCACGCGCCGTGACATGCTTCGCGCGACAGCTATGATGTCACTCGCTCTTGCCGGTGCTCCCCTCTTTTCCGCCGTGGAAGCGCATGCCGCACCCAAAGCGCCGCAGCTCCCTTATGCCAAGGGATCTCTTGCCCCGGCCATCTCACAGAAAACACTCGACTTTCATTACGGAAAGCACACCCTCGGCTATTATTCCAAGCTTGCCGCGCTCATTTCCGGCACCAAGTATGCCAAGATGCCCCTCGAAGATATTATTCGCAGCACAGCCAGCAACAAAAGCACCCGCTCTATCTACAACAATGCAGCGCAGGCATGGAACCACACTTTTTACTGGCAGGGCCTCAAAGCGAAAGGCGGTGGGATGCCCCCAGATGCCTTTGGCGCAGACCTCATGGAAACCTATTCCACTCTTGCGCACTTTCAGGATGTCTTTATCGCTACCGCGGCCAGCGTTTTCGGCAGTGGCTGGGCGTGGATCGTGAAAGACAAGGCAGGAAAAATCGACATCATTGGCACACAGGGTGCCGACACGCCACTCACGATGAACAAAACGCCGCTCTTCGTCGTCGACGTCTGGGAGCACGCCTATTATCTCGACTATCAGAACCGCAGAAGCGACTACGTTCAGGCTATCTTCTACTACCTCGCTAACTGGGACGTCGTGAGCAAGCGCTATAACGCCAAATAGCAAAAGGGCGGGATGTTGTTTTTTATTGGGGCGCTGCCCCAAACCCTGCAAGGGGCGCTGCCCCTTGACCCCGCCCAAGGACGAGGCCCTTGGGAATCCCGCTTTCGCCCAAAATTAAAGGGCCGGATGTGTGAAAGCCGTTGGCTTTCCCTTACATCCGGCCCTTTAATTTTGGCCTAGTGGGCGTCCCGTGTGTTCTTTTTCTTTGCGCTCCAACCCTTTCTTTTTGAACGCAAGCGTTCAAAAAGAAAATGGTGGCAACGCACGGGAAAGAGAAAGAAGCCGCTTTA